>NZ_JBVHQB010000074.1:0-1073 GCF_055567635.1 Streptomyces sp. NPDC026500 | reverse complement strand
GACCGTGATGCGCTGGCCGCCGTCCTGGCCGCCGTGCCCGTGGAGTGGCCGCTGACGGCGGTGGTGCATACGGCCGGTGTCCTTGACGACGGTGTGCTGGCCTCGCTCACGCCGGAGCGGGTCGCGGCGGTGTTGCGGCCGAAGGTCGACGCAGCCTGGCATTTGCACGAGTTGACGCGGGATCTGGACCTGTCCGCGTTCGTGCTCTTCTCGGGTGCGGCTGCGGCTTTCGGTGCGGCCGGTCAGGGCAGTTATGCGGCGGCGAATGCGTTTTTGGAGGTGCTTGCCGAGCGGCGTCGTGCCGAGGGGCTGCCGGCGGTCGCGCTCGCGTGGGGCCTGTGGGCTCCGCAGGAGGGCGGGATGGCGGAGCGGCTCGACGAGGTCGACCTGCGGCGCATGGCCCGCGACGGGATGGGTGCGCTGTCCGGGTCGGAGGGGCTGGCGCTGTTCGACACGGCGATGGCGGTGGACGCGCCGGTGCTGCTGCCGATGCGGCTGGATCTTGGGGTGCTGCGCGCGCAGGCGGCGGCCCCCGGTGCCACGGCGGCGCTGTTGCGCAATCTGGTGCGGGTCCCCTCCCGCCGTCGTGCCGAGCAGCGATCGGCGGTGGAGGGCCACTCTCCGCTGGTGGCCGGGCTGGCCGGCATGTCGGCGGGTGAACGCGCCGCGTCCGTGCTGGAGTTGGTGCGTGGTCGTGTCGCTTCGGTGCTCGGTCATGCGGATGCCGGGGCGGTCGAGGCCGACCGTGCTTTCAAGGAGTTGGGCTTCGACTCGCTGACGGCGGTGGAGCTCCGCAACGTCCTGAAGCAGGAGACCGGGCTGCGGTTGTCGCCGACCCTGGTCTTCGACTATCCGACCCCGAGCGCCCTCGCCCAGCACCTGCTCGCCGAGATCGGCGGCGTCGAAACCTCCGATGCGGGTCGTCCGGTTGTGCGCACCGCGCCGGCCGGGTCCGACGACGATCCGATCGTGATCGTGGGCATGGGCTGCCGCTTCCCTGGCGGTGTCCGCTCGCCCGAGGACCTGTGGCGGCTCGTCGCCACCGGTGGTGACGGCATCACCACCTTCCCCGT
>NZ_JBVHQB010000073.1:0-1323 GCF_055567635.1 Streptomyces sp. NPDC026500 | reverse complement strand
GGTTCCCCCGCTGCGCGGGAGTGGCTGACTAGCAGGTCAGGGCGGGTTGACATGTTTTCAGGTTCACTGGTTCGGCCGCTGCCTGGTCGGCGTAGTGCTTCTCTTCGAACTCGATGGGACTGAGGTAGCCGAGGCGCTTTTGGATGCGGCGGGGGTTATAGAAGCCGTCGATGTACTCGAAGAGGGCGAGATTCGCCTCGGCTCTGGTGTCGAAGGTCCGTCCGCGGATGCACTCGGTCTTGATCAGCATCCACAGGTTCTCCGCCAGGGCATTGTCGAAGGAGTCGCCGACCGAGCCCATGGACGCTTGAACACCTGCTCTGACCAGGCGGGTTGTGAGCTTGATAGACGTGTATTGCGTGCCGTGGTCGGCATGGTGGACGAGTTCGCCGGGGGTGACCTCGCGGCTGGCCAGCGCGTACTCGAGGGAGGTGAGGACCAGGTCGGCGTCCGCGCGGGCGGAGGTCTCCCATGCCACGACTCTGCGGGAGAAGGCGTCGCGGATCGCCGACAGCCACAGTGGCCCCTCCAGGGTGGGGATCATGGTCAGGTCGGTGACCCACAGTCGGTTCGGCGCGGGTGCCGTGAAGTCGCGTTGCACCAGGTCAGGGGCGAGGTCGGTGTCCGGGTCGCGGCGGGTGAAGCTCTTGCTCCTGCGGGGGCTGATCCCGGCCAGGCCGGCCTGGCGCATGAGCCGTTCGACCCGCTTGCGGCCGACGTGGACGCCCTCGCGCTTCAGGACGGCATGGATCCTGGGCGATCCGTAGATCCCGCCGGAGTCCTGGTGGATCTTCCGGATCTGCCCGGTCAGCTCGGTGTCCTGGCGGATCCGTTCACAGGGGTCCTTCTCGGCCTGGCGCCAGCGGTAGTAGGTGGTTGAGGGGATGTGCAGTTCCCGCAGTACGGGCTCGACCCCCAGGTGCGGGTGCTCGTCGAGAAGCGCTCTCACCTGGGCCGGGTCGGGTCGAGCTGCGCGGCGAAAAAAGCCGAGGCCGTCCGCAGGACCTCGTTCGCCCGGCGCAGGTCCCGCACCTCGCGCCGCAGTTGGGCGAGCTCGTTCTTCTCTTCGGTGGTGAGCAGGTCATCGCGCTCGCCGACGTCGGCCTCGGCCTGCCGGATCCAGTTCCGCAGGGCTTCGTGATGCACGCCGAGTTCCTCGGCCATGCGGCGGATCACGGGCTTCGGCTCGGCGGTCCGGTACATCCGCACCGCACGCTCACGCAACTCCAGCGGGTACTTCCTCGGGGCAGGCATCTTCTGGGCTCCTCTCATGAGACCCATCTGACCTGCTGTCACCTTTCCCCGCATCTCGGGGGAACCTCA
>NZ_JBVHQB010000072.1:0-1347 GCF_055567635.1 Streptomyces sp. NPDC026500 | reverse complement strand
GGGGCCTCCCCCTGAGTGGTGGACACGCTGATACTGGATCTGCTTGATCCGGAGGAAGCGAGAAGACCGCCGATGGCGATGAAGGACTACTCGGACGAGTTCAAGGCCGATGCCGTGGCCCTGTACGAGTCCACACCCGGGGCGACCTACAAGAGCATCGCCGCCGACCTGGGCGTCAACCGGGCCACCCTGCGTGAGTGGGTGCTGCGGGACCGTGAACGCCGCGGCGTCACCGCTGCGGCTGCGAAGCCGGGCGGCCCGCCTCGGGAGGCGGTGCCGTCCGCTGATCCGGACGAGCGGGTGCGGCAGCTGGAGGCCCGGGTCGCCGAGCTCGAGGCAAGTGAGCGCAAGCTCGCCACCGAGCGGGACATCCTCCGCAAGGCGGCCAAGTATTTCGCCGGAGAGACGAACTGGTGAGGAGCCGCTTCCAGTTCGTTGACGACCACCGGGACACCTACGAGGTGAAGCGGCTCTGCCAGGTCCTGGACGTGAACCGGTCCAGCTACTACAAGTGGCTCGCGGGCGCCGAGGCCCGAGCCGCCCGGCAGCACAAGGACCGGGTCCTGGCCGAGGAGATCCGCGAGGTCCACAGCGAGTCCGGCGGCGCCTACGGCTCCCCGCGCGTGACCGCCGAACTCCGCGGGAAAGGGCGGCGGGTCAACGAAAAACGGGTCGCCCGCATCATGCGGACGTTCTCCATCACCGGCATCCGCCTGCGCAGACGCGTCCGCACCACGATCCCGGACCCGGCCACCTCACCGGTTGCGGACCTGTTCCAGCGGGACTTCACCGCCACCGAACCCGGCCTGAAATACATGGGCGACATCACCTATCTTCCCCTGGACAACGGGGAGTTCCTCTACCTCGCGACCGTGCTGGACTGCTTCAGCCGCAAAGTCGTCGGCTGGTCCATCGCCGACCACATGCGCACCAGTCTGGTCGCCGACGCGCTGCGGATGGCCGTCCGCACCCGGGGCAGCCTCAGCGGGGCGGTGTTCCATTCCGACCACGGGGCCCAGTACGGATCCCGGGCCTTCGCCGGCCTCTGCGACCAGCTCGGGGTCGCCCGGTCGATGGGCGCGATCGGCACCAGCGCCGACAACGCTGCCTGCGAAAGCTTCCACGCCTCCCTGAAACGCGAGACCCTCCAGGGCGCCCACGACTACGGTGACGCCGCCACCTGCCGCAGGACCGTCTTCGCCTGGCTGACCCGCTACAACACCCGCCGCCGGCACTCCGCCAACGGCCACCTCAGCCCCAACGAATACGAACGCCGACACCACACCGCTAAACTCACGCTCGCCGCGTGATCAATAACCGCGTGCCCACCTTCACGGGGGAAGGCCC
>NZ_JBVHQB010000071.1:0-1355 GCF_055567635.1 Streptomyces sp. NPDC026500 | reverse complement strand
CTAACTGATCGTTTCAG
Organism: Streptomyces sp. NPDC026500; assembly: GCF_055567635.1. Lineage (NCBI taxonomy): Bacteria > Bacillati > Actinomycetota > Actinomycetes > Kitasatosporales > Streptomycetaceae > Streptomyces > Streptomyces sp. NPDC026500. The sequence continues at coordinate 1,338 of NZ_JBVHQB010000071.1, read as the reverse complement.
AATGCCGTCCTGCGGAGACGCTGGCGGCCCATGGAACAATCCCTTCAGTCACGGGCTCTGGGGGGGGATGACTCTGTATGGAACGGGTTGGGGCTGCACAGGAGCTCGTGCTTGGTTACGTCCAGGCTCTGAACGCGGTTGACGAGACCATGAGGGCAGCGATGCCCTCGCTTGAGCGACTCGCAGATGTCCTCGGCCTGGTCCGTTCGCGCCGGATCATCAGCCGGAGTGGGCACGTCGGCACCTACTCCTACACCGTTCATGGGGCAGGATGCCGCTTCGTGAGCGACAACGGTATTGAGGTCGATGTCGACTTCGCAGCCGACGGGAGGGAAGTCTTCGATCTCTGGCGGCTGCGTTGCTACGGGCTGAGCCTGCCGGAGCCTCTTGACGTCATGGATGAGGACCTGCAGTCCGCCGTGCGGTCGCTGCAGCCGCTTCTGACCGAGGTGCAGCCGGGGTGGTTCAGCGTAGCCAGCTGATCGCTCAGGCTGAGGTTCGCAGGCGGCGCAGGCATATGAGGCTGCAGGCCAGTTCAAGCAGACCCTGGTGGAGATCGGCTCGTCGTTCGTAGCGGGTGCGGAGCCGTTTGAACTGGTGGAGCCAGGCGAAGGCGCGCTCGACCACCCAGCGCACCTTGCCCAGTCCGGAGCCGTGGGCGACCCCGCGTCGGGCGATCAGGGGTTTGATGCCGCGCTTCCACAGCAGGCGGCGGTACTTGTCGAAGTCGTAGCCCCGGTCCGCGTATAGCCGCCGGGGCTTGTGGCGGGGGCGTCCTCGCAGCCCCCGGATCGGCGGAACGGTGTCCAGCAGGGGCAGGAGCTGGGTGACATCGTGCCGGTTACCGCCGGTGAGTGTGACGGCGAGCGGGGTTCCGTGCCGGTCGACGATCAGATGGTGCTTGGAGCCGGGGCGAGCACGGTCGACGGGCGAGGGGCCAACATGATCCCCCCTTTGAGGGCCCGGACATGCGAGCCGTCCACGGCACAGTCGTCCAGGTCCAGCAGGTCGGCGCGGCGAAGCTCGGCCAGCAGGGCGGCGTGCAGGCGTGGCCAGACTCCGGCCTCGGTCCAGTCCCGCAGCCGGCGCCAGGCCGTCACTCCGGAGCAGCCCACGGTCTCCGCCGGGACGTCGCGCCATGCGACACCGGTCCGCAGCACGAACAGGACGCCGGCGAGGGCCACTCGGTCGGGAACGCGCAACCGTCCGGGATGACGGCGGCGCCGTTCGGGAGCGGGCGGCAGCAGCGGGGCCACCCGCTCCCACAGGTCGTCAGGAACAAGATCGGCACGCACCCGGACACCCTGCCGACCAAGATCGACGAGCACAAGACCTGCG
>NZ_JBVHQB010000070.1:0-1720 GCF_055567635.1 Streptomyces sp. NPDC026500 | reverse complement strand
GTATTCGGTATTCCCGGTGGTGCGATCCTCCCGGCCTACGACCCGTTGATGGACTCCCGCCGGGTGCGTCATGTGCTCGTGCGCCACGAGCAGGGCGCCGGTCACGCGGCCACCGGATACGCGCAGGCCACCGGCAGGGTCGGTGTCTGCATGGCGACCAGCGGCCCCGGCGCGACCAACCTGGTCACGCCGATCGCCGACGCGCACATGGACTCGGTGCCGCTCGTGGCGATCACCGGGCAGGTCGCGTCCAAGGCGATCGGCACGGACGCCTTCCAGGAGGCGGACATCGTCGGTATCACCATGCCGATCACCAAGCACAACTTCCTGGTCACCAAGGCCGAGGACATCCCGCGGACGATCGCGGAGGCCTTCCACATCGCCTCCACCGGCCGGCCGGGCCCGGTCCTGGTCGACATCGCCAAGGACGCCCTCCAGGCGCGGACCACCTTCCAGTGGCCGCCGACCCAGGACCTGCCCGGCTACCGGCCGGTGACCAAGCCGCACGCCAAGCAGATCCGCGAGGCCGCCAGGCTGCTCACCCAGGCCAAGCGGCCGGTGCTGTACGTCGGCGGCGGCGTCCTGAAGGCGAACGCCACCGCCGAGCTGAAGGTCCTCGCGGAACTCACCGGAGCGCCCGTCACCACCACCCTGATGGCGCTCGGCGCATTCCCCGACAGCCACCCGCTGCACGTGGGAATGCCGGGCATGCACGGTTCGGTCACCGCCGTCACCGCGCTGCAGAAGGCCGACCTGATCGTCGCCCTCGGAGCCCGCTTCGACGACCGCGTCACCGGCAAACTGGACAGCTTCGCCCCGTTCGCCAAGATCGTCCATGCCGACATCGACCCGGCCGAGATCGGCAAGAACCGCGCCGCCGACGTGCCGATCGTGGGAGATGCCCGCGAGGTCATCGCCGACCTGGTCCAGGCGGTGCAGAAGGAGCACAGCGAGGGGATCACCGGCGACTACACCGCCTGGTGGAACGACCTCAACCGCTGGCGCGAGACCTACCCGCTCGGCTATGAGCAGCCCGACAACGGCTCGCTCTCCCCGCAGCAGGTCATCGAGCGCATCGGACAGCTCGCCCCGGAAGGCACGATCTTCGCGGCGGGCGTCGGCCAGCACCAGATGTGGGCCGCGCACTACATCCAGTACGAGCAGCCCTCGACCTGGCTGAACTCCGGCGGCGCCGGAACGATGGGCTACGCGGTCCCGGCCGCGATGGGGGCCAAGGCGGGACAGCCGGACCGCACGGTCTGGGCGGTCGACGGTGACGGCTGCTTCCAGATGACCAATCAGGAACTCACCACCTGTGCCCTGAACAACATCCCGATCAAGGTCGCCATCATCAACAACGGCGCCCTCGGGATGGTCCGCCAGTGGCAGACCCTCTTCTACAACCAGCGCTACTCCAACACCGTGCTGCACAGCGGCCCGGACGCGGACGGCAAGCAGCCGAGCGCCGGCACCCGTGTCCCCGACTTCGTCAAGCTGTCGGAGGCGATGGGCTGCCACGCCATCCGCTGCGAGTCCCCGGACGACCTCGACAAGGTGATCGAGGAGGCGAACTCGATCAACGACCGTCCGGTCGTGGTCGACTTCATCGTCCACGAGGACGCGATGGTGTGGCCGATGGTCGCCGCCGGCACCTCCAACGACGAGGTCATGTTCGCCCGGGACGTCCGCCCCGACTTCGGCGACAACGAAGACGACTGAG
>NZ_JBVHQB010000069.1:0-2203 GCF_055567635.1 Streptomyces sp. NPDC026500 | reverse complement strand
CCTCGCCTGGCAGTCGCAGCCGACGGGACTCGGTTATGCCCCATGCAGGCCGCTTGGGTGGAGTCGAAAACCGGCCATATTTTGCCGGACGGATACAGACCGCACTCCACCTTCTGGGCACAGGCAGCGCACAGAAAATCCATGCGCCGCCGGGCCACCGGGACCGACGGCCACGGACCGTTGGGCGGCAGGAGGTTTCACGCCAGCGCTCTCACGGGCGTATCGAATTTCTGTGCGGATCCGGGTATGTCTGCATAAGGTGGCGCCGCGTATGACGCGGAACCTGACCAGTTCCGCGTTCGCGCACGTCATTCAGCGACCGGGGGAACACTGTCGCTCACGGGGAGGGGTTGCGTCGCCATGCCGCCATACCGGCTCGGCGCATGTATCGATGCGGTTGGTCCAGCGATCTCCTGAGCACCCCTCAGGAGCAGGTCACCGCTCTCCGCTGTTCGGCCGTTCCTCGGGCTCGTACCCCCAGTGAACGCAGAAAGGGATGCCTTCTTGCACCCCAGACCATGGTTTCGGCTGCCCGGAGCACGAAGATCGCGAAAGCTCACCTCCGCCGTCACCTCTACAGCTGCGCTGGCCGTTCTGGCCGCTCTCGCGGTACAGCCCGGCTCGATCAAGCCGAACACCGAGCCGGTAGCCGACTCCTACCCCTGGTACGACGACACCGCCGCGGAGCAACTGCGCCAGGACCAGTGCCTGATGGCCGACGTACTGCGCCTGGGCGGCCCGTCGATGGCCGTGACCGCGCAGGACGGCCTCAACCGGACGCCGGACAAGCTCCACGTCCTGGCCGACCGCAAGAACTGGGAACAGACACCGCTCGCCGTCGCGTACAAAAACGACCGCGACGCGGCGGGCAAGGAGTTGGACGCCCTTTCCGCTCAGCGCAACGGGTGGAAGAAGCCTCTGGACGGGCTTGCGACTCCCGGCGGGTTCACCGACACCGACTTCCACTGGCCGCCCGACGGCGACAAGAGCTTCTACTCCCAGACCGGTCTGTCCGCCTGGGTCGCCGACCGGTTCTGGAAGACGGACTCCGACTTCTACGACGACGCCACCCCGAAGGCCGACGACAAGACCCTCAAGGCCGTCGACCAGGTGGGCAACCCCCTCTACGGGAAGGACCCTGATCCCACCGGGACGACGCAGGCGGAGTGGAATCGCGCGCTCGCCGAGCGCAGCGCCTTTCAGTGGATGCACGGGGGCCCCGCGACGAACGCCGGCGCGGACGACGCCCGTCTCTTCCTGTCCTCCGGTGGCTTCCCGCGCAGCGCGCCGCAGCCGGGTACGCCGGAGTACCGCATCGCCGTCGAGGACGTGAAGTCCCGCTTCGCCGCGTGCGGTTGGCGGGATCCGATCGACCCGGACGGCGTGCTGGGCGACATCACCTCCGCGGCGGCCGGCGAGTGGCAGCAGGAGGTCACTTCGCAGGCCGCTCAGCGCAACCAGATCCTGGGCGCGAACAAGGACGCGGTCAACGCCCTTTCCAAGGGTGCGAAGGCTTTGAGCGACATGCTGGGCCAGTCCTGGGACGCCGACCATCTCACCCGGTGGCAGGACTACTGGATGCCGGGCGGTCTGGGCTGGGTGGGCGACAGCCCCACCGTCATCGAGGTGCACGCCGCGAAGGACAAGTGCCTCGACGTCCAGGGCGGCAAGAAGGACAACGGCACGCCGGTCCAGGTCTACACCTGCAACGGCTCCGCAGCGCAGAAGTGGGTGCTCTTGGGCAGCGAGGACAAGCTGCACCTGCAGAACGTCAACTCGCTCAAGTGCCTGGACGTGGCCGGGAACAACACGGCCAACGGCACGGTGATCCAGATCTCGTCGTGCAAGGAGTCCACGTCGCAGACCTGGGCGTCCGAACTGCGCGGAGCCACCAGCCTGAAGAGTGTCGGTACGGGCAAATGCCTGGACCTGCACACCTTCGACAACGGCAACGACGCCAAGCTCTACACCTGCAACGGCACCGCCGCGCAGCAGTTCGACATCAAGCCGTCCGGCCACAACGGCACCGGACAGCTGGACTACCCGGACAAGGCGCAGTTCGACAAGGCGAAGGCGGGCATCGCCGCGGCGCAGGCCGCGGCGAAGAAGCAGCTCGCTGTGCTGAAGACCCAGCTGACCGCCGCGCAGAAGGCCTCGACCACCTCGGACACGGCGATCCAGGCCGCCTACGGCGTCGCCGACA
>NZ_JBVHQB010000068.1:0-4098 GCF_055567635.1 Streptomyces sp. NPDC026500 | reverse complement strand
AAGGCGGCCGCCGCCGACGCGCACGCCAAGCGGCTGGCGGCGGAGGCCGAGGAGAAGACGGCCAAGGCGGAGAAGGAGAACGCCGCCGTCAAGCGCTCCGAGGCCGCCGAGCACCGCAAGAACGCCGAGTCCGAGGCGACGAAGGCGAAGGACGCCAAGGACAAGGCCGAAACCGCGGAGAAGACCGCCCAGGACCGACGCGACGACGCGGTCAAGGCGAAGGACCACGCCAAGTCCCTGCGGGACGACGCCTGGGACGCCGAGCAGAAGGCCGACGCCGCCCGCGCCAAGGCCGACGCCAAAGAGGCGTACGCCGACTCCCTGGATTCCGGTGACGCGGCGACCGCCGCCCGCGCCGCCGCGAACGACGCCGACAAGGCGGCCGACGACGCCGAAACGGCAGCGACCAAGGCGCGCTCCGAGGCCGACGCCGCCACCCAGGCGGCGGCCGACGCGGACGCCGCGGCCACCCGCGCCGAGGCCGCCGCCAAACGCGCCCGCTCCGACGCCGACGCCGCCCAGGCCGACAAGCTGAAGGCCGACGCCGCCGTCAAGACCGCCACCAGCGCGGTCGCCGACGCCATCAAGGCCTCCCAGGACGCCTCCGCCGAGGCCAAGGCAGCGGTCAAGCTCGCCGACGAAGCCGAACAGCACGCCAAGGACGCCAGGACCCAGGCCAACACCGCCGGCACGGAAGCGGCCAAGGCACTCGCGGCGTCCGCCAAGGCCGCCGGCTACGCCCACGTCACCGCCCAGGCCGCAGTCGACGCCGGCGCAGCCGCCAAGCAGGTCGCTGACCCGGCCAACGACGCCGTCCAGCTCGGCTCCGCCTACGTCGACACCGATTCCGCCGCCGGCCTCGTCGTCCTGACCGGACAGGGCTCGAAGACGATCGCCGACCAGCAGCAGGCCGTCGCCGAGGCGCACGCCAAGAACGCCGCCGCCGAGGCCCAGGCCGCCAAGAACCTCGCCGACCAGGCCAAGGGCGACACCAAGGAGGCCTACCAGCACGCGGCCAACGCCGCCGGATACGCGGCGGACGCCCGCACGTACGCGAAGGACGCCCTCGGCTACGCCGCCGACGCCGCCAAGGCCGCCTCCGCAGCCGCGTCCTCACTGGCTCGCACCGTCGACTACGACAACCAGGCCACCGCCGACGCCGCGGCCGCCGACAAGGCCGCAGGCAACGCCGAGGGCTACGCCAAGGACGCCCGCGACTCCGCCGACGCCGCCGAACTCGACGCCTCCGCAGCCCGCTCAGCCGCCACCCAGGCCGAACAGGACGCCAAGGACGCCCGAGCCGCCGCCACCCGCGCCGACACCGCCGCCACCGAAGCCGAACAGGCAGCGAAGGACGCCGACAAATACGCCAAGGAAGCCCAGGAAGCCGCCGACAGAGCCGAGAAGGCGGAGAAGGCCAAACAGATCAACACCGGAACCGTCCCCGACGGGAACGGCGGCTCGATCGGCAACGTCTTCCACGTCATTGACCACATCGAGACGATCGGCGACCCGGAGGTCGTCAAGAAGACCGACGGCTGCGACCACTGGTGGACCCCCCTCACCTACACGGGCAACTGCACGATCACCTCGAAGATCAAGTACAAGGCCGTTGTCGACCTGTACCTGTGCACTGCCGAGGGCATCGACCCACAGAAGCTCATGTGCCCGACCGAGGCCACGACGTATCTCGGCGAGGTCACAACCGACGAACTGTCCCAGGAGGTCACGCACACCATCACGATCGCCGAGTGGCAGGACGGCGTCGATCCCATCGACATCCTCTTCGGCAACTGGATCAAGTGCGCCCAGAAGTTCACCTCCGGTTTTCAGAGCGGCAGCTGGAGCGGATGCGCCTGGGCATCCCTGGACGTCGCGAGCCTGTTCGCCGGCAAACTCATCCAACCCATCGCGGAAGCAGTACGCGCCGTGGACGCCGCGTTCGTCACCGGCATCGGCGTCCGGGACGCGCTCCAGGCACTCAAAACCCTCAAGGGTGTCGACGCCGCGGCGGTCGCCGCGATCGAGAGGGAGGTCCAGACTTACGAAGAGGCTGTGACCGCGTGTGAGGCGAACAGTTTCCCGGGTGGCACCCGGGTACTGATGGCCGACGGGAGACGCAGGCCGATCGTGGACGTTCGGATCGGTGACCTGGTGCTGGCCACCGACCCTGCCTCCGGTCGCGCTCGGCCCGAGCCCGTCACCAGCACCTTCCGGCATCGCACGGACCACCTGGTCGACGTCTCCCTGGCCGGCGGCGGCACGCTGACGAGCACGAGCGGACACCGGGTGTACGTGGCCGGGCACGGATGGGTGCACGTGTCGGACCTGCGGGTGGGCGACCGGCTTCGGACCTCGGACGGGGCCCCGCAGTCCGTCACCGCGTTGCGTGACCGGCCCAGGCTGGCCCCGCGTCCGGTCTACGACCTGACCGTCGACGGCCCGCACACCTTCTACGTCCGCCCGGAGGGCGGACACTCCCGGGACGTCCTGGTCCACAACTGCCTGAACCTGGTGCAGGACGAGGGTATCGAGGAGGCCCATACCCTCAGAGAGCACGTTCGGCCCAACGACGCTGCCATGGCGGACGCGGCCGAGACGAAGGGCAGGGCCAGCCGGTGGAACGACGAGGCGACGGCCGTCACGAGCGTCCAGGCCGCGTTCGACGCCTGGATCAAGAAGCCGAGCAATGTGAAGCGGCTGGCCACGTGGCTCAAGGCGCAGTCTCACAACCCGGCGTTCGATCCTCGGCACGACCTGCTCGACATCAAATGGCAGCTGCGGAATCAGGGGTCCCTCGGCCGCGTCTGGGTCAGGGACGGAGTACAGGGTGACCGCACCGGAGAAACGGTCGTCATCCAGCTCAAGTACGCGGGCAAGCACAAGCCCAGCAGGTTTGTTGTCTACACGTCCTACCCGGAGTGAGAAGATGACCGCGATGACAGACCACGGCGAACCGGCAGGACCCACCGGCGACGACGCGTTCATCGTGGACATCGGGCTCAGTTGGCTGGCGTCGAAGTCGGCGTATCCGTTGTGGCTGTCCGCAGAGGACTCCGCCCGGTTCGTGCCCCCGAATCCCGTGGCCGCCCAGCTGGGTCTGGTCGAGGGAGCCGTCGGCACGGTGCACCGCAGGATCGCCATGCAGATCGGCGAGGACGCACGGAGGCTGCTGGCCTCCGTACTGCCGGACGAGGTGCTCCGCACCGTGTGGCTGGGAGCCACGAAGGGGTACTTCGACCCCGCGGCTCACGGCTTGAGCGGAAGGGAGTGGATGGCGCGGATCGAAGAGACGTGGACCGCGAGCGTCCGCGAGGCCGACGCCATGTTCGTCTCGCCCGCGCCGCAGCCGGTGACAGACGCGGACCTGCGCAGGCGTGTTCTGGACCAGATCGGCACCGTCGCCGACGGCCTGGAACGGGCTGCCGACGAACGATCGCTGCCCGGTCTGGTCCCCGCGCTGGAGCAGGTCGTCACAGGGGCCTGCGCGGATCTCGGGTTCCGGCTGTTCCTGCGGGCCATGAAGGAGTACTTCGTGGCCATCGACGAGAACCATTGCGTAGCCTTCACCGCCCTCGGTGAGCGCTTCGGCTACCCGGAGTTCCTCGTGGACGACAACCTCAACGTCGGATAGGGCCGACCTGGCCTGACAGCACACGGGCCCCGCCGAGCCGAAAGGCCACGGCTCGGCAGGGCCCGTCTCGTGCATCGCGCCGCCGAGCCGAAGCCCGTGATCCGCCGCATCGCCGGGGATCTGTGCGCGAGTCACGAGGCCCTGCGCGGCTGGATCCGGCAGGTCGAGGTTGACGCCGATGAGCGGGACGGCCTGCTCACTACCTAGGAGAAGGACGAGCTGGCACAGCTGCCGCGAGATCTATAGGCACCCGAATAGGGCCTGGCCAGTGACTTCCGGCGGTGCCCTTGAGACAATCGGCTCCAAGCCGACCCCGAACGGGCAGCTGAGGCAACTGGGGGTGCTCGGGGCTGTCGGCGAGGGAAGGGTTCGGGACAAGAGGGTGATCCGGGTGGGGAGCCCTGGAGTTTTCGCTCGCGACGGGCGGTCCGCCGGCCGGTCGGTGCGCACAAGCCGGCGCGTTT
>NZ_JBVHQB010000067.1:0-3206 GCF_055567635.1 Streptomyces sp. NPDC026500 | reverse complement strand
GTTCGGGGTGATGGGTGGTTGGTCGTTGTTTGAGAACTGCACAGTGGACGCGAGCATCTGTGGCCAAGTTTTTAAGGGCGCACGGTGGATGCCTTGGCACCAGGAACCGATGAAGGACGTGGGAGGCCACGATAGTCCCCGGGGAGCCGTCAACCAGGCTTTGATCCGGGGGTTTCCGAATGGGGAAACCCGGCAGTCGTCATGGGCTGTCACCCATACCTGAACACATAGGGTATGTGGAGGGAACGCGGGGAAGTGAAACATCTCAGTACCCGCAGGAAGAGAAAACAACCGTGATTCCGGGAGTAGTGGCGAGCGAAACCGGATGAGGCCAAACCTCAAGCGTGTGAGACCCGGCAGGGGTTGCGCTTGGGGGGTTGTGGGATCTCTCTTTCACAGTCTGCCGGCTGTGAGACGAGTCAGAAACCGTTGATGTAGGCGAAGGACATGCGAAAGGTCCGGCGTAGAGGGTAAGACCCCCGTAGTCGAAACATCAACGGCTCGTTTGAGAGACACCCAAGTAGCACGGGGCCCGAGAAATCCCGTGTGAATCTGGCGGGACCACCCGCTAAGCCTAAATATTCCCTGGTGACCGATAGCGGATAGTACCGTGAGGGAATGGTGAAAAGTACCGCGGGAGCGGAGTGAAATAGTACCTGAAACCGTGTGCCTACAAGCCGTGGGAGCGTCGCGCATTGAGTTTACTCAGTGCGTCGTGACTGCGTGCCTTTTGAAGAATGAGCCTGCGAGTTTGCGGTGCGTTGCGAGGTTAACCCGTGTGGGGAAGCCGTAGCGAAAGCGAGTCCGAATAGGGCGATTCAGTAGCGCGCTCAAGACCCGAAGCGGAGTGATCTAGCCATGGGCAGGTTGAAGCGGCTGTAAGAGGTCGTGGAGGACCGAACCCACCAGGGTTGAAAACCTGGGGGATGACCTGTGGTTAGGGGTGAAAGGCCAATCAAACTCCGTGATAGCTGGTTCTCCCCGAAATGCATTTAGGTGCAGCGTCGTGTGTTTCTTGCCGGAGGTAGAGCACTGGATAGGCGATGGGCCCTACCGGGTTACTGACCTTAGCCAAACTCCGAATGCCGGTAAGTGAGAGCGCGGCAGTGAGACTGTGGGGGATAAGCTCCATGGTCGAGAGGGAAACAGCCCAGAGCATCGACTAAGGCCCCTAAGCGTACGCTAAGTGGGAAAGGATGTGGAGTCGCAGAGACAACCAGGAGGTTGGCTTAGAAGCAGCCACCCTTGAAAGAGTGCGTAATAGCTCACTGGTCTAGTGATTCCGCGCCGACAATGTAGCGGGGCTCAAGCGTACCGCCGAAGTCGTGTCATTGCAGCGTATAGCCCCAACGGGTGTTGTGATGGGTAGGGGAGCGTCGTGTGCCGGGTGAAGCCGCGCCGGAAGGCAGTGGTGGACGGTTCACGAGTGAGAATGCAGGCATGAGTAGCGATACACACGTGAGAAACGTGTGCGCCGATTGACTAAGGGTTCCTGGGTCAAGCTGATCTGCCCAGGGTAAGTCGGGACCTAAGGCGAGGCCGACAGGCGTAGTCGATGGATAACCGGTTGATATTCCGGTACCCGCTGTGAAGCGTCAAACATTGAACCAGGCGATGCTAAGTCCGTGAAGCCGCCCCGGAGCCTTCGGGCAAAGGGGAGTGGTGGAGCCGACGGTCCAGACCTGTAGTAGGTGAGTGATGGGGTGACGCAGGAAGGTAGTCCATCCCGGGCGGTGGTTGTCCCGGGGTAAGGGTGTAGGCCGTGTGATAGGCAAATCCGTCACACATCAAGGCTGAGACCCGATGCCGAGCCGATTGTGGTGAAGTGGATGATCCTATGCTGTCGAGAAAAGCCTCTAGCGAGTTTCATGGCGGCCCGTACCCTAAACCGACTCAGGTGGTCAGGTAGAGAATACCGAGGCGTTCGGGTGAACTATGGTTAAGGAACTCGGCAAAATGCCCCCGTAACTTCGGGAGAAGGGGGGCCATCACTGGTGATTGGATTTACTCCATGAGCTGGGGGTGGCCGCAGAGACCAGCGAGAAGCGACTGTTTACTAAAAACACAGGTCCGTGCGAAGCCGTAAGGCGATGTATACGGACTGACGCCTGCCCGGTGCTGGAACGTTAAGGGGACCGGTTAGTCACTCTTCGGGGTGGCGAAGCTGAGAACTTAAGCGCCAGTAAACGGCGGTGGTAACTATAACCATCCTAAGGTAGCGAAATTCCTTGTCGGGTAAGTTCCGACCTGCACGAATGGCGTAACGACTTCTCGACTGTCTCAACCATAGGCCCGGTGAAATTGCACTACGAGTAAAGATGCTCGTTTCGCGCAGCAGGACGGAAAGACCCCGGGACCTTTACTACAGTTTGATATTGGTGTTCGGTTCGGCTTGTGTAGGATAGGTGGGAGACTGTGAAGTCATGGCGCCAGCCATGGTGGAGTCGCCGTTGAAATACCACTCTGGTCGTGCTGGATGTCTAACCTCGGTCCGTGATCCGGATCAGGGACAGTGTCTGATGGGTAGTTTAACTGGGGCGGTTGCCTCCTAAAGAGTAACGGAGGCGCCCAAAGGTTCCCTCAGCCTGGTTGGTAATCAGGTGTTGAGTGTAAGTGCACAAGGGAGCTTGACTGTGAGACCGACGGGTCGAGCAGGGACGAAAGTCGGGACTAGTGATCCGGCGGTGGCTTGTGGAAGCGCCGTCGCTCAACGGATAAAAGGTACCCCGGGGATAACAGGCTGATCTTCCCCAAGAGTCCATATCGACGGGATGGTTTGGCACCTCGATGTCGGCTCGTCGCATCCTGGGGCTGGAGTCGGTCCCAAGGGTTGGGCTGTTCGCCCATTAAAGCGGTACGCGAGCTGGGTTTAGAACGTCGTGAGACAGTTCGGTCCCTATCCGCTGTGCGCGTAGGAATATTGAGAAGGGCTGTCCCTAGTACGAGAGGACCGGGACGGACGAACCTCTGGTGTGCCAGTTGTCCTGCCAAGGGCATGGCTGGTTGGCTACGTTCGGGAGGGATAACCGCTGAAAGCATCTAAGCGGGAAGCCTGCTTCGAGATGAGTATTCCCACCCCCTTGAGGGGTTAAGGCTCCCAGTAGACGACTGGGTTGATAGGCCAGATCTGGAAGGCGGGTAACCGCTGGAGGTGACTGGTACTAATAGGCCGAGGGCTTGTCCTCAGTTGCTCGCGTCCACTGTGT
>NZ_JBVHQB010000066.1:0-6180 GCF_055567635.1 Streptomyces sp. NPDC026500 | reverse complement strand
GTGGACTGGGAGGCGGGCGCGGTGCGCCTGTTGACCGAGTCCGTCGCCTGGCCCGAGACCGGCCGGCCCCGCCGCGCGGCCGTCTCCTCCTTCGGGTTCAGCGGTACGAACGCGCACGCCATCATCGAGCAGGCCCCCGTGCCGACCACGCCGGAGGCGCCCCGGGCGCCCGGGCGCGAGCCGGGCAGTCTGCCCTGGCTGCTCTCGGCGAAGACACAGGACGCGCTGCGCGCCCAGGCCGAACGCCTCCGCGCCCATGTGATCGCGCACCCCGAACTGTCCCTCACCGACATCGGGTTCGCCCTGACGACGAGCCGCACGCTGCTCGACCGCCGGGCCGCCGTGGTCGCCGGGGATCGCGACGGGTTCCTCTCCGGACTCGCCGCGCTCGCCGAGGGCGGGACCGCCGCCAACCTGACGATCGGCTCGCCGGACGTCGGCAAGCTCGCCTTGCTCTTCACCGGGCAAGGGAGCCAGCGGCTGGGTATGGGGCGTGAGTTGTATGCGTCCCAGCCGGTGTTCGCGGCGGCGCTGGACGCGGTGGCGAGCCGGATGGACCTCGAACTCCCGCTGAAGGATGTGCTGTTCGGGGACGATGCGGAGCTGTTGAATCGTACGGAGTTCGCGCAGCCTGCGTTGTTCGCCGTCGAGGTGGCGTTGTTCCGCCTCGTTGAATCGTGGGGCCTCGCACCGGACTTCGTGTCCGGTCACTCGATCGGTGAGATCGCGGCTGCGCACGTGGCCGGGGTGCTGAGCCTCGACGATGCCTGCACGCTGGTGTCGGCCCGAGGCCGGTTGATGCAGGCCCTGCCTGAGGGCGGGGTGATGGTCGCGTTGGAGGCGACCGAGGCGGAGGTCGCGCCGCTCCTGAGCGAGCGCGTGAGCATCGCGGCGATCAACGGGCCCCGGTCCGTGGTGATCGCGGGTGACCTGGACGAGGCGGAGAGGGTTGTCCGCTCGTTCAAGGACCGCAAGTCCAAGCACCTCACGGTCAGTCACGCGTTCCACTCGCCGCACATGGACGGGATGCTCGCCGACTTCCGCAAGGTCGCCGAGGGCCTGACCTACGAGAGCCCGCGGATCGCGGTCGTGTCGAACCTGACCGGCACGGTGGTCACGGACGACATGACCGACCCCGATTTCTGGGTCCGCCACGTCCGTGAGGCCGTCCGCTTCAGCGACGGTATCCGCACCCTCGAAGCCGCGGGTGTGACGACGTACCTCGAACTCGGCCCCGACGGTGTCCTCTCCGCCATGGCCCAGGACTGCCTCGACCACCCCGACACCACGGTCCTCACTCCCACCCTCCGCGCCGGACGCGCCGAGGCGGAGACGATCGCCTCCGCCCTGGCCGGGGCGCACGTCCGGGGCGCGACTGTGGACTGGCCCGCCTACTTCGCCGGTACCGGCGCCGAGCGCGTGGACCTGCCCACGTACGCCTTCCAGCGCAAGCGCTACTGGCTGGAGGCGCACCCGAACGCCCTCGCGGGCGACGTGGTCGCGGCGGGGCTCGGTTCCGCCGGGCACCCGCTGCTGGGCGCGGCGGTGGAGCTGCCGGACTCGGACGGGTTCCTGCTGACCGGGCTGCTCTCGCTACGGACCCACCCCTGGCTGGCCGACCACCGGGTGGCCGGCGCGGTCGTGGTGCCGGGCGCGGTGCTGGTGGAGCTCGCGGTGCGCGCCGGGGACCACGCGGGCCTGGACCTGCTGGAGGGCCTGACGCTGGAGGCGCCGCTGGTGCTGGCGGAGACCGGCGGGGTGCAGCTGCGCCTGGCCGTGTCGGGCGCCGACGACGCGGGCCGACGGGAGTTCCACGTCTACTCGCGGCCTGAGGACGCCGCCTTCGAGGAGGCGTGGACCCGGCACGCGGGCGGTGTGCTGGCGGTCGCCGACGCGGCGGCCGATCCCGCCCCGCACGCCGAGTGGCCGCCGGCCGGCGCCGAGGAGTGCGAAGTGACGGACCTCTACCCGTCGTTCGAGGCCATCGGGCTCGGCTACGGCCCGGCCTTCCGCAACTTGCGGGCGGCGTGGCGACGCGGCGACGAAGTGTTCGCCGAGGTCTCGCTCGCCGAGGAGCGCCGGGCCGAGGCGGCCGCGTACGGGCTGCACCCGGCGCTGCTGGACGCGGCGCTGCACGCGGTGGGCCTGGGCGACTTCTTCCCCGACGGGCCCGAGGGCGCGCGGCTGCCGTTCGCGTGGGACGGTGTGCGGCTGCACGCGGTCGGCGCGGCGGCGCTGCGGGTGACCATGGCCCCTGCGGCGCGCGACGCGGTCACGCTGGACGTCACCGACGAGGCCGGGCGGCCGTTGCTCACGGTGTCATCGCTCGTGCTGCGCCCGTTGGCCGCCGACGCCTTCGTCGGCAGCGGCACGGGGCCGGTGCGCGACGCGCTGTTCCAGGTGGACTGGACCGCGCTGACGCTGCCCGGGGCAGAGACACCGGCCGAGGGGGCGTGGGCGGTGCTGGGCACCGACCCGCTCGGGCTGGTGGCCGCGCTGCCCGGCGCGGCCGGCACCGAGCCGTACGCCGACCTGGCGGAGCTGGCCGAGGACGCCGAGGTGGTGGGCGCCCCGGCGACGGTGTTCGTGTCGCTCGACCCGGTCCCCGGCTCCCGTACCGGCGCGGGGCTCGCGCGGGCCGCGCACGATGCCGCGGGCGACGCCCTGGCGCTGGTGCGCCGGTGGGTGGCGGACGAGCGGTTCGCCGAGGCACGGCTGGTGTTCGTCACGCGCGGGGCCGTCGCGCCGGGCGCCGACGAGGGTGTGACGGACCTGGCGCACGCGCCGGTGTGGGGCCTGGTGCGCTCCGCGCAGGCGGAGCACCCGGGCCGGCTGGTCCTGGTGGACGTGGACGGCACGGACGCCTCCTGGCGCGCGCTGCCCGACGTGCTGGCCTCCGACGAGCCGCAGTTCGCGCTGCGTGACGGGGTCGTGCTGGCCCCGCGTCTGGCCCGTACGACCGTCCCCGCGGGCGACGGCACCCGAACCGAGCCGGGTGACGGCATCGGTATGGACCCGCAGGGCACGGTCCTCGTCACGGGCGCCGGCGGCACCCTCGGCGGTCTGCTCGCCCGGCACCTGGTCACCGAACACGGCGTACATCACCTGCTGCTGGTCGGCCGGCGCGGCGAGCAGGCCGAAGGGGCAACCGAACTGGCGGCCCAGC
This sequence comes from Streptomyces sp. NPDC026500, assembly GCF_055567635.1. Classification (NCBI taxonomy): domain Bacteria; kingdom Bacillati; phylum Actinomycetota; class Actinomycetes; order Kitasatosporales; family Streptomycetaceae; genus Streptomyces; species Streptomyces sp. NPDC026500. The sequence continues at coordinate 3,014 of NZ_JBVHQB010000066.1, read as the reverse complement.
TCGGCGAGTTGGGTGCCTCGGCTACCTGGGCGGCCTGCGACGTGGCCGATCGGGACGCGGTGGCCGCGCTGATCGGGAGCATCCCCGCCGAGCACCCGCTGACCGGCGTGATGCACACCGCCGGTGTGCTGGACGACGGGACCGTCGAGGCGCTCACCGCCGAGCGGCTGGACCGGGTGCTGCGGCCCAAGGTGGACGCGGCCTGGAACCTGCACGAGCTGACCCGCGAGCTGGACCTGTCGGCGTTCGTGCTGTTCTCCTCGGCGGCCGGTGTGTTCGGCAACGCCGGACAGGCCAACTACGCGGCCGGCAACACCTTCCTCGACGCCCTCGCCCAGCAACGGCGCGCGGCGGGGATGCCCGCCGTCTCGCTGGCCTGGGGCCTGTGGGACGACGAGGCGGGCATGGCCGCCACGCTCGACGAGCGCGACCGCGAACGGCTGAGCCGGGGCAGCATGAACGCCCTGTCGGCCGCCGACGGGCTGGCGCTCTTCGACGCGGCGCTGGTGCATGCGGCCGGGCCCGCCGTGCTGGTGCCCGCCCGGCTGGACCTGCCGGCCCTCCAGGCCCAGGTCGGTGACACCGTGCCGCCGCTGCTGCGCGGCCTGCTCCGCACCCCGGTGCGGCGCCGGGCCGGCGGGGGGACGGCGGACGGCCCCGAGTCGCTGGCGCAGCGCCTGGCGCTGCTCCCGGCCGCCGAGCGGGACCGGCTCCTGCTGGACCTGGTGCGCACCCAGGTGGCCCAGGTGCTGGGCCACGCCGGGGCAGCGGCCGTAGAACCGCACAGCGCCTTCAAGGAGTTGGGCTTCGACTCGTTGACGGCGGTCGAGCTGCGCAACCGGCTCGGCGTGGCCAGCGGGCTGCGTCTGCCGGCCACGCTGATCTTCGACCACCCGACGCCGCAGGCACTGAGCGACTACCTGCGCTCGGCGCTTCCCCTCGATGCCGACGGCCCGACCGTCTTCGGCGAACTCGACCGGCTGGAGGCCGCGTTGGCGGCCGCGGCCGCGGACAACGGCACACGTTCGCGGATCACCATGCGCCTCCAGGCCCTGATGACCAGGTGGGCCGAGGCCCAGGACCCGACGGGCGACACCGGGGGAGGCGTCGACGGCGACGACCTCGACTCGGTGACCGACGACGAGCTCTTCGACCTGCTGGACGACGAGCTCGGCGCTTCCTGACGCCCCACCACGCCGGGCGGCGGCCGTGACGCACTCCGAGGCGGCCCCTCCCGGTCCGGACGAGCACGTACGTCCGGACCGGGAGGGACCCCTCCGGGGCGCGGCACCCCCGCCGCCCGGCACGCCCTCGACCGACCCGACAGCCGTAGGGAATCCGGCCGAACCCGCTCAGGAGGCGGGCCCGACCGGCCCGCACACCCCGTGGGGACCACCGGTTCCCACGACACGCACACCTTTCGGGACGACCGGCCGCCCGGAAACGACCCGACACTCCCGGGACCCGGGTCCGGCCCCGCCTCGCGCGGAATCCGGCCGGCCCCAACCGACCAACCCCGGGACCCGGCCCGCCCCGCCGTGCGGAGCACCCGGCCGGTCCGACCCGTACAACCGCCTCTCTGGCATGGAGCCCACGCACATGGTGAACGAGGACAAGCTTCGCGACTACCTCAAGCGGGCGACCGCCGATCTGCGCCAGGCCCGCAGGCGGCTCCGCGAGGTCGAGGAGAAGAACCAGGAGCCCATCGCGATCATCGCGATGAGCTGCCGCTACCCCGGCGGGGTCCGTACCCCCGAGGACCTGTGGCGGCTCGTCGAGAACGGTGACGACGCCGTCTCCGCCTTCCCCGTCGACCGGGGCTGGGACGTGGAGTCGCTCTACGACGCCGACCCGGACAGCGCCGGGGCCAGCTACGTCAGCGAGGGCGGCTTCCTCTACGACGCCGCCCGCTTCGACCCCGCCCCCTTCGGCATCTCGCCGCGCGAGGCGCTGGCGATGGACCCGCAGCAGCGGCTGCTGCTGGAGAGCTCCTGGGAGGCGTTCGAGCGGGCCGGTATCGACCCGTCCTCGGTGCGCGGCAGCCGCACCGCCGTGTTCGCGGGCGTGATGTACCACGACTACACCGCCCGCCTGGACACGGTGCCCGAGGGCGTCGAGGGCTTCCTCGGCACCGGGAGCTCCGGCAGCATCGCCTCCGGCCGCGTCGCGTACACCTTCGGCCTGGAGGGCCCGGCCGTCACCATCGACACGGCCTGCTCCTCGTCCCTCGTCGCGCTGCACCTCGCCGTGCAGGCGCTGCGCAACGGCGAGTGCACCCTCGCCCTCGCAGGTGGCGTCACCGTCATGGCGACCCCCGCCACCTTCACCGAGTTCAGCCGCCAGCGAGGCCTCGCCCCCGACGGGCGCTGCAAGCCCTTCGCCGCCGAGGCCGACGGCACCGGCTGGGGCGAGGGCGTCGGCATGCTGCTCGTGGAGCGGCTGGTCGACGCGCAGCGCAACGGCCACCCCGTGCTGGCCGTCGTCCGTGGCTCGGCCGTCAACCAGGACGGTGCCTCGAACGGTCTCACCGCGCCCAATGGGCCTTCGCAGCAGCGTGTGATTCATCAGGCGCTCACCAATGCCCGGCTTTCCGCCGCCGATGTGGACGTGGTGGAGGCGCACGGCACCGGCACCACCCTCGGCGACCCCATCGAGGCGCAGGCGCTGCTCGCCACCTACGGCCAGGACCGGCCCGCCGAGCAGCCCCTGCTGCTGGGCTCCATCAAGTCGAACATCGGCCACACCCAGGCCGCCGCCGGTGTCGCCGGCGTGATCAAGATGGTCGAGGCCATGCGCCACGGTGTGGTGCCGAAGACCTTGCACGTGGGCGAGCCGACTCCGCACGTGGACTGGTCGGCGGGCGCGGTCTCACTCGTACGAGAGGCCTCGGCGTGGCCCGAGGTGGACCGCGCGCGTCGCGCGGGTGTGTCGTCGTTCGGTTTCAGTGGTACGAACGCTCACGTCATCGTGGAGCAGGCGCCGGGGGTCGAGGAGGGCGGCGCGGCTGCTGAGGG
>NZ_JBVHQB010000065.1:0-6191 GCF_055567635.1 Streptomyces sp. NPDC026500 | reverse complement strand
GCGACACGCGGGGCACGCGGACATCGTCCGGGAGCTACTCGACGGCACGAAGGGCTACTACTAGCGCAGCTCCGCGAAGCGGGCCCTTCCCCCAGAAGCCAGGCCAACACGCCTCACGACCAATGCGGGAGAGCCCGTTACTGGTGATCTTCGCATGATGCTGCGCGGCGAACCCTCGTCTTCGCAGTTCTAGACGTCGACCCAGCGACATCACGCATCAAACCTCAGTAGCTGCAGGCCCCGAACGGCGCGTCCCCCGTGCGCGGTGGGAGGCGGGTGACCACGTCGCCCGCCTGGGCCTGCTGCGTCAGCAGTGAGCGCAGCCGTTCGATCTCGTCGTACTGAGCAGCCAACCGCGAGATCGCCAGGATCCTGAACTCGGTCAGCTTCGCCACCTCGCCGTCCCGCCGGGCAACCCTGTCTCTCAGATCGGCGTTCTCCTTCTTGAGCCGCTCAAGCTGCGCGGCGCGGGGATCGACGATCTCGCCGGCGTCCTGCAGCTCCTGGACACGGGCCGTGAACTCCTCGGCCAAGTGCTGGTAGGCGCCTGGCCGGCTCGTGCCGTCACGGTTACGTTTCGCGTAGAAGCCGGTGCGGGTCACCCCCGAGAGCTGGGCGAGTGTCTTCAAGTCGGCCTTGCCGCCGGGCGGGAGGTCGCCCCGCAGGATCTGCTCCATGGCGGCCCGCACGGCCGATTCATTGCTGGCCTTGTCCTGAGCGTTCAGCCGCGGCACGTCATACCGTCCCTTCTGACATGGCGGCATCGAGGTCGGCGACCACGCGCAGGGCCCGCTCGCGCTCGGGGATCAGCCGCTTCCGCTCGCCACGAGGCACCCGAGGGCTCTCGATGAACACGGTGAGCGCGGCGGCTTGCCCCGCCCACACCGGCCGGTGGCAGGGGTGGTGTGTGGCCTGCGGGCAGTGCGCCGAGTCGCACATGCCCACCAGTGGCTTCGTCGCGTCCGGGGTCCCGGCGAGCCGGAGGCACAGAGCCTTGGCCGGGTCACGGAACCAGCAGAAGTTGGCCGACCCGACGTGCAGGGTCTGGGCCTGCTTGCGCAGCAGGCTCTCCAGGTGGGCGTCGTCGTTGAGAACCTTGGGGTCGGACTGGGCCGCTTCGACAAGTTCGGCATCCACGTGGGCGAAGGCCTCGATCAAGCTCCGAGCCCCGGGACCTGCGGGCAGGCGGCCAGCTTGGACGTCGCGGAACGCCTGCACGGTGAGCTGGACATGACTTTCTTCCTCGGCTTCCTCGATCTCGGCGAGGAACAGCCGCTGCGATCCGCCCGGGCGCGCGGCGTAGCCCTCCGTGGTGACGACGGAGATGTGTTTGAGCGCAATCTTCGCGGCGAGGAGACCGCCCGGCCGCTCGGCGATGGCCTGCGCCAGAGTACGCCTGAGCATGCGGGCGTTGACCGGGCCCGCAGGGATGAGCGGCAGGCCCCACCGCTCGCGGTTGCCGGACTTCGCCAGCCAGTTCCGCAAGTTGGCCAGCCGAGCACCGATCATGATCGCGCCGAACAGGGGTTCACCGACGGGGCGGCTGACGAGACGCTCGGCAAGCGCAACGGCGCGGTCGACTTCCTCGATGACCACCCACTCGTCCGGCACCCCGCCGAACGGCTTCCACTTGATCACCCGGCTGGCCAGCCGGAACCGCGCCCCGGCACCCGGGGCCGGCCGTTTACTTGAGCGGCCCCCGACCGCGATCTCGGCCAGCTCGCTGGTCCGCATCCCGCTGAGGGCGCAGGTCAGCACGAGGCACGCCGTGACCACGTAGCTCGCCATGATCTCCACGTCCCCGTCGGCCAGCGGCTGTGTCCAGGGCACCAGTTCCTTGGTGTCTGCCCGGGGGATTGGGGCGGCGTTGCGGGCCCACGCTCCGGCGAAGCCGACCTCCGCGGCGAGTTCGAGCAGAACGGGATCCTCTTTGAGACGCTGGTACGGCTCCGAGCGGCTGAGCTCCCGCACCCCGATCTTGCGGCCGAGGCGACCGGCTGCCAGATACCTGAGAGGTCCACGCTCACCCTGCTCCTCGGCCACCGCTGCCTTCTGAGCCGAGATTGCGGGCAGCGGCTCCTGAGCCGCCCGCATCTGCACCAGGACGTCCCGCATGGCCGGAAGGCGGTCGACGGTGAAGCGGGGCAGGCTCTCCGCGGCGGCCACATCGGCGCGTAGTTCGTCGAGCAGGTCCGCCAGGTGGGGGCCGACGTCGTTGACCGGATAGAGGCAGGTCGCCAGCAGGGGTTGCAGGACGTGGTCGGGCACCCGGGGGACGCGGTTCGCCCGCCCGCTCGTGGTCCCGACGACCGCGGCCGCGGTCCTGCCCGCCCAGGGGGTGAACCCGGGGCGGTGTCCGTCGGTGGACAGGAGCTCGCCGTACAGCGGGACCAGCTTCATGCAGCGGACGATCTCCGAGAGCGTGTCCGGGGCCAGCCGCCGCTGTGGCTTCTCCGGTTCCGGCACGCTCCAGGATCGCTCCTCCAAATATTGCTCACACAACGTCTGGGTCACTTCCTCCAGCGTCTGGATCCCGCTGCTGGTCAGCCAGTTGAACCATGAGGTGAGCTGCATCCGGGTCCGGTTGGCCGTACGCGGGCTGCGGACCCCGCGTTCGGCTAGAGGGCACTGGAGGACGGGCTCGAAGCGTGGCGCGAGGAGGGCCAGGACGACCTCCTTGGTCACCACGCGCCACGCGGGGTTCAAGATCTCGGTGAAGTCCCATTCCAGTTCCCAGTCCTGGATGGTGCGGTGGCGTTTGGTGAGTCCGGTCAGGATCCACAGGTCTTCGTCGAACAGGCTCCGCTTCGCCCCGGGGGCGAGCTGCAGGCCGGCCAGCTCGCAGACGTCAGCACCGGCAAAGGCCGACTCGGCCCGGCGCTGGATGGGACCTGAGGGCAATGGGCGACGCATCACGTGAACTCCTCCGGACGAAGCGGCAGTTCCGTGTCATCATCGGCGACTTCGCGGACGCCCCGGGATCTTGCGTCCGCAGTGAATTTAGGCAGGATCTCGGAGCTGAGGCGGTCGGCGTACGGGCCGAAGACCCGCACGAAGTGCTCGGTGGGCATCTGGCGAAACTGTCGCAGGAAGAACGACTCCAGCCGGAGCAGATTGCCGAAGTGCCGTGGCATGAACACAGCGAGCGGGCACAGCAGGCACACCCAGGGACGGGCAGGGCACGGCTTGCCAGCGGGTCCGTGCAGACCGGCCAGTTGATCGGCGCACGCGGCCGTGAAGACATCCCGCTCCCCGCCCACGAGCGCAGCGATCGCCGCAGAGTCCAGTCCCAGGCGCTCGACGTCACCGGGGAAGCCCTCCACGAACGCGGCCGCCTGCTCGCTGGTCAGGATCACCGGCGGCAGCGCCTGGCGCAGGAGGTCCGACTGACCGTCCTCGATGATCGACTCCACCGCGTCGAGCTGGGCGGGAGTCGTCGGTGTCACGTAGTGATCGCCCTCGGTGCGAGGGGTGTGATTCGGGTCGATCGTGGCTCGCCCGGTCCAACCACGCCGGGCCAGCTGTTCCTCGTACGTCGCGCGGATCCGGCCCCGGTGAATTCTAAAGGGTGCGCCCAGGTCGTCCGTCAGCGCCACCTCTTGGACGAAGGTCTGGCGGGGCTTGCCTGTAGCAGGCGGGCCCGACACCCGGGTAGCGGTGAGCAGGTCCTGCGCGATCCACAGCGACTCGCGCAACGGGTCGTCGGCGAAGATCCTCAAGGGGGCCGAGTGCTCCAACCACTGCTCCAGCAGCCGCACCGCCCGCTTGGGCAGGTTCAGGCTCTCCTTCGCCGCCCGTCCCTTGACGTAGCTCAGCAGGATCGTCGTGTCGCCCGCCCACTCGATGTCATCGAGGCACAGTCCGTCGATGCCGTCCGACACGATGCCGCAGTACATGCCGAAGAGCGTCTGATAGGCGATCAGCGTGTGCGTGCTGGGGAAGAGGTCATTGCGCACCTGTTGCACCAGCTGGCTGCGCGGGCGGTTCCACTTCCCGCCTCCTACCCGCTTGACGAAGTCCGGGTTGTAGGCCATCGGGCCCTCGCGTCGCATGAGCCATGCGATATCAGCCTCGGTGATGCGCCCCTCGACTCGAGGTTCGGTACCCAACTCGGCCAGGCGCAAGGCCTCCTTGTGGCTAGCTCGGCTACTGCGCACAACCGAACGGCACGCCGCCTCCAGGCGCGACCACTCCGCGTCCGTGTACGCCCGGTGCGGACGCGTCGCCTTCTCCGTCTGCATCGGGTTGCCGGCGATGTACTCGCGTACCTCGGGGCGCAGCGCACCGGTGACGGCGTCGAAGCCCTTGAGCAGCATCCGCGTCTGGACCTCGCGGTCGTACCACGTGGTCAGCCAGAACTGCATCAAGGCGGCGCGGGTCAGCTCGGAGGCTGAGCCGTTGAACCCGGACGCGGCCAGGGAGATCACCATCTGGCGCAGCGCGATCGCGTAGAAGTTGGCCGTGTTCCGGGCTCCGATGCCTCCATGCGGATGCGCATTCTCGGCAAACCCGACCGCAAGGTCACGGGCGAGGTGCGGGTTGGGCAGGCCCTCCAAGTCGGCCGTCCAGGAGCGGCCATTCCGCAGCATGAACCGGACAGCCAGCGGGGAGTCGATGACGGTCGCAGTCACAGGGGGTCCTCCTCGTCGTCGAACTCGGCGTCTGCCTCGGCCGCGGCAGCGGGAGTCCGTCGGGCCAGTGCTTCCTTGTAGGCGTCGCGGTAGATCCGAGTGACGTCCAGGCGAGCGATGTAGAGCTCCGTCGACAGGACGCTCTGATGTCCGAGCAGGTCACGCAGCACCAGCATCGGATCGGACTTGATCAGGTACAGGGCCATGGCCGCGTCGTCGCCGGTGTCCGCGGCCAGTGCGGCGGCTCGTCGGTAGAACCCCTTGATCAGCTGCTCGAGGGTGGCCATGGCCATCGTGTGCCTAAGCCGGTGCGCGGCCGTGGTGGGAAAGCGCGGCTCATACCGCTCGCGGATCCTCACCGACGTTCTACGGAACGCGGTTGACCAGTCTACGAAGGGCTTTCCCGTGGATTGCAGTCCCACCAGGGGCGATTGCCCCTCCGGGGTGATCAGGCACAGCCGTTCTGCGGGCCGCAGCTGCCGCCACGATCTGCGTTCCCCGTTCAGATGGGCTCCCTCCCAGTCGGGAGCCTCGACCAGCAAGGGAATACCCAGCCGGGCGGGCGGCCTCCACCGGAACCCTTCGGCCGAGGCGGCGCGGTCCAAGTCGATGTACTGATGCATCTCGGCGAGCGCCCCGTAGTGGATCCACGACGTCCGGGCCTTCTGCCCCTTGGTCAGTGCATGGCCCAGCGGGAAGAGCACGGGCAGGGTGGTCGGACGGGCGGGCAGCGGCGGCACCTCGTAGATCGTGAGGTAGGTGAACTCCTGTTTGCGCAGCCCACTGGACAACACGCTCTTCGCCATCGCGGCATTCCGTGCGCCTTCGCGCGGTCGGCGATACCGCCGGTCCGGCTCACCATCCGGCCCCAGCCCCGCGAGCGCTCGCACGAAGAGTTCGGCGAAGTCCTCCTCGAGGTACTTGATCGTCGTGTGCGGCCGGGGCTGTCGCTCTCGTGCGAGGTTGATCTGTACGTCGACGAGCACGCTATCCGAGATCCGCTTGCCGGCGCGGTAGCTGAACGGGACCGCGGTGCACAGGCCCTCGCTTTGAGCCCACCGATAGAACCTCGACAGGATCCCGACGTGCAGGTTCCAGGTGGTGTGATCCCACCGCTGCTTCAAGGGCCCGTTGAAGCGGTACTCGGCGTACATGCTCAAGGCAGCGCGGAGCTCCTTGCGGTCGCCCAGCGGATGGACCCCGCGGCCCTGGAGGAAGGTCATCCACTCGCACAGGCAGCCCGCGTTGTTCTCCCACGTACGAACAGCTGAAGCTCCTTCGAGGGGCAGCTCCCTCAGCCACCGGTTGGCGTACACGGCGGGGCGAGGTGAGCCGAGGGCGTCCTCGAAGTTCAGGTCGTCGTCGATGAGGACCGGCATCCCGGTCCGGATCAGCGGCTGACGGGACACATTCCAGGTCTCCCACCCCGTCGGAGTGAAGCTGCTCATGTGCATGACCGGAGACGCTAGTAGTGCCTGGTCAGGTCGGTTGGAGTGGTGCGTGTCCTTGGGGCCTGATGTGGCGTTGAGGGTGTGTGACTCCGGACGAGATTGCTGTGGT
>NZ_JBVHQB010000064.1:0-6847 GCF_055567635.1 Streptomyces sp. NPDC026500 | reverse complement strand
CTGCAGACACTCCTCGCCCTCTGGACCGGCGCCTGCCCCACCTGCCACCGCGACATACCAACATCCATATCAACCTGACCAGGCACTACTAGGGCCTGGAGTGGTTCCGCCGCCTCGGCAGGCGGCGGGGCCGGGCCGGTCGATCCGCCTCCTTCGGCATCTGCTGACGCCGCATCATGTCCTTTGTCGAGCAGGTCGGTTGAGCCGTCGACGACTCTTCGGGTCGTTCCGGGCGGGGGTGGCGTACATCACCTCGGCGGACGTCGAAACGTGAGGCGGGGCTTCGCGGGTTCATGACACCCTCACCTCTGGTTACCCATCGGTAATCCCGAGTCACCCCCCACCCCCCTCAAGGACTGAACTTGCGTATCCGCAAGCGGGCCTCGCGGGCCGTCGTGCCCGCGCTCGCCGCATCCGCCCTCTTCCTCGCCGCCGGCTGCTCCGCGAGTTCCGCGGAGCCGTCCTCCCGGGCCGACCGCGCCCGTCCCGCCGCGGCCTCGGCCACCCAGGACGCCGGGCAACAGCTCGCCGTCGCCGCGGCCCCCGAGGTGGCGGCCACCTCGACCGCCGTCGCCCGGCCAGGCGCGCCGGGCGGCCGCGCGCACCGGGCCCCGCTCAAGGTGACGTCGTACGACAGAAAGACCAGACGGGCCGTCATATCTCCTAGGGGCGCGAGCGGTCCGGGCGGCAAGGGAACACCGTCGTCGTCCCCATCCCCATCTCTATCCCCGTCCCCGTCCGCCGGGAGCTCGGCCAAGCCGCACGGCACGGCCGTCGGCGACGTCATCGCCAGCGCCCCCGCCCCCGGCGCTCCCGACGGCCTCCTTGCCAAGGTGACCGAGGTGATCGGCCGGAGCGGCGACGGGACCGAGGTGCAGACCGCGCCGACGACCCTGGACGCGCTGCTCGGTGACGACGACGCCAAGGGCTCCGTCCCCGTCGACCCGGCGTCCTTCGACGTCGAGACACTGCTGCCGGACGTCCGGGTCTCCTGGGCCAAGGCCGGGGACGTCCATGTCGGCCCCGAGGGCGCGAAGGTTCCGCTCGGCAGCCTGCGGATCGATGTCGGTGCAAAGGTGGCCACGGCGCCCGGAGCACCCGCGTCGGCGTCGGCGTCCGTGTCCGGGTTCGTGCAGGTCGCGCCGGACGTCGACTTCTCCTACGGCGGTGACGCGGCCGGCTCCGGGCCCGGCGCCGCCTACCTCGGCGTCTCAGGCGACTGGGACGCACAGTGGGCGGTGAAGGGGCGCGCAGCAGCCTCTGCTCAACCCCGGCGGGTGCCGTTCGCGAAGCTGCATGCCGACCCCGTCCTCCAGGTCGGCCCGATTCCCGTCGTGGTGAATCTCGATCTGACCTGCTACTTCCAGATCGGCGCCGACGGAACAGTCACGGTCGACGTCGAACAGCGTCTCAAGGGCGACTTTAAGGCCGGCGGCACCTTCGGTCCTGCCCGGGGGTGGACGCCGGTCGACGAGTCGCACATGACGAGCAGTCCGGTTCGTACCTCCGTCAGCGCGGCGGGACGGGTGAAGGCGGCCCTCGGCGCGGAGGCCAGTGTCGGTCTCTATGGCGCCGTCGGTGTCACCGCCGACCTGGCCCCCTATCTGCGGGGCGAGGCCGCGGGCTCGGCCGACACCACGACGACGACCGCGACCGGGTCCACGGTGAAGACGGACGGCTCCGCGACGGGCGCCTGGGCTCTCTACGGCGGTGTCGACCTGACCGGCACTCTGCGGATGCAGTTGTCCGTCTTCGGCACGCCCGTGTTCCAACGTGCCATTCCGCTGGGCGCGTTGAACCGTGAGTGGAAGCTCGCCGACGGTCACGTGTAGTTCCTGCGCCTCCCGTGCCCGCTCGGAGACGGCAGGGCCACCTCCCTTGCCTGCCCGTCAACTTGCCTGGTGGGCAAGGGAGTTGTGCCACAAATGCCGTGGGTGCCCCCCCATGGACCTTCTCGCCCTCCCCATTGGCGTATCCGTCATCGCTCCGACACCCGCCACCTCTGGTGTTTTTCGCGCTCGCCCGGAAGGCTGACCGGGGCATGCCAAGACGACCGCCTGGTCTGCCCTGCCCCCACGCAGCGGTCGATCTGGAGGAAGCAGTGACAAGAAGCTCGCGGGCCCGCAAGGTCTCGCTCATCCTGGGCAGCGCCGTCGCGCTGGTCGTCGCCTTCCCTGGCAGCGCCCTCGCCGACCCGCCCACGGCCTTGCCCGGGAACGCGGACGGACTGGAGTCGACGTTCCAGCCGGCCTTCGACTACGACACCGACGGCTGTTACCCGACGCCCGCCATCGGCCCCGACGGCACCATCAACCCCGGTCTCAATCCCTCCGGGGCCCTGAACGGCCACTGCCACGACCCCTGGGACCTCGACAACACGAACGGGTACTCCCGCGAGAAGTGCAACAACGGCTGGTGCGCCATCATCTACGGCCTCTACATGGAGAAGGACCAGGCCGTCGTCGGCAGCGGCCTCGGCGGGCACCGCAACGACTGGGAGCACGTCGTGGTGTGGGTCCAGGACAACGAGGCCAAGTACGTGTCCACATCGGCCCACGGCAATTTCAACATCTACACCCGGGACCAGATCCGCTGGGACGGAACGCACCCCAAGGTCGTCTACCACAAGGACGGCATCGGCACGCACTGCTTCCGGCCCGCGAACACCAATGACGAGCCGCCGGAGAACTCGTACCACACCTGGCAGTTCCCGACGCTGGTCGGCTGGAACGGCTACCCCGCCGGGCTGCGCGACAAGTTGAGCGCCTACGACTTCGGCAGTGCCGTGTTCGGCCTCAAGGACGGCAACTTCAACTCCCACCTGACGAAGGCCAAGCCGGCCGGCATCCCGTTCGACCCCAACGCCTGACCGGCCCTGGGCGGCGGGTGACGCGCGCCGCGCCACCCGCTGACGAACCGGCCCGACCACCTCCGGCACGCCCGGACGACGACCCCTCCTGCGCTGGGACGATGACAATGCGTGCGCGGTCATCAACCGATGTGCGGTAAGGTTCGGGTGCGCGATCACGCGGGAAGCCGCGAGTGGGACGCATCGGGACGTGGCGCAGCTTGGTAGCGCACTTGACTGGGGGTCAAGGGGTCGCAGGTTCAAATCCTGTCGTCCCGACTTTACGAAGTCGCAGGTCAGGGGCCGTTTCAGAGAGATCTGAAGCGGCCCCTTGATCATTCCCGGGGACCCCGCACGGAACCTCGAACGAGCCCTCGCCCGCGAGGCCCTCCTTGATGCCGACCTCATCGACGCCGAACGGAACATCAGCCTCGTCTGCACTCGCCGGGAGCCCCTTCAGGCGCCCCTCACACCGCTCAGGGCCCGACCCGCACTCGCGGATCAGGCCCCTGACCTGGTGTGCGCATGCCGCGTACGACCCCTGCCCGCGTCCAGAGGGCGAACGGCGGAATGGCGCGGATTACGAGGTCGGACCCGCCGCCCCGGTCCCGGTGGCCCGGGACGCGAGCCGGTTGACGGTGTCGAGGACCTCGGTGGCGAGGGATCCGGTGTCCCCGATGACGAGGTAGGTGACGTCGGCGACCGTGTGGAGACCGCGGACGAGGAAGGCGTAGTCGTGGCCCTCTTCGAGGAGGAGGACGATCGGCTTGCCGAGGGCGGATGCCCAGCCGATCTCGATGTGGGTGCCGGGCGAGGCCGGGTGGCCGGGGAAGGCGACGAAGACGGTGCTGGCGGAGATCTCGTCGAAGTCCAGGCGGGCGCACTCGTCCGGCGTGAGGAATTTCGCTCCCCACGACTCGCGGCGGTGCGCGTTGTAGACGTGGTAGACCTCGGCTTCGAACCGGTCGATGAGGGCTTCGAAGCGGGCGCGGGCCGAGGTGTCCATGGTGCCGTCGGCGGCGACGAGGGCCTTGAACGGGCCGCCGAGGAACACACTGCGGGTCTGTCGGACGGTCGTGGTGGTCACTGCTTGAGCGGTCGGCGAGGACGGGTTCGCCGATCTCCAGGTCGGCGAAGCCGGCCTGGTCCAGGACGTCGAGGTAGGTCTGGCGGGGCCAGTGGTGGTCGACAAGTTCCAGTGGGGCGCTGCCGTCGGGCTGATCGAGGACGACCCGGCGGCGCTCGCCCGGGGCGTACACGCGGCCTGGTTCGCCACTGCGAAAGGTGGAGAACCGGACTCCCGTGGTGCCGGGGTTGGTGTCCAGTACGGCGTAGCGGGCCCCGGGGCGCAACCCGGGGCTGCCGGAGCCGGACCTGTCCGGCCTGGGGGACGTCGAGAGCTGGTGGTACTCCAACGGATACCCGGCCGACGACAAGAGGCGCCGGCCGCGTTCGAAGAGCTGCGCAGCATGGCCGTGTACGGGTCGAGGCGCGCGCCCTGGTCGTGAAGGCCATCGAAACTCTGCGCTAACCCGGACATGCCAATGTGTTTGCCCCACCACGTGGAGAGACGGGCCAACGTGCCCGCTGACGGCTTTTCAGACGTCCTCTATTCGACGTTTACGCCGTGGGCTCGGGCGAGTCCGTCGAGTCCGTCTGCCCGGCCCTGGCCGATGGCGCGGAGTTTCCACACGGGCTCGCCGTTGACGTTGTGCCGGTACAGCTCGGCGATGACCATGGCGCGGATGTCCGGGTCTGCGGGTGGGCTGAAGGACCAGCCGGTGCCGGTTACGCATTCCATGGTCAGGGCTGCGTGGGTGAGTGATCCGCAGGTCAGGCCGGTGTCGACGTCCATGTTGATAGCGACGGCGACACGCTGCACTCGGTCGGGCAGGGCGGACAGATGGATGACGGCGCGTTCGGCGGTGGACGGGCCTTGCGCGTGTTTGCCCAGGAGTCGTGCGGCACCGTTGGCGGTGGAGGGCTGGTTGTAGAAGACGAAGTCCTCCTCACCGGCCACTGTGCCGTCGTTGCCTGTGAGGAAGAGGGTGAGGTCCGCGTCGGCGCCGGCGAAGGTGAAGGCGATGCTCAGACCTTGCCAGGCTTCTTCAGGCAGAGCGAGGGTCTGCCCGGCCACGAGGGGAGACACCGTGGCGGGCGGCAGCGGGGGAGCGGGCGGCGGCTCGGCCAGGTGACTGTGCTTCCATTCGGCAAACGGCCTGATCCGGTACGGGTCGGCGGTTACGGCCCGGTCGTCGGGTGGGGTGTTGCCGCTCAGGGTGCTGTCAAGGCCGGCGAGGGACGGCTCACCGGATTCCGGTTCGTCGTGCGCGTGGTCCAGGAGTTCTTGCAGGCCCGGGATACGGGCGGTGTCCAGCGGCTTGAGCGTGCTGGAGAGGTTGCCGGAGACGGTGGTGGTGACCGAGCAGGCGACGTCCTGCTCGATGTCCAGGACGCGCAGCGCGTCCTCGGGTTCGCGCCATGGGGTGGTCTCGATCGCCTCGCGGGTCCAGCGGCCGTAGGCGACGAATCCGAGTCGCTGGGTGTCGGGCAGGCGGGTCAGCACGGCCATGTCGATGGCGGTGATACCGGGTGCGGTGGCGAAGCCCTCCTTGAGGGTGGCGATCACGTTGGAGCCCATGGCGGTCAGCCACCACAGGACCCGATCGCGTTTCGTCAGATTCTTCAGAGCCGGGCGGCCACTCGAGGTGAGCCCGGGTGCATCGAGTCGAAGTCCTGATGACGCATCAGAACGGACAGGACCGAACCGTCCACTCCGAGCGCGCAACCGGCCGCAGGGTTGTCCGAGAATGCGGCATTCACCGCTTCACAAACGGTGGCCTCGTCGTGGGCGAGCAGCGCATGCCACCAGTGCCCGGCTTCGTCTGTCAGCTGTTCACGCACCGCGCTCAGGCGTGCTGACTCGGCCGCCAGAAATGCGGGAGCATCGAGCTCGGCTCGCTGTTTGGCGCTGGCCCGCTCCGCACGGGCCAGCCACCCGACACCCTGCAAGTGAAACGTCTGGGCCTCGGCCAGCGCCCAGGGCAGACCCAGCTGCGGAGCATCCCCGATCACCGGCGGATGCGCGCTGGGAAAGGACTGCAAATGGACGCTGGTCGTCTGCCGCCGCAACTCCCGCAACTGCGCGATGGCCGCATCCCGATCAGCCTCCTGCTGCGCCCTCTCCGCTTGCCGGCGAGCGCGCTCCAGCTGCGCGGCGGAAGGGGCGACCGACCTGGACTGCGTGGTCCGGCGGGTGCTGGTCGTGGTCCGCCTGCTGCCTCTGAGGGAACTTGAGGCGTAGAAGGGGCCGAGTCCCGTCGACATTCGGGCACCGCGGCTGCCCACACTGATCCTCGCCGCTCGCGGCCCGACGGAGGTTCTCACCCCACGCGTCGAGACACGCACGCTCATGCCCGGAACACCAACACGAAACCCGAATCCCATGGCCCACCCCTCTCACTTGGGGACACAGTGTGGCACTGGCCCCGGCAGCGAGTGGCCATCCCTCTCATCGTGGCGTCTGCGGGAACTCCTGCCCGCCCTCCCGGCAGGTCTCACCGCTCGCATAGGACAAGGCGCGACTGGCCGACCCGGGCGTGCCTGACGAGCTCGCGTGAGGGCCCCAGCCGACCCGAATGGATCGGCACCCTTCTCCTCACAGGGGGGAACCAGTTGGGTCAGGTGGCCTCTACACCGTGAGGGGTCCGGATGCGCGGGAGCTGGACAATCCGAGGACGCCCAGACGGTCCGTGGGGGAGGGGCCGGGTGAGGAGGTCACCAGCCCAGCTCCTTGCGCTGCCTGAGCCGCTCCTCGCGCGTGATCGTGATCTTCAGCCGCTCAGGGCCCGGGGCCGTCCACGTGAGGGCCCGCGCATACACCTCGCGAAGGACGAACGTCCCACCCTTCACATCGGTGACGATGCCTTCCTTGTCGGCGTCCTCGTCCCATACCTGGTCGCCCACCCACGCCGTCCGCTGCTCGTCGCTCACTGGGCC
>NZ_JBVHQB010000063.1:0-7083 GCF_055567635.1 Streptomyces sp. NPDC026500 | reverse complement strand
CCGCACCGCGGTTCCCACCTCGCCCCCCACTCCCTGAGCGAAACAGGCGACCAGCGGCTGACCCGCATGCTCCACCTGACGCGCCCAGCCCTCTCGGACCTCCCGGCGAGATGACCGCCTTCGGACCTCCGGCGAGACGCCCGCCTTCGGACCTCCCGTCGAGACGACGGACCGGGACCATGCTCCTCACCCACGGCAGGGCGCGCCTTCGTCGCCTTCGTGGGACGTGTCGAAGACCCTTGAGGCCCAGGTCAGCCCCTTAGCGCGCAGAGCCACCAAACGGCCCACCCTGATTTTCAAAACGCGCCGGCTTGTGCGCACCGACCGGCCGGCGGACCGCCCGTCGCGAGCGAAAACTCCAGGGCTCCCCACCCGGATCACCCTCTTGTCCCGAGGCCTTCCCTCGCCGACAGCCCCGAGCACCCCCAGTTGCCTCAGCTGCCCGTTCGGGGTCGGCTTGGAGCCGATTGTCTCGAGGGCACCGACGGAAGTCACTGGCCAGGCCCTATTCGGGTGCCCATAGATCTCGCCGCAGCTGTGTCCCCTGCCGACCCCGGGGAGCCGCCAGGGTCAGGCGCAGGCCAGTTTCATGTACTGGTCCGGAGACATCTGGGCGTCCGGGCGCCGTTGGCGGCTCTCAACAGTACGTGGAGAGTCAGGTCCGGAGTGCAGATGCGAGCGCATGGGCCTCCTTCAGGAAGGGCGGTCACCGGAACCCGGGGGCTTCTCCGTGGCGAGGCCCCGTGGCTGTGCGACGGTGCGGATCACCAGCAGGCACGGGCGAGGTCCACGAAGGGAGCCGCCTTCGGCCTGTGCCCGACTGTGCTTCGGGGTATCGAGAAAACCGGAGAGATCGCAGCCCCAGGGCGCCGGTGGTCGTGGCTCAAAACGCTCTCCCCGCCGTTGGGTGAGACGGATGCTTCTGTCCCACCCAACGGTCAAGGAAAGGAAGGGCCGTTCACCGCTGGGCGGAGAGCGATCCCAGGGGCGGAGGTGTCATCAGTCCTCCGCGACGAGGCACATTGCTTCTGGGAACTCCAAGGCGAGCTCCCTGCGCTCTGGAACTCCTTCTTCCGCGGCGATTTCCCGGAAGAGACGGATCATCGCGTGCCGGTCCTCCTCGGAAGCGTTGTCGAGCGCATTCCTCAGGAGACCTCCGACCGGTTCAGTGATTTTGGTTGCGACATCCGGGTCGATATCGTCGTCATCGGTCAATTCGATGCTGATGACGAGATCCATCACCGCTTTCGCGAGTGCGCGGTTGAGACTGGTCATGGTGCGACGATCCTTACTTTGATATTGGTGATGAGCTGCTTCGCGAGGATTTTGCGGGCTTCCGCAGCCACTGTGGCGTTCGGGACCCTCGCCCTCGGCCTTCAACGCGTCGGTGAGCTTGGCCTCCGCAGTCTCCTTGTCCTTCTTGGCGTTGTCCCGGTGCACCTTCGCGGCGTCAGCTGCGGCCTTCGCCTGCAACTCGGCCGTCTCGGCGGCCTTCTTGCGGAACTCCGCCTTCGACTGGGCGGACTGCGCGAGCGCACGCTGCGCGATGGTTGACGAAGTCCACGACGAACTCGCCGTACTGGAGGTCCGACCCGATGGCCTCCGGCCTCGTGTACTGCTCGGAGGAGAGTGAGGCATCAGGGGCACATCTGATCGCTCTCAGCAACGCCCGGAACGCTACGCCCGGAACGCAGTGGGTCGCGCAGTCGATGCCGACGCACGCGCCTCGGCCTCCCCGAGAACCGCGCCGCCCCGAGCGCGGCGAGCACCGCGTAGATCTGGGTCTCGCCGGCCTCCGCCGAGTAGCGCCCCGCTGCCGTGCGGTGGCGGGGCGCTACTCGGCGAGGCTGTCTCGCCGTCCGCCTACGACTGCGGGCGACTGCTCCAGATGACGGTGCGGTCTTCGCATTCGTAGTCGGATCCGAAGGGGTCTTCTCCCCCGCGCACAGCCGTGACGTTTGCGCACAGGACGAACCCTGATCCGCTTCTGGACCGAAGGACGACAGGCAGATGGAGCTCTCTGCGGGACGGGCTGATTCCAGAGAAACCGAGAATCTCTTCAGCCTCGGCCTTACTCGCGGAGCAGAGCTCGATCGACTTGTAATGCTGGACCAACTGCATGGCACTCACACCTTCGAAAAGCAGGTCCAGGCAAACCGTTTCCGTGCTGTCGGGAACTGCCCGAAGGAGCAGCTGAGAATGCCCGATCCCATAACGCCAGACCCTGAAGGCGCGATCGGACTTGAACATGACGGCGGAACTCACGTCATCATTTGAAGGGGTTGACATCTGTTTTACCTCCCTTGCATCAAGAGCCTCTTCGTCAGATGCAGCAGCAGCCCGCCCTCACCGGTCAGCCCGCCGGCCTTCGCACGGTCCACGAGTTGCCCGATCAACTGGTCGTCCAGGGCCTCCGGCATCCGTCCACTCGGCTCCTCCCCCCAGGTACTGAAGGTTCGCCATGGATTGCGTTCCGGCGTACCACAGCACCTCCAGCGTCGGCGAAGGAAGGCTGCCGAGAATCCGGGCGTCACGGCGTACTGCCTGGGCCTCCTCGTCGACCGATGCCGCGAGGTACTTGGCGACGACGTCGGCAGCCGTGTTCCCCTCGTGGGTCCAGTCCTGATGGAACAAGCCCATCACCCACGACACACCGAAGTCGAACGGGGTGAAACGGGGCACCGCGTTCCACCTCCTCACTTCAGTGAATCCCCTGAAAATTGTCGGCTTCACTTGCTTGCGGTTCAGCGGAGGCATGAGCATCACTTCTGACGACGTTCGTCGAACAGGTCGACGGGCTGACGGAGCGCTATCAGCGCAGGACGCCAGCGCTACGGCGGGTCGTCGAGACTGTCGCGGTAGCACTGGCCAGCTCCGCCGGGGCACGACTGCTCGCGACGCTGCACCACATGCTGCACCCCCGCACGGTCCACATGCAGATCGCGTCCCTGACATCGCACAGCTCATGCTCTGCCGGCCTGGCCGAAGTGCAGAAACCTGCAGCAGTGCTCGAAGCGCCAAACCGAGAAAACTGGCTCAATCAACTACCAGCAGGCATCGGACAGATCACTCGAATACGGACGCCGCTTCACCATGCTTGTGATGTACCGCCACGGACCAAGTGTGCCCGGGCGCAGAGCGATGACGACGGAGCGCGCAGCTTTGAACGCCGGGCATCCCAGGATGAGACACGAACGAGCAGCACCGTGCCCGATCCGTCCCCCTCCAGGCCCGTCAACCCCAGCCGCACCTACCACCTCTTCGCGCTCTCAGAGTCCTTCCATGGGCTAACAAGTCGGGCGAAATCGACCTCTTTGAAAGTGGAGAGGCTCAGTCCTTGCCAGGCGACCTCCCGCAGGGGCGGGCGGTTTCCACCCGCCCCTGCGCTTCGTTGTCAGTCGGTCCGGTCGTTGAGGCCTTCGCGCACGAGCCAGTACGGGTAGCCGAACCGCTCGCCGAGGGCGATGAGGCTTCCTCTGTCGGCGGGCACCTGGTACGCCTTCATGGCGCGCAGGAAGAACCGGTAGCCGAGGTCGGCGCACGCCTCGGTGACCACTCGCTCCAGGGCCGGCACGAGGCCGGTCACCGGAGCACCGAACGGCGGGTCCTGCGCCGCGTGACTCAGGCGCCCCGAGGCCGGACGGATCACCTGGAGGACGTCCCGTCGCAGTTCTTCGTCCACTACCGGCTGCGCCGGCAAAGGGACGAACGCGGAATCGTCCTGGCGCACTCGGGCCAGCCATGCCGCTTCGGCGCGACGCAGCCAAGTACGGGCGCTGATACCGCACTCGGCAGGGTCGAACAGGCCGTGTGTCGCCCCGAGCCACGCCGTGCGGATCGTGTTCTCCGGGAGCGGGGACCGAAGAAGCCGCTGGACGTCCTGGCCCAACTGCATCGCTTTGGAACGGTCGAACTCGTCGACCGCCAGTGACGCGAAGCCGAGCCATTCCGCGAGGGGTCCGCCCTCGGGGCGGAGGTGGCGGTCCGGCTCCCGGTCGAACATGTCCACCACACTCCACCGTGAGGCGATCCAGGTCAGCCCGATGTCCGTCACGTAGACGTCCTCCGGACAGCAGTTCTCGGACTCCTTGCCGTCAGTCAAGATCACCCTTCCAGATAGGAGGTGTAGACGACCCACTTGCCATGCGGGTGCTGTGCGTTCTTCTTGCCGATGTACTTCAGCTGCACGACGACCCAGTCGGTGTCGACGGCGCTCTTCACCGCTCCGGTGCCGTTACGAACCCATTTGTCGCCCAGTTTGATCCCGGACATGTCGCGCACCTGCCACCGGATGGACTTAAGGTCCGTCCGCGGATCGAAGCGGCCGCCCCTTCCGAGTTTCTGAGCGTTCTTGTTCTCCCAGCTGATCAGATCGGTCACATTGTCCGGGTGGTGGTCCAGCCACTGGGTGATGGCCTTGTCGACCGCTTCGGCGGCAACATCCTTGCTGGCCCACCGAGTCGCTATGCCCCGCCTGTTCCTCGGGTCCAGCGCCTTCGCCGCCATGTCTGCGTCCGACTTGTTCACGTGGTCGCCGATGGTGTGAGCGCCCTCGATGTCCTCGTCGGCGATGATGTTCACACAGTTGTGGACGAGGATGCTCTGGGGGTGGGCACCTTCGGTGCTGACGTAGAAAGTGTGAACACTGTCGACCGTCAGGTCGTAGACCTCGCGAGGCGGCAGACCGGACCGGTCCTTCAGGGCCGTCACGATGCGGAACGTACCCTCTGCCGTACGCAAGCTGTCACCCACCCGCAAGGCGGAGACCGGCGTCCAGCCGCGGTCCTTGGCGAAGAAGCGGTGGCCCTTCGTGCTGGAGATCACCTCACCGGCCAACGTGATGTCCACCAGTCGTCGGGTGTCGTGCCGCATGGTGTCCGTCACCGGCCGCGCAGACGGCCGACCGGTCTGCGGATCCGTGGCATGGACGAGGTCCCCGATGCGTATGTCGCGGATCGCCTTGTGGGATCCGTCTGCCATCAGGACGTCAGTGCTGCCCGGGAAACTGTTCCGGGTGCACGAAGTCGCGATCTCCTCGTAGAGTTCGACCTCCCTCTCAATCGCGGCTACCGCCACCGCGTCCACACCGTCGAGAGCCTTCAATGCCTTGAATGCGTCTCGGATGCCGACACCGGTCACGAACGCGGCATCCACTGCACGCAGCGCTTTCGCGATGGGATTGATGATCTTGCCCGCGAACAGGCTCGCTACGTCCACGGCTGCCCAGGCGCATCCGATGCCGCTTCCGTGTGCGCCGCCCGGGGCGATCTTCTGGGCGCACTTGATCCAGTTGCCGAAGAGAATGTCGACCGGGTCGATGTTCTCCTGCCACTCGGCCATCGTGATGGTGTGTGTGACCTTCTGGGACTGCTCCTTGGATTTGACCTCGCCGAGGTACTTCGTCGCACCGGACGGGCACAGGAATTTCTCCAGATCCAGGTCCTCGGCAGTGCACAGGTACAGGTCGAGCAGCGCTTTGTACCGGATCTTCGTGGTTATGGTGCAGTCGCCCTTGTAGACGAGTTTGCTGACCCAGCCGTCACAGCTGCTCGTCTTGTCCACGACCTCCGGTTCGCCGACCTTCTCGATGTGGTCGATGACATAGAAGACATTGCCGATCGAGCCGTCGCTGCCGTTGGGGACAGTTCCGGTGTTGATCTGCTTCGCCTTCTCCGCCTTCTCGGCCCTGTCCGCGGCGTCCTCGGCTTCCTCTGCGTACTTGTCGGCGTCCTTCGCGGCCTGTTCGGCTTCGGTGGCTGCTGTGTCGGCGTGGGTGGCTGCCGTGCGGGCGTCCTTGGCGTCCTGTTCGGCCTGGGTGGCGGCTGAGCGGGCGGCGGAGGCGTCGAGTTCTGCGGCGTCGGCGCTGTCGCGGGCGTCCTTGGCGTAACCCTCGGCGTTGCCTGCTGCCGTGTCGGCGGCTTCGGCGTCGGCGGTGGCCTGTTTGTCGTAGTCGATGGTGCGGGTCAGTGAGGCGGCGGCTGCGGAGGCGGCCTTGGCGGCGCCTGCGGCGTAGCCGAGGGCGTCCTTGGAGTAGGTGCGGGCGTCGGCTGCGTATCCGGCGGCGTTGGCTGCGTGCTGGTAAGCCTCCTTGGAGTCGCCCTTGGCCTGGTCGGCGAGGTTCTTGGCGGCCTGAGCCTCGGCGGCGGCGTTGGTGGCGTGCGCCTCGGCGATCGCCTGTTGCTGTTCGGCGATCGTCTTCGAGCCCTGTCCGGTCAGGACGACGAGGTCGGCGGCGGAGTCGGTGTCGGCGTAGGTGGAGCCGAGCTGAATGGCGTCGTTGGCCGGGTCGGTGACTCGTTGGGCCGACTTGCCAGCGTCGACTGCGGCCTGGGCGGTGACGTAGGCGTAGCCGGCGGCTTTGGCGGACGCCGCGAGTGCCTTGGCCGCCTCCGCGCTGGCACTGTTGGCCTGGGTCTTGGCGTCCTTGGCGTGCTGTTCGGCTTCGTCGGCGAGCTTGACCGCTGCCTTGGCCTCGGTCGAGGCGTCCTGGGAGGCCTTGATGGCGTCGGCGACCGCGCTGGTGGCGGTCTTGACCGCGGCGTCGGCCTTCAGCTTGTCGGCCTGAGCGGCGTCTGCGTCGGAGCGAGCGCGTTTGGCGGCGGCCTCGGCGCGGGTGGCCGCGGCGTCCGCGTCGGCTGCCGCCTGGGTGGCGGCGTCGGCCTCGGAGCGGGCCTTGCCTGCGGCGGTTTCGGCGTCGTCGGCGTGGGTGTCGGCCTCGTTGGCGGCGGCGCGGGCAGCGGTCGCCGCGTCACCGGAGTCCAGGGAGTCGGCGTAGGCGTCCTTGGCATCGGCCTTCGCCCGCGCGGCGTCGGCCTTCTGCTCAGCCTCCCAGGCGTCGTCCCGCAAAGACTTGGCGTGATCCTTCGCCTTGACCGCGTCGTCGCGCCGGTCCCCGGCGGTCTTCTCCGCGGCCTCGGCCTTGTCCTTGGCGTCCTTCGCCTTCGTCGCCTCGGACTCGGCGTTCTTGCGGTGCTCGGCGGCCTCGGACCGCTTGACGGCGGCGTTCTCCTTCTCCGCCTTGGCCGTCTTCTCCTCGGCCTCCGCCGCCAGCCGCTTGGCGTGCGCGTCGGCGGCGGCCGCCTT
>NZ_JBVHQB010000062.1:0-7387 GCF_055567635.1 Streptomyces sp. NPDC026500 | reverse complement strand
GCTGCAGACACTCCTCGCCCTCTGGACCGGCGCCTGCCCCACCTGCCACCGCGACATACCAACATCCATATCAACCTGACCAGGCACTACTAGGTATCCGACACCTCAATTCGCAACAGACTCGAACGCCCCTTCGTCTGCAGCGCTCTCGGAATGCGACACGACGATAAAGCAACCACTTCGGCGCTGTTCATCGCCGCCCGGCACGGCGCGACACCGCGTTACCCGCACCCCGACCTGGAGCCGGTGCTCAACGACACGTACGGCGTGGTCATCTGGCATGAGCAAATCATCGCGATCTTGGCGCGGATGACCGGCTGCGACCGCGCGGCGGGCGACGTCGCCCGCCGCGCCCTGGCCGACGCGGACCGGCTGCCGAAGGTCGAGGCCTGGTTCCGCCGCACGGCCGGCCAACGCGGCTACGCCACGCACGTGCTCGATGAAGTATGGGAGATCATCTCCCAGTTCGGGGCCTACGGATTCTGCAGGGCGCACGCAGTCGCCTTCGCCGTCCCGGCCCTCCAGTCCGCCTACCTCAAAGCCCACTACTCGGCCTTCTTGTATGCCGGGCTCCTCGAGCACGACCCGGGCATGTGGCCGATGCGCGTGATCGTCGCCGATGCCCGGCGCCACGGCGTTCCCGTTCTGCCCGTCGACGTCAACGCCTCCAACACCCAGCACCGGGTCGAGAAGGCCGACGAGACCTGGGGAGTGCGGCTCGCGTTCTCCACCGTAAAGGGCATCAGCGAAACGGAGATCGAGAGGCTCGTCGCCGGGCAGCCGTATGCGGGTCTGCAGGATCTGTGGCAGCGGGCCCGGCCGTCCCTGCCCCTCGCGCAGCGCCTCATCCGCATTGGCGCGCTCGGCCCGCTCGCGGGTGAGCTGACCCGCAGGGATCTGCTGCTGCAGGCGACCGAACTGCACCGCCAGTCCCGCAATCGCCATGCGGGCGAGGGGCAGTTGCCGCTGGGTGGGGAGCTGGTTACGGCGGAGCCGAGCGGTCTGCCGGAGATGACCGGCCGGGACAAGCTCAGTGCGGAGCTGGAGACCCTGTCGATCGACGTCACGCACCACCTGATGGACCACCACCACCGGCTGCTGCGCGAGCTCGGTGCGACCGACGCTGCTCACCTGAAGGGGATGGTTCCCGGTCAGACCGTACTCGTCGCCGGCGTGCGGGCCTCCACCCAGACGCCGCCGATCCCGAGCGGGAAGCGGGTGATCTTCGTGACGCTCGAAGACGGCGCCGGCTTGGTCGACATCGCGTTCTTCGAGGACTCCCACGCAGCGTGCGCACACACCGTTTTCCACAGTGGGCTCTTGCTGGTGAGGGGAACGGTCGAGGCGCGGGGGCCGCGGCGCACGGTGGTCGGACAGATGGTGTGGGACCTGGACGAGGTGGCCGCCGCCCGCCGCGACCACGGCCCGCAGGCCGCCCTCGATCTCCTCGGCCGCCCCTCCCCCGCCCCAACGCCCGCCCAGCTGGCTGCGCCGCAGCGCACCCTCGCGGACGGAACCGCCGGGGCCCGGCTTCATCCGTACGCCGATCTTCAGCCCGCCGGGACTCGCTCGGCGGACCTGCGCCGACTCGGTCACCGCAGCCAGGGAAGTGCCGGATGAACGCCATGACCACCAGTCGCAGCATCCTTCACCTGCGATTCGACATGCCACCGGGCTCCGACGTCGAACTGCCCGAGCAGTTGCGCCGCCTGCTGGAGAACATCACTGCGCAGGTGCAGATGATCGAGCCGGACTCTGCCGTGCTCGATCTGACCGGCGCGCTCCCCTACTTCCAGCGTGACGCCCGTGGCCTGACCGAACTCATCCAGCTGCGGATCCTCGCCTACTTCGGCATCCGCAGCGCCGCGGGTGCGGCGCCGACCCGGATGCTCGCCGCGATGGCCTGCGCGCTCACCGCGCCCGGGCGGCGCCTCGTCATCGACGACTGCACCGAAGCGGTCAGCGGGTTCCTGCGGCCGCGTCCGGTACGGGAGTTGCCCAGCGTGGGTGCCCGGGCAGCCACTATGCTCTCGGACTACGGCCTGAACATCGTCGGCGACGTCGCCGATGTCCCCCAGCTCACGCTGCAGCGCCTCCTCGGCGCCCGCCCGGGCCGCACCCTTCACGAGCGGGCGCACGGCCGCGACACGACGACCGTCGACCCGAGGCCCACGCCGGCCACAATGAGCAGCGAGCACCGCTTCGACCGCGACGAACTCGACCCGACTCAGCACCGGCGGGCCCTGCTCGCCCTCGCCGACGACCTCGGCGCCCGGTTGCGTACCTCCGGGCAGATCGCTACTGCTGTGACCTGCACTGTCCGCTACGTCGATGCGAGCTCCACTCGCCGCAGCCGCACCCTGCCCGAACCAACGCAGCACACCGTGCTCCTGGCCCGCACGGCATACGCGCTGCACGCATCTCTTGGCCTGCAGCGGGCACGGGTCCGCAGCATCGCCCTCCGCGCCGATGCCCTGCGCCCCGACGACCGGGCCACCCGGCAGCTCACCCTCGACAACACCGACGAAAAGCCGCTCGCGATCGAAGCCGTCGCCGACCGGGCCCAGGCCCGGTACGGGCACAACGTGCTACACCCCGCCGCCCTTGCCGTCACTACGCGGAAGATGTAGACCAGCCGTAGTCACCGACCTTGCACAGACGGAGGGCCGGCGCTCCTTCTGGTCTTGGCGACTGAACTTCTCGCTCTCCCAACGGAAACGACAAACCCCCGCCGTGACGGCGGGGGTCCAGAGTGCGTCAGCGCGGCGGGCAGCTTCTCAGCGTCCATGAGAGGCGGGCCACGGCAAGCGCTTCAGAGAAGCTTCAGGTCGACGGGGGCGACATTGCATGCACCCGTTGGACTGCTCCCGTCAGACATGCTGTCTGACGGGAGGCACACCGACCGGCCTGTACTGGAGACATACAGCCGTGCTCCGCCAGCGGGTGACCCGGCTGCAGCACCCGATCGCTGACGTTTCCGTCAGCTACTGCAGTCAGACATCTCTGTGGCCCCGCCGGGACACTAGCGACAAGGCCACAGAGATTGACTTCTGCAAGCAGGTGTAACGCGAAAGTCAGGATTTCCGGTTACGGCCTGGTGTCACTCACCGCTCCACACCGCAATCTCGCCTCCAGGCAGGCAGGTCACTCGCCTTCCTCTAGGCCCGACAAACCCCCAAGCCTCGTACTCCTCATCCGGCCAGACTGTCAGTTTCGTGCCGCTTTCGAATTCGATCATGAGATCCCCGGATCCTCCCACCTCGGCTTCAGTAATCACGTCACGGGCCAGTCGTACGAGGTAGGAGGCCGCAACGTCCAGAGATTCTGGATCAAAAGACACATGATCCCCAGTCGGGACACGAAGAACAGACTGGGTCTCGACGCGCAGTTCGCAATCCCCACTGGTCATGATCGTCAGAGCCGCGTCGAAGCAGATGCGGGTAACTACTTGACCTCGAAGGTTCAGGTTCATGCCTACCACCCCGCAGGAAGTGGGTAAGTGCCATCAGGATTCATCGGGATATGAGTATGTGCGTTCGGGCCGGGTTTCCCATCGAGTCCGATCGGCTGGCCGCCCTTGTTATAGAAACGCACATAGCCATCCGCGTACCTGCCGGTCGGATCCATCACGCGAACCATGTCGGCATTTCCGGTTGCCCCAGGCTTCTGCCACACAGTTCCCTTTCCGTTATCAGCAACCCGCCCTACCCAATCGTCACTCACGCCAGCGGGTCGCGGACGAAGATTGATGGCGGTGGAGCACCCTGGCGCATTGTGAACAAGTACCGGAGTCTCGCCCGCCAGCACATAGTACGTGTGCTATGCGGACCCCTCTACCTGCTTTTTCGCAGGTCAAGCACAGTTTGCTGGTCCGGTGAAGTGCGTGGGTGTCCGTGGTTGTGCGGGGTTGTTGCCGTCGCTACTGCCGTCAGACGGTTCAGCCCAGGTACGGCTTTTCGCGCTGTTCCAGGAAGTGCTGGAGCCTGAGTCGTTGGGTGTGGTGCATCGGCAACTGCTCGATCTCTTCCGGCGGCACGAACCGGAGTTCGGTGGACTCGTCGGAGATTGCCAGCTGGCCGCCGGTGATGCGGGCGGTGAAGCAGACGTTGAACTGGCGGCGGACCTCGCCGTCGGTGTAGGCGATGATGTGTTTCGGGTCGGTGTAGGTGCCGACCAGGCCGGTGATCTCGACGTCGAGGCCGGTCTCTTCCTTGACTTCGCGGACGGCCGTGCCTGGCAGGGAGTCGGTGAGGTCCATTCCGCCTCAAACTCCTCGGTATGCCCACCGATGAACCATCCATCAACGTCACCCGCAGCCGCCTCGGGCGCCTCACTCGACAAGGCTTCCTCGCTCAACCCGGACGAGGCCGCTATCAGAAACGGACTTAACGTCCTCTCAAAGCCATCAGCTTGGGAAGCTGATGTGATCTAGAGCTGGCCGCCCGGCTGACCTGCTCCGGAGCAGAGTTAGCGTCGGTTCAACCCTTGGCCGGTTCCCTGGTGTTCCCCGTGGTTCCCCGCACGACCTGGCACGTATCTGGCACGTCCTCTCGTCTTGGACAGTCATAGATCCACCCGAGACGTGTCGGCCTCGGTGTCGCCACGACGAAGAACGACGTACGCAGGTCGAAAAGGGAAGTTCGCGCAGAGTTGGCTCCATGACCTTGAAGAGGGCGTCAGCATTCGGCCCGTAGGCGTACACCACAGCCTCGCCGCCGCCGAACTCGTTCCCGTCCACCTCGCCAACTCCGGCGGTCTCAACGGCATCCGTCATCGCGCGTTTCGCATCGTAGATTGCAGCGCGCTCGTCCTGTTCCCCGAATTTCTCCCCACTCAGGCGGAAATGGGCGATGACAGCCTGCTCGGAAGCGTCGGCCTGAGGCATGTCGAAGAGTGCGTCCATCCGCGACACAATGTCATCGGTGAAACCCGTTCGGTCGGGGGGCCGTGACCTGGCGGTTCGTCGTCACGGCTCATAGCCGATCTGGCACTGGCTGTCGCCGTCGGTCACTGCCGAGCGACCTCGCACGGCCCAGGGACGGCCCGGCGAGTGGACCACTCGGGCACGCTCGCACGTTTCGACGGATAGATCCGAGATGATGCCGCCGATGTCTGGCGTCAGTAGTGCCCGTGCGGCCGCCCAGACTCGATACCGCACGTGATTGGACGACCGTTCGCGTCGGTGGTGGTTTGGCCGAGATCGCTTTCTAGGCAGAACTCGCCTGCGCGGTAGCAGTTGCCAGCATTGGAGCGGATGCTGCATCTGCCGGTGCCCTCAGAGCTAGCCCCAGGCGTTCGGCTGCTGGTGTGGGTGGGCGTGGGCCTGCCACGGTGGGTTGCTTGCCTGCCGCGGCTGTCCGCAGGCGTGTGCCGTCATGCGTCGGCGTTGTCACGCAGTCAGACCATCAGGCGCCGTTCGTTGATCGCTTGTCGGCGGTCAGGTGGTCCTGGTGTCGTCCACCCGCTCGCCCTCGGCCTGGGACGGCTCGGTCCTGGGGACGTCGGGGTGCTGATCCATGGCTGCGCGCTCGGCCGGTTCGTCACGCTCGCCCTCGGCCTGGGAGGGGGTGTGAGAGTACAGCCAGCGGTCGTAGTCCGAGGCTCCGGTCTTCATGGTGGGCCTCCCTTGCTCACTCAACTCCTATGGTCCTCCCTCGACCGCAGCCAGGGCGAGAGCGCGGTGCAAAGGGGGCGCGAGGGTGTTCGCTCATCGATGGATGGCCAGGCTGAACAAGGCCGGCTGACGCCGAGCTGTGGTCGGGTGGCCCGATCACAGCGTCACAGGCGAGGTCCTACTCCTCGATGGAGTCACAAATCGAACAAGTGGCCGAGTCACCCGGTTGGCTGGCTTGGTCGCCCACTGATCGACGTTGCCTTATGGCCACTACCGGGCTCCCTTGCCGATCCGGAGAAGGTGGACGGCTCCGACAGTCCAGCTTGCGACCAGCAGCACAGCGGCGGACTCAAGCATGGGGACGTAACGGTCCCCATCCATGATCAGTCCGGCGAGGTAGAGCGCCGCGTTAAAGCACCCCAGCGCAAAAAGGCACGCCGCGGCCCTACCTAGACCGTTGTGGCCTGCTGATTTTGCTCGTGCCTGATCATTCTGCATGCCGCCCATGATGAGTGTGATCAAGCCATGTGGCTAGATCTCTACAGTCATCGTGACCTGGCCGAAGGTAGCTCACGCGGCGGCGCACTGATACGGGCCAGCGGGGCGCCGCTCATAGGTCGCGGAAGGCACACCGCACTGGGCACAGGATTTGAATCTGTGACCTCACCTTTATCAGGTCCTACCCTCTTGACCGGGCTGAGCGAGCCATTCGCAGGGTTCGCTTACCCAGGGGTGGCGGGTGAGGCTGGTGTCAGGTTGCCGCTGGTGGCAGGTCGGTCGTGGGTCATCATCGCCAAAGGTCGGGCCTTGCTCTTCCGCGGCCGGCACACCGCTGACGTTCGCTGTTGCCCGGTGCGGTTCGGGCTTGTTGGTGTCAGCCAGTGATGTCAGGAGTCGGGCTGCCCGTAGCGTGGGTCCGCCGAGGAACTGAAGCACGCCGCCGAGCACGATGAGAAACATGGCTACGCCCGCGAGGTCCGAGCCCACCGCAAAGGACCATCCGACCAG
The DNA here is from genome assembly GCF_055567635.1 of Streptomyces sp. NPDC026500. Taxonomy (NCBI): domain Bacteria; kingdom Bacillati; phylum Actinomycetota; class Actinomycetes; order Kitasatosporales; family Streptomycetaceae; genus Streptomyces; species Streptomyces sp. NPDC026500. Next base: position 765 of record NZ_JBVHQB010000062.1, on the reverse strand, counting down.
TCTCGGCAGTCCGTCCAGGACAAATGCATAACCCATCAGGATTAGGCCCCAACTTCCGGGGATCGCTGCGATCCGCTCCCAGCCGACCGTTCAAGGTCAACGTCCCCAGGAACGCCGTAAAGCATCCGGAGGCCAACATGATCAACGCAGTCATGGCACCCCCTCTCTCCGGTGTCGGAGTCTCCTTGGGACCCGTGAGCGGTCTTGAAAACCGTCGTGGCGCGAGTCACCGTGGGTTCAAATCCCACACCCACCGCAGGTGAACGGCCCCTGACCAGCCAAGGCGCTTTCTAGGGGTCGTTCTTGCGGCGTTGCCGGCCGCGACCGCTGTTCCCCGATGTTGCCCGACTGAACGGGCACGAGAGGGGCACGTTGTCTGGCGGCATCGAAGATTTGGACCGATTGCCGACCCAGCACACCCGCGCGTGACGGTCAGCCCGTTGTGCTGGGAGACGATCCGTCGGCGCAGTGTCCGTATGCGGACTTCACCGAGGGGTACGACGGGCTCAGAGCTATCCGACTGCCTGACGTGTCGGCGCCGCAGGTGTATTGCTCCGGGCCTGATGTGGACGTGATCCGCAGCAGCACCTCGTAGGACGAAATCTGTACGTGGCGCGTGCCGCCCGCTGCGATTGACCCGAGGCTGACTTGCTCCGAGCACTCGTTGTCTCTGAGGTTCCCCCGCTGCGCGGGAGTGGCTGACTAGCAGGTCAGGGCGGGTTGACATGTTTTCAGGTTCACTGGTTCGGCCGCTGCCTGGTCGGC
>NZ_JBVHQB010000061.1:0-7883 GCF_055567635.1 Streptomyces sp. NPDC026500 | reverse complement strand
CGCGGTCTGTCGGTGGACGGCCGCTGCAAGTCGTTCGCGGCGGCCGCCGACGGCACGGGCTGGGGCGAGGGCGCGGGCATGCTTCTCGTGGAGCGCCTCTCCGACGCTCGCCGCAACGGCCATCCCGTCCTGGCCGTGGTTCGTGGTTCGGCAGTCAACCAGGACGGTGCCTCCAATGGCCTGACCGCCCCTAACGGTCCCTCGCAGCAGCGCGTCATCCGTGAAGCGCTCGCCAGTGCGGGGCTGACCGCCGCCGAGGTGGACGCGGTGGAGGCGCACGGCACGGGTACGCGGCTGGGCGATCCCATCGAGGCGCAGGCGCTGCTGGCGACCTATGGCCGGGACCGTCCGGAGGGGCTGCCGCTGCACCTGGGGTCGATCAAGTCGAACATCGGGCACACGCAGGCCGCGGCCGGTGTCGCGGGCATCATCAAGATGGTCATGGCGATGCGCCACGGCGTGCTCCCGCGGAGCCTGCACATCGACGAGCCGACTCCGCAGGTGGAGTGGGACGCGGGCGACATCGCCCTGCTGACGGAATCAGTGGCGTGGCCCGAGACGGGTCGCCCGCGCCGCGCGGGTGTCTCCTCATTCGGTATCAGCGGTACCAACGCTCATGCCGTCGTCGAGCAGGCTCCCGAGGACGCGCCGGTCTCGGCGCCCGAGACGTCTCGCGTTCTGCCGGTGCTGCCGTGGCTCGTCTCCGGTCGTACGGCCGAGGCGCTGCGGGCTCAGGGTGTCCGGTTGCGCAGCTTTGCCGAGGGTCCGGTCGACGTTCTGGATGTCGGCCACTCGCTCGCCACCGGCCGTGCCGCTCTGGAGCATCGCGCGGTGCTGCTCGGTACCCCGGCCGACGGGTATGCGGGTCTGACTGCGGGGCTCACGGCTCTCGCCGAGGGTGGGGCCTCGGCCGGTCTGGTCCGGGGCGCGGTGGACAGTGGCTGGCTCGCCTTCCTGTTCACCGGGCAGGGGAGTCAGCGGCTGGGCATGGGGCGTGAGCTGTATGCCGCGTACCCGGTCTTCACGGAGGCGTTGGACGCGATTGCGCAGCGGCTGGAGCTTGCGCGGCCGTTGAAGGACGTGCTGTTCGGGGACGACCCCGAGACGCTGAACCGTACGGAGTTCGCGCAGCCTGCGTTGTTCGCGGTCGAGGTGTCACTGTTCCGGCTGTTCGAGTCGTGGGGTGTGAAGCCGGACTTTGTTTCCGGGCATTCGATCGGTGAGATCGCTGCCGCGCATGTGGCCGGGGTGCTGTCCCTGGACGACGCGTGCAAGCTGGTGTCCGCTCGTGGTCGGCTGATGCAGACGCTGCCGGAGGGTGGCGTGATGATCGCGCTCCAGGCGACGGAGGACGAGGTCACGCCGCTGCTCGGCGAGCGCGTGAGCATTGCCGCGATCAACGGTCCGGGGTCGGTGGTCATCGCGGGTGACGCGGAGGAGGCCGAGCGGATCGCCGGATCGTTCGGCGACCGCAAGTCCAAGCGGCTCACCGTCAGTCACGCCTTCCACTCGCCGCACATGGACGGCATGCTCGACGAATTCCGTGCCGTGGCGGAGTCGCTGACGTACGAGCTGCCGAAGATATCGGTGATCTCGAATGTGAGCGGTGCTCTTGCTTCGGAGGAGCTGACGCGGCCGGAGTTCTGGGTGCGGCACGTCCGCGAGGCGGTCCGCTTCGCTGACGGTGTCCGCGCTCTGGAAGCCATCGGCGTCACCACGTTTGTCGAGCTGGGTCCGGACGGGGTTCTCTCCGCGATGGCCCAGGACTGTGTCGAGAACGCCGACGCCGCTGTCTTCGTCCCCGCCCTGCGGGGCGGGCGTGACGAGGCCGAGACCGCCGTCGCGGCCCTCGCTCATGCTTACGTTCGCGGCGCGGGCGTGGACTGGTCCGCCTTCTTCGCCGGTGCCGGCGGCGCCTCATCGCTGATGGCCGACCTGCCGACATATGCCTTCCAGCGCTCGCGCTACTGGCTGGACTTGTCGGGTGTCGCACGCGTGGTGGGCGACGTGACGGACGACGGTTTCTGGGACGCGGTCGAGGAGGCGGACTGGGACTCCCTGACCACTGAGTTGGATGTGGCCGGTGACGCCACCGTCAACGAGTTGCTGCCGGCCCTTTCGGCCTGGCGCAAGCGGCGCAAGGCCGAGTCGGAGGTGGATAGTTGGCGTTACCGGGTCAGCTGGAAGCCGTTGGCCGGTACTGCCGCCGGTGGGCTGAACGGTACGTGGCTGGTGGTGTCGGCTGCCGAGGGTGCGGGTGACTCGGACGTGGTGGCGGCGTTGTCGGGGGCGGGCGCGCAGGTGCGTTCGATCTCGGTGCGGGCGGGCGCGGACCGTGCGGCGGTCGCCGGACTGCTCGCGGATGCCGGTGAATTGGCCGGTGTCGTCTCGTTGTTGGGTGTGGTGGGCACCGCCGTTCTGGTGCAGGCGTTGGGTGATGTCGGCGTGGTAGCTCCGTTGTGGGCGGTGACGCGGGGTGCGGTGTCCGTCGGCCGTTCCGAGCGGCTCGCCGACCCCACTGCCGCCGAGGTGTGGGGCCTGGGGCGGGTCGTGGCTCTGGAGGACCCGGATCGCTGGGGCGGTCTGGTCGACGTTCCTGGAGAGTTGGACGAGCGGGCCGGGGCGCGGCTGGTGGGCGTGCTCGCCGGTGCGAATCCTGGCGAGGATCAGGTCGCGGTGCGCGGCTCGGGTGTCTTCGGGCGTCGTCTGGTCCGGGCCCCGCAGGGTGAGGGTGCGGTGGCGTGGGCTCCGTCCGGGACGGTGTTGGTCACCGGTGGTACGGGTGCGCTGGGTGGCCGGGTGGCTCGTTGGCTGGCGGGTGCGGGGGTCTCACGGCTGGTGCTGACCAGCCGTCGGGGCATGGACGCTCCGGGTGGGGCCGAACTCGCCGCTGAGCTGGCCGGTTTGGGTGTGGATGTGTCTGTGGTGGCGTGTGATGCCGCGGACCGGGATGCCTTGCGGGTGCTGCTGGCGGGTGAGGCGGAGGGTTTGACGACCGTCGTGCATACGGCCGGTGTCCTGGACGACGGTGTGCTGGACTCCCTGACCGCCGAGCGTTTCGCGTCGGTGCTGCGGGCCAAGGCGGACTCGGCCCGCAATCTGCACGAGCTGACCGTCGAACTCGGCATCGGGCTCGATGCGTTCGTGCTGTTCTCCTCGATGAGTGGCACGCTCGGCGCGGCGGGTCAGGCCAACTATGCTGCCGCCAACGCCTACTTGGATGCCCTGGCCGAGCAGCGCCGCGCGGACGGCCTGGCCGCGACCGCGCTGGCCTGGGGCCCCTGGGCCGAGGGCGGCATGGCCGCCGACCCAGCTCTGGAAGCGCGCCTGCGGCGCGACGGCGTGCCACCGATGGACGCCGACCTTGCCGTCACGGCCCTCCACCGGGCCGTCGGTGGCGGCGAGGCAGCGTTGACGGTGGCGCACATCGCGTGGGACCGGTTCCTTCCCGGCTTCGTCGCCGGGCGTCGCAGTGAACTGTTCGCCGAGCTGCCCGACGTGCGTGCGTCGCAGGAACAGGCGCGTACCGCTTCCGGGGCGGACCGTTCCGGCACCCTCGCCGGGAGGTTGTCCGCCCTGTCGGCTACTGAGCAGGAGCGGGAGCTGCTGGAGCTGGTCCGTACGCACGTGGCCTCGGTGCTCGGGCACGCCGCCACCGACGCGGTCGGTGCGGAACGCGCGTTCAAGGAGCTGGGCTTCGACTCGCTGACCGCCGTGGAGCTGCGCAACCGACTCGGTGCCGCCACCGGTCTCAAGCTCACGGCCACCCTGATCTACGACTACCCGACCGCGGCATCGCTGGCCGCGCATTTGCGGGGCGAACTGGTGGGCGGCGTCGAGGTGTCCGGCGCGGTGCTGCCGGCCGTGGCCGTCTCCACCGACGACCCGATCGCCATCGTCGCGATGAGCTGCCGCTTCCCGGGAGGCGTGGCGACTCCCGAGGAACTGTGGCGGCTCATGTCCGAGGGCCGGGACGCGGTCTCGACCTTCCCCACCGACCGCGGCTGGGACCTCGACCGGATCTACAGCCCGGACCCGGACCGGTCCGGTACCTCGTACACGTGTGAGGGCGGTTTCCTCGACGGCGCCGCGGACTTCGACGCCGAGTTCTTCGGGATTTCGCCGCGCGAGGCGCTGGCCATGGACCCCCAGCAGCGGCTGCTGCTGGAGACCTCGTGGGAAGTTTTCGAGCAGGCCGGTATCGACGTGGCCGCGCTGCGCGGCAGCCGTACCGGTGTGTTCGTCGGCACCAACGGCGGCGACTACCTCTCCCTCGTCGCCCGGGAAGCCGAAGGCCTGGAAGGGCACTTGGGCACCGGCAACGCCGGCAGCGTGATGTCCGGCCGTATCTCCTACGCGCTGGGCCTGGAGGGTCCGGCCGTCACCGTCGACACGGCCTGCTCCTCTTCGCTGGTCGCGTTGCACTGGGCGATCCAGGCGCTGCGCAACGGCGAGTGCGAAATGGCGCTGGCCGGCGGTGCGACCGTGATGTCCACCCCGGAGAACTTCATAGACTTCAGCCGCCAGCGCGGGCTGGCCGAGGACGGCCGGATCAAGGCGTTCGCGGCGGCTGCGGACGGTACGGGCTGGGGCGAGGGCGTCGGCATGCTGCTCGTGGAGCCGCTGTCGCAGGCCCGTGCCAAGGGCCATCCGGTCCTGGCGGTGGTCCGTGGTTCGGCCGTGAACCAGGACGGCGCCTCCAATGGTCTGACCGCGCCCAACGGTCCGTCCCAACAGCGTGTCATCCGCGCCGCGTTGGCGAGCGCGGGACTGTCTGCCAACGAGGTCGACGCGGTCGAGGCGCACGGCACGGGGACGCGGCTGGGCGACCCGATCGAGGCCCAGGCCCTGCTGGCGACCTACGGCCAGGACCGGCCCGAGGGTCGGCCGCTGTTGCTCGGTTCGGTGAAGTCGAACATCGGGCACACCCAGGCCGCGGCGGGCGTCGTCGGCATCATGAAGATGGTGCTGGCGATGCAGCACGGCGTGCTGCCGCCCACCCTGCACGTGGACGAGCCGACCCCGCATGTCGATTGGTCGGCCGGGGATGTCTCGTTGTTGACGGAGTCGGTGGCGTGGCCGGAGACGGGTCGGCCGCGTCGCGCGGGTGTCTCCTCGTTCGGTATCAGCGGTACCAATGCGCACACGATCGTGGAGCAGGCGCCGGAGCCGGTGGTCGAGGCGGGGTCGCAGGTGTCGGTGCGGCCGGTGCGGCTGGTGCCGTTCCTGCTGTCGGCGAGGAGTGCGGAGGCGTTGTGCGGTCAGGCGGCCGCGCTGCATGCCCATCTCGGTGAGCGGGTGGACGCCGACCTGAACGATCTGGGTTTCTCGCTGGCGGCGGGGCGTTCGGTCTTCGAGCGTCGTGCGGTGGTGGTGGCCGGTGACCGGGAGGGGCTGCTGGCCGGTCTGGCCGGTCTGGCGCAGGATTCGGGTGCGCCGGGTGTGGTGACGGGTTCGCCGCTGTCGGGGAAGACCGCGTTCCTGTTCACGGGGCAGGGCAGTCAGCGGCTGGGGATGGGGCGTGAGTTGTACGCCCGGTACCCGGTGTTCGCCGATGCCTTCGACGCGGTCGCCGTGCGGATGGACCTTGAACTGCCCTTGAAGGACGTGCTGTTCGGCGGCGAGGACGAGCTGTTGAACCGTACGGAGTTCGCTCAGCCTGCGTTGTTCGCGGTCGAGGTGGCGTTGTTCCGGCTGTTCGAGTCGTGGGGTGTGAAGCCGGACTTCGTGTCCGGGCACTCGATCGGCGAGATCGCTGCCGCGCATGTGGCGGGGGTGTTCTCGTTGGAGGATGCCTGCAAGCTGGTGTCGGCCCGGGGTCGGCTGATGCAGGCGCTGCCCGAGGGCGGCGTGATGATCGCGCTGCAGGCCACCGAGGACGAGGTCGCTCCGCTGCTGTCGGAGCGGGTGAGTATTGCGGCGATCAACGGGCCGCGGTCGGTGGTCATCGCGGGTGATGCGGACGAGGCCGAGCGGATCGCTGGATCGTTCGGCGACCGCAAGTCGAAGCGGCTGACCGTCAGTCACGCGTTCCATTCGCCGCACATGGACGGCATGCTCGACGAATTCCGCGCCGTGGCGGAGTCCCTGACGTACGACTTGCCGAAGATATCGGTGATCTCGAATGTGAGCGGTGCTCTCGCTTCGGAGGAGCTGACGCGGCCGGAGTTCTGGGTGCGTCATGTTCGTGAGGCGGTCGGCTTCGCCGACGGCATCCGAGCCCTGGAAGCCGCGGGGGTGAGCACGTACCTCGAACTCGGTCCCGACGGCGTCCTGTCCGCCATGGCCCAGGGCTGCGTCGAGAACGCCGACGTCGCTGTCTTCGTCCCTGCCCTGCGCGCCGGTCGCGACGAGGCCGAGACCGCCGTCACCGCCCTCGCCCGGGTCCACGCCAACGGCACGCGCGTCGACTGGTCCGCGTACTTCGCCGGTACGGGCGCACATCGCGTGGACCTCCCGACGTACGCCTTCCAGCGGCAGCGCTACTGGCCCGCCGTGTCCCCGTACCACGTCGGGGACGTCGAGGCGATCGGTCTGGAGGACACCGGGCACCCGCTGCTGAGCGCGGGCGTGGCCCTGCCCGAGTCCGACGGCATGGTCTTCGCCGGACGCCTTTCGCTCGATTCGCACCACTGGATCGGCGACCACGTGATCCACGGCAGCGTTTTGTTGCCGGGAACCGCGTTCGTGGACCTGGCGGTGCGGGCGGGTGACCAGGTGGGGTGCGACACGGTCGAGGAGTTGATGCTGGAGGCTCCGCTGGTGCTGCCCGAGCGTGGTGGCGTGCAGCTCCAGCTTGTCGTGGAGGCTCCGGACGGCGCGGGTCGGCGTCCGTTCAGTGTGCACTCGCGTCGGCAGGACGCGCTCGCGGAGGAGCCGTGGACCCGGCACGCCTCCGGCGCGCTGCTCGCCGGTGAGGCCGGCACTGAGACCCCGGATTTCGCCGAGTTCGCCGTCTGGCCCCCGGCCGGTGCCGTACCGGTGGACGTGCACGATCTGTACGCGGAGTTGGCTGCCGAGGGACTTGCGTACGGTCCGTTGTTCCAGGGCTTGACGGCCGCGTGGCGGCGTGGCGGCGAGTTGTTCACGGAGGTGCTGCTGCCTGAGGCCGGGCGGCGTGAGGCGGCTCGGTTCGGGGTGCATCCCGCACTGCTGGACGCCGGTCTGCACGCCATCGGGTACGACGATGCCGCGCAGGCCGCGTTGCTGCCGTTCGCCTGGTCGGGCGTCACGCTGCACGCGGCGGGCGCGACCGGGCTGCGGATGCGGCTCACCCCGCTTGCGCCGGACGACCCGTACACCCTCGCTCTGCATGTCGCGGACGAGACCGGGCGCCCCGTCGCGACCGTTGACGCGCTCACTCTGCGCGCGGCCTCGGCCGAGCAGGTCCGGGCGGCTGACGGTGGTCATCTGGATTCGTTGTTCCGGGTGGAGTGGGTGCCGGGTGCCGCGGGTGCGGCGGGTGCTGAGGGGCAGCTTTGGGCCGTTCTGGGTCGGGATGTGTACGGGCTGGCGGCCTGCGGGGCTCGGGTGACCGAGTACGCGGATGTGGCCGCGCTCTCCGCCGCGGTGGGGGCGGGCGAACCGCTGCCGGACGCGGTCTTCGCCTCCTCGCCTGCTCCGGAGGGCCAGGATGTAGCGGCTGCTGTGCATGCGGCGGTGACTGACGCGCTGGGCACTCTCCAGGCGTGGTTCGCCGACGAACTCCTCACCGGAGCACGGCTGGTGTGGCTCACGGCTGGTGCCGTCGCGAACGGGTCGGGTACGAGCGCCGTTGACCCTGTCGGGGGTGCGGTGCGTGGTTTGTTGCGTTCGGCGCAGTCCGAGAATCCGGGTCAGTTGGTGATGGTCGACCTGGATGGTCGGGCCGAGTCGCTGTCGGT
>NZ_JBVHQB010000060.1:0-7894 GCF_055567635.1 Streptomyces sp. NPDC026500 | reverse complement strand
CCCGGCCGCCTCTTCCTCCCCACGATCATGGACCCCGTCTACGGCTACCAGGTCACCAACGTCGAAGCATCGATGTCGTCACCGTCCTCGCTGCTGCACTGGACCCGCCGCATGATCGAGATCCGCAAACAGAACAAGGCCTTCGGACTCGGCTCCTACACCGAACTCCAGTCCTCCAACCCCGCCGTCATCGCCTTCCTGCGGGAGTACAAGGACGACCTCGTGCTGTGCGTGCACAACTTCTCCCGCTTCGCCCAGCCCACCGAACTCGACCTGCGCGCGTTCAACGGCAGACACCCGGTCGAACTGATCGGCGGCGTGCGATTCCCCGCCATCGGCGAACTGCCGTACCTGCTGACCCTCGCCGGTCACGGCTTCTACTGGTTCAGGTTGCGCCCCGCGGTCGGGCCCGGCAGCACGAGGCGATCGTGACTCCGTGCCCCTCGACAGCCCGCCCGCCTCTGAAAGGACGTGTCGTCATGGCGAACACCGCTCTGCAGCGTCCGAGCGGCCTCGACACCGCTCCGCTGCTGACCTCACTGGCCGAGCTGCTGCGCGCCTGGCTGCCACGGCAGCGCTGGTTCGCGGGCAAGGGCAGGCCCGTGACGGATCTGACGCTGCTCTCGACGACCGAGCTGTACCCGGGGTGTCTGCATCTGCTGGTCCGCACCGAGCACCTCGGCCCGCCCGCCCACGCCGGAACCGGCACTCCCGCGGCCGAGGACTGCTACCAACTCCTCCTCGGTGTACGGGAGGTCCTGCCGCCGCGGCTCGCCCACGCCTTCATCGGCCGGGCGAGCGCCGGCCCGCTGGCCGAGCTGACCGTGTACGACGCCTTTCACGACCCCAAGGCGGCGGGACTGCTCCTGGAGCGCCTGCGCCGTTCGGGCACGGCGGGACCGCTGCGTTTCGAGCGCGATCCGCGCTTCACGGTGCCGCCCGGTCTCGCGCCGCGTCTCCTCGACGCCGAGCAGTCCAACTCCTCGCTGGTGTACGGCGACGCGTTCATACTGAAGGTCTTCCGGCGCGTACAGCCCGGCATCAACCCGGACCTGGAGGTGCCGCGCGCGCTGGCCCGGCAGGGCTGCACCCGCGTCCCCGCGCCGGCCGCGTGGTTCCACACCTCGGAACCGCAGGAAGCGACCCTCGGCGTCCTTCAGCCGTATCTGCGGGACGCCGCCGACGGCTGGACCCTGGCACTCGAATCCCTCGCCTCGCGAAAGGACTTCACCGGCGAGGCGTACGAACTGGGCCGGGCCACCGCCGAGGTGCATCTGGCCCTGGCCACGGCGTTCCCCGTGGACGCGCCGAGTCCCCACCGGAACAAGCGGCTCGCGGACGCGATGCACGACCGTCTCGACGCCGCGGTCCGTTCCGTCCCCGAACTCCGCCCGCACGCGGCCGGGTTGCGGTCGGCCTTCGACGCGCTCGCCGCCCTGGACTCGGCGGTCCGCCCCGCCCAGCGCATCCACGGCGATCTCCACCTCGGCCAGGTCCTGCGGGCCGGGGAGCGGTGGTCGGTGATCGACTTCGAGGGTGAACCGGCCCGCCCGATCAGCGAACGTCGGCGTGTCCAGTCGCCCGTACGCGATGTGGCGGGCATGCTGCGTTCCTTCGACTACGCGGCCCGCTCCCGGCAGCCGTGGCGTCCGGAGTGGGCGGAGCGCTGCCGCGAGGCCTTCTGCGCGGGCTACGCGGTCGCGGCGGCCTGGGACCCGCGCGAGGAACCCGAACTGCTGCGCGCGTACGAGACGGACCGCGCCGTGTACGAAGTGCTCTACGAGGCACGGCACCGTCCCGACTGGCTGCCCGTGCCCATGGCGGCGGTCGGACGACTCGCCGACCACCCCTGACCACCGCCCACTCCTCACCACTCCCAGCGACCACTCCTCACCACCCACCGACCACTCCTCACCACTCCCACCGACCACCCTCAACACCCCCACTTCGAGAGGCCCAAGCCGTGACCCGCACCGCATCCACCCGCGTACGACGGGCCAAGCCCGCCGCCCCGTCGGCGCAGCACGCCGCGCTGGACCCCACGGATCGGGGGCGCCTGCTGTCCGGCGCCCATCACGATCCGCACGCGTTGCTGGGTGCCCATCCGGTGCCGGGTGGAGTCGTGTTCCGGGCGCTGCGGCCGTACGCCCAGGGCGTGGCGGTGATGGTGGACGGGCAACGGACCGCGCTGGACGACCTCGGCGACGGGCTCTTCGGGGCCGTCCTGCCGCTCGACGCGATTCCCGCGTACACGCTGCTGGTCACCTATGACGGCACCGAGTCCGAGACGCAGGACCCGTACCGCTTCCTTCCCGCGCTCGGCGAGCTGGACCTGCATCTGATCAGTGAGGGCCGGCACGAGGAGCTGTGGCGGGCGCTGGGCGCCGAGCCGATGACCCACGACGGTGTGGAGGGTACGCGCTTCACCGTGTGGGCCCCGAACGCTCAAGGGGTCCGGGTCTGCGGGGACTTCTGCCACTGGGACGGCGCCGCCGGGTTCCCGATGCGTTCGCTCGGATCGTCCGGTGTGTGGGAGGTGTTCCTGCCCGGCATGGGTGAGGGGGCGCTCTACAAGTTCGACATCACGCGCCCCGACGGATCCCGCACCCTGCGCGCCGACCCGATGGCCCGCCGCACCGAGGTGCCCCCGGCGACCTCGTCGGTCGTGACACGGTCGTCGTACACGTGGCGGGACTCCAAGTGGATGAAGGAGCGGGCGAAGCGCCGCCCGCTGCACGAGGCACCGTTCTCGGTGTACGAGGTGCATCTGCCGTCCTGGCGGCCCGGCCTGACGTACCGTCAACTGGCCGACCAGCTCCCCGCCTACGTCACCGACCTCGGCTTCACCCACGTCCAGCTCATGCCGGTCGCCGAACACCCCTTCGGCGGCTCGTGGGGCTACCAGATCACCGGGTTCTACGCGCCCACCGCACGCCTGGGCACCCCCGACGACTTCAGGTACCTCGTCGACGCCCTCCACCGTGCCGGCATCGGCGTCCTCATGGACTGGGTAGCCGCCCACTTCCCCCGCGACGACTGGGCCCTCGCCCAGTTCGACGGCTGCCCCCTCTACGAGCACGCCGACCCCCGGCGCGCCGACCACCCCGACTGGGGCACCCTCGAATTCGACTACGGCCGCCGCGAGGTCCGCAACTTCCTCGTCGCCAACGCCACCTACTGGTGCGAGGAGTTCCACATCGACGGCCTGCGCGTCGACGCCGTCGCCTCCATGCTCTACCTCGACTACTCCCGCGAAGAGGGCCAGTGGGCCCCCAACGAATTCGGCGGGCGGGACAATCCCGACGCCGTGGCGTTCCTCCAGGAGATGAACGCCACCGTCTACCGCCGCAACCCCGGCGTCGTCACCATCGCCGAGGAATCCACCGCCTGGGACGGCGTCACCCGTCCGACCTCCGACGGTGGGCTCGGCTTCGGGCTCAAGTGGAACATGGGCTGGATGCACGACTCGCTGGAGTACATGCAGCACGAGCCGATCCACCGCAAGTACCACCACAACGAGATGACCTTCTCGATGGTGTACGCCTACAGCGAGAACTACGTCCTGCCGATCTCCCACGACGAGGTCGTGCACGGCAAGCAGTCACTCGTCTCCAAGATGCCCGGCGACTGGTGGCAGCGGCGCGCCAACGCCCGCGCCTACCTCGGCTTCATGTGGGCCCACCCCGGCAAGCAACTCCTCTTCATGGGACAGGAGTTCGCCCAGGGCGGGGAATGGAAGGAGGCCGAGGGCCCCGAATGGTGGCTCCTCGACCCCGCCTACTGCGCCGAAGCCGACCACCGCGGGGTCCAGGATCTCGTCCGCGACCTCAACACCCTCTACCGCGGCGAACCCGCGCTGTGGGAACGCGACACGGACCCGTCCGGCTTCACCTGGGTCGTGGGCGACGCCGCCGACGACAACGTCTTCGCCTTCCTGCGCCACGCCGCCGACGGCACCCCGCTCCTCGCCGTCTCCCACCTCTCCCCCGCCGTCCGCCACGGCTACCGTCTCGGCGTCCCCCAGGACATCCCGGCCTGGCGCGAAGTCCTCAACACCGACAGCCTCCGCTTCGGCGGCAGCGACATCACCAACCCCGAGCCGGTGAAGGCCGAGGCGATCGCTATGCACGGCCGTCCGACGAGCATCGAGCTGACACTGCCGCCGCTCGCGACGGTGTGGCTGCGGCCTGCCTGAGCCAACCCGCAGCCACACCGGGCAATCCCGCCTCAGGGAGAGGCGGGCTTGCCCGCCGTGAAGAGCCAGGTGTGGAAGAGACCGGAGAGGTTCTTGCCGGACTCCCGCTCGGAGAGCTTGATGAACTGGGCCGTCGTGCCGTGCCCGTCGCGGTGGACGGTGGCCCAGGTGCGCAGGATGCGGAAGAACACGGGATCGCCGACGGCCGTGCGCAGCTTGTGCAGGACCATGGCCCCGCGGGCGTAGACCGGCGTCTCGAAGATGTGCTCGCCGCTGCCCGGATCACCGGGCGGGAACGCCCAGAGATCCTTGCCCGCGGGAGTGGCGTACAGCGCGTCGAAGGCCTTCTGCGCGCTCTTGCCGCCGTGCTGCTCGGTGTAGAGCCACTCGGCGTAGGTGGCGAAGCCCTCGTTGAGCCAGATGTCCTTCCATCTGGTGAGGGTGACGGAGTCGCCGAACCACTGGTGGGCGCTTTCGTGGACCAGAGTCTCCAGGTCGGGCGCGGAGTCGTACACGGGACGGGTCTGGGTCTCCAGGGCGTAGCCGACCTGCGGGGCCCGGTCGACGATGGCTCCGGCCGCCCGGAAGGGGTAGGGGCCGAAGAGCTTGCTCTCCCAGGCCAGCACGGACGGCAGCTTCTTCACGACCGGCGCTGCGGCGGCCGCTTCACGCGGGTCGATCGCGTTGTAGACCTTGAGGCCGTCACGGGTGGTGTACTTCTCGACCTTGAACGTGCCGACGGTCGCCGTGGCGAGGTAGGCGGCCATCGGCTCGGACTGCCGCCAGCGGAAGGTGGTCCGGCCGTTGGCGGTCCGCTGCCCGACCAGGACACCGTTCGCGACGGCGGTACGGCCCTTGGGGACCGTCACCGTGAAGTCGTACGACGCCTTGTCCGTGGGATGACTGTTGGCGGGGAACCACGTCATCGCGCCCTGGGGCTCACCGGCCACGAACGCGCCGTCGTCGGTGGGAATCCACCCGTCGAGGGAACCGTCGGGGTCGGTGACGGGCTTCGGGGTGCCGGAGTAGGTGACGGTGACGCGGAACTCCTGGCCCTTGCGCAGGGCGTCCCGCGGGGTGACGACGAGTTCCTGGCCGTCGCGCCGGAAGGCCGCCTTGGCGTGGTCGACGGCGACGCCGGTGACCTTCAGCCCGCTGAGGTCGAGGTCGAAGCGGGTCAGCCGCTGGGTGGCTCTGGCGGTGATGACCGCCTTGCCGTCGAGGTGGCGGCTGTGCGGGTCGTAGCCGAGCGTCAGATCGTAGTGGTGGACGTCGTAGCCTCCGTTGCCCGAGAGAGGGAAGTACGGGTCCCCCGCGCCGGCGGAGCCCACGGTCCCGGCCGCCGTGGCCGGTCCGGCCGCGGTGAGCAGCGCGGCGAGCGCGACCGGGACGGCCGCGACAACGGCTTCGCGGCGAAGGACAGTTGTGCGTCGTGCGGCCTCTTGCGGGCGTGGTGTCACGTTCGCTCCTCCGATTCGACGGTGATCACTCGCGCACAGCCTATGAGTCACCTCGCCCGCAAACCCTCACGATCAGGTCAAGTTGCGCCCGTGCGGACCCGAGTGGCGCTCCGTCAGCGGGAAGCCGGTTCGAGGACGGGTCCGGATTCGCCCCGGTCGCGTTGCCCGGACCCGTGCCGATCCGTTCCGATCCGTGCGTCCGGGCCCGTACCGCCGGGTGGACGGGGCGCACTCACACCCAGGGCGGCGGTCCGTCGGAGATGAGCTGGTGGACTTCGAAGAGGACGGCGGATTCGACCCCGAACGCCGAACCGCCCATGCCGGCCGCCCAGGTGAGGAAGGGCCGCGGTTCGAACGCGCCCGCGCCCAGAGCCTTGGTGTACTCGGCGTGTGCCTCCAGCGAGGCGATCCCGCGTTCGAGGGGTTCGCCGGTGACGTCGACTCCGTGGGTGGGCTGTTCCGGTCCGGCGAAGCACACCATCCGGATGCCGCCCCAGGGCTCTAGACCCTCGTCGGCGAGTTCGGGGAAGATCCAGCGGTTCCCCGCGTCGCGTGCCGCGTCGAGGGCGGCCAGGCCCACCGCCCGGTGGTCCGCCTGGTTGGTGATGCCGCCGATCATCCGCACGGTGAACGCGCCGGACACCACGACCTCGGGCCGTTGGCGGCGCATCGCGCGCACGATCTCCCGGCGCAGCCCGAGCCCGTACTCGACGACGCCGTCGCGGTGGTCGAGGAACTCGACGGTCTCGACGCCGACCTGCCGGGCACCGGCCCGTTCCTCGGCCTCGCGCAGCGGTGCCGCCCGGTCCGGGTGCAGGCCGTCGATACCGGCTTCTCCCCTGGTCGCCAGCAGATAGCTCACGTGCTTGCCTTGTGCCGTCCAGCGCGCGACGGCGCAGGCGGTGCCGTACTCGATGTCGTCCGGGTGAGCGGCCACGGCGAGACATCGCTCCCAGTCCTCCGGCAGCGCGGGCAGGCCCGAACCGCCCGCGAAGCCTGCTTTGTCCTGTGTGGGATCCATGCTCCGCATGATGGCCTGCGGCAGGTCGGGACCGACAGAGGCGCGCTTTCCGCGTTCGTACGCCGGGTTCCCGCGCTCCCCGTACGCCCCGCTGGTCGAACACCGTGACACCGTGGTGAAGTCTGTCCACACGTCCGAAGATCCGACGCCCGGTCGCCGCCGCTCTCCCCCTCGTCGGCACCGCCGCCGGGTCGACGGCGCGTCAGGCCCCGTACAGCACAGAGGAGATGCCCGTGACCACCACCTCGCCCACCTGGACTCACGCTCCCGTCAGGGTCGGGCTCGTCGGCGCGGGGCCCTGGGCGCGGGCCGTGCACGCCCGGGTGCTCGCCGCCGGACCCGAGACGCTGCTGACGTCGGTCTGGGCGCGCCGGCCGGAGGCCGCCCGCGAAACGGCGGCGCGGCACGGTTCCGCCGTCGCCGCGACGTTCGAGGAACTGCTCGACGACTGCGAGGCGGTCGCCTTCTCGGTGCCGCCCGCCGTGCAGGCGGAACTCGCCGTGCGGGCGGCCGAGGCGGGCAAGGCCCTGCTCCTGGAGAAGCCGCTCGCGCTCGATCTGCCCTCGGCGCGGCGGCTCGTGGACGCCATCGACGCCTCGGGCGTGGTCTCCCAGCTCGTGCTGACGAACCGCTATCACCCGGCCACCCGGCAGTTCCTCGCCGAGGCACGGGCCCTGGACGTCTCGGGCGCGCGCTCCTGTTTTCTCGGCGGAGCCTTCCTGGGCGGCGACTTCGCGACCCCGTGGCGTCTTGAGCACGGGGCGCTGCTGGACCTCGGGCCGCACCTTCTCGATCTGCTGGACGCGGCTCTGGGGCCGATCGTCCGGGTGCGCGGCGCCGGGGACCCGCGCCGCTGGATCGAACTCACCTGTGAACACGAGAGTGGTGCCGTGAGCCAGGCCTCCCTGTCGGGCTCGGTCGAGGTCGAGCGCGGGATCACCCGCATCGAGCTGTTCGGCCGCCATCCCGAGCTGGTCTTCGACGGCGGAGCCCTCGACCACGAGGAGTCCTGGCCCGTACTGCGCCGCGAGTTCGCCACGGCCGTCCGGTCGGGCCGGCCCGGAGAACTCGACGCCCACCGCGGACTGCGCCTGCAGACGCTCATCGCCCAGGCGCTGGAGGGCTAGGTGTTCTGTCCTGGGAGGTTGTGGACGGGTGAGCCAGGTCTCGGCTGAGGGATCTTGAACGGGTGAGGGCCTTCCGGTTCGGTGTGGATTG
>NZ_JBVHQB010000059.1:0-8258 GCF_055567635.1 Streptomyces sp. NPDC026500 | reverse complement strand
CACAGCAATCTCGTCCGGAGTCACACACCCTCAACGCCACACCAAGCCCCAAGGACACGCACCACTCCAACCGACCTGACCAGGCACTACTAGCATCCAGTCATGGCACCTGATACCACCCCCCAGAACCGGACACGGCAGAGCACCCCCGCGGCCGAGACCGGATCGGTTTTCGATGCCGTCGTCGACCGCAGGCACAGCAACTCCATGAAGTGGGCCGGCGCACATCAGTTCCTGACGGCCGACGAGGCCGCGGCCGACCCGCTGCCGATGTGGGTTGCTGACACCGACTTCAAGGCCCCCCAGGCCGTGATCGACGCGCTCCACCAGGCTGTGGACCACGGCGTCTTCGGGTATCCCGGTGGCGCGACCGACAGCTACCTCGACGCCGTGACCGGCTGGCAGGCCAAGCGATTCGGATGGGAGGTCCCCAGGGAGTGGGTGATGGCGACCGCCGGCATCATCACCACGCTCAAGACAGTTGTGCAGACGTTCTCCGCGCCGGGCGACTCGGTGCTCATCCAGCCCCCGGTCTACGTCCACTTCCACGAAGACGTCCTGCTGAACGGCCGTCACCTCGCGTTCGCGCCGCTCCAGCGGACCGACGACGGCTACCGGTTCGACGCCACGACGTTCGAGGACGCGATCCGTCCCGACACCAAGCTGTTCATCCTCAGCCACCCTCACAACCCCACTGGGAACGTGTGGGCGGAGGACGAACTGCGGACCATGGGTGAGATCTGCGCCCGGCATGGGGTCCTGGTCGTCTCCGATGAGATTCACCAGGACCTCATCATCAATCCGGACCGCAAGCACATCCCCTTCGCCTCGCTCGGCGAGGAGTTCGCACGGAACAGCATCACCTGCACCGCCCCCAGCAAGACGTTCAACCTTTCCGGGCTGCAGAGCGCCAACGTCTTCGTGCCTGATCCCAGACTGCGGGCAGAACTGGCCCGCCAGTACGAGCGCAACATGTTCCCGCTGGTCAACGTGCTGGGCATGGTCGCGGGCGAGGCGGCCTATGTACACGGCGAGCCCTGGCTGGAGGAGTTGCTCACGTACTTGCGTGGCAATCACGCGTACTTCGCGCAGGCGGTCAATTCCGCGACCTCCAAGGTGCGGGTCCTGCCGGCCGACTCGCTGTATCTGGCGTGGATGGACTGCCAGGGATTGGGGATGGACGCCGCGTCGCTGGACAAGTTCATGCTCACCAGGGCACGGCTGTGGCTGGACAAGGGGCAGAAGTTCGGGATCGAGGGCCACGGCTACATGCGGGTGAACCTGGGCTGTCCCCGCTCCACGGTGGACGAGGCCGTAGACCGCCTGCTCGCGGCCGTCGCAGACACGCCACCGTCCACGAATCCTGGTGCGCCCGGGCCAGTCGCGTAGTCACCCGTACCGGGCCTGCTCGTACGGCCGGGCCGTGCCGCCATGACGAGTCGGGCGCGGAGCTCGCGTGGACGAAGGCATCGTGGCCCATCGGGGCCGCCGATGACGGAGGAGTCGACATCGGCTGTCCGGCGTCCATGCTCTGGCCGCCAGTGGCCACGTCGGCGAAGGGTCCCGGCGAGCATGCCGTCGGCGCGTGGTGGCGGGAGGTCCGTATGCAACTCAGGGGACGGGGTACTCGTCGCCCATGAACCCGACCTACTTCGAAACGGCCATGTCGAACGCGGCGGTCGGCACTCTCGGTGCGTTCATCGGAGGGCTTGTCGTCGTCGCGGTCCTGGTGGGGGCCGTCCGGCTCGGTACCAGGGTGCGTCGACGGGAGTCCGATCCGCCCGAGCCGCACGAGCATCCCCGGATGCCGGAGGGCGGGCCCACCTACGAAACCTTGGAAGTGCGGGAGCCGGATGAGGTTTCCGACACCACGGACGGGCGCGAGCGACTGACTCCGCACGAGCTCCACAGTTCCGGCAGCAAGCGCAGCGAGGACCAGGCCCGCCCGCGTTGGAGTTCGGAATCGCGTGGCTCCTTCGGCAGCGGTGGCCCGGGAAGCACATGACCCCCGCATCAGCCGGACCTCGGGAATTCAAGGTCGGCGGCCGCACCGTACGGGTCAGCCGGCACGGCGAGGCGCTGTTCCCCCACGACGGCATCACCAAGGCGGACCTCGCTCGGTACCACCGCACCGTCGCCCACCGGATGCCGCCGTAGTTGCGCGGCCGTCCGCTGATGCTGGAGGAACTGCGGCTGCCTTCGGCGGTGATGGGGACGCGCTTCCGGGGCCTGCACGTTCTCGTCCCTCTCGACCGGAGCGAGTCCTTCGACGAAGTACGGGCCTTCGCCCGAGACGTGGCCGAACTGCTCGCCGCCGGTCACCCTCGACACCCTGACGACCGAGGTTCGCAAAGAGGCCCGCGAGAAGAGGCTCCATCTGGACATCCAGCGCAACGCCTTCGCCCGGACCGCGGTCGCTCCCTTCGCGGTTCGCGCGCATCCCGGGGCTCCGGTCGCCGCTCCGGTGAGTTGGACGGAGGTCGAGGACGGCGGCATCGGAGCGCACAGATTCACCCTGCGGGACATCTCCGCACGCCTCGAAGGCAACCCGTGGCAGGACGCGTTCCGGCGCGGCCGTTCGCTTGGCGGCGCACGGCGCCGACTCGACCGGCTGCGCTGACCGGACGGTGCGCCCGGCCTCCTACGGGGGTCGGTCGTCCGGGACGACCGGTATCCGCAGCGCACTGCGTCGCTGCCTCCACGCGGCCAACAGGTGGGCCGCCAGCCGGTCTTCGAGGAAGCTGGTGACCCGGACCCCGAAGGCGACATCGGGCTCGAGTTCGGGTTCGCTCGCCAGCAGACCGCCGATGACGTCCCGGCGTATCACCTGCTCGTGGACGGCGTCGGCCTCGAAGTGCTCGTCGTAGAAGCGCTGCGCCGCCTTTCCCGCTCCGACCCTGCGCAGGGCGGCGGCCAGGCGTCTGGACCCCGGTGAGGAGGTGACTTCCACCGCGGCGAAGTGTCCGACCAGAGCGCCCCGAAGGGCTCGATGCAGGCCCAGCAGGGACATGAGATTGACCGTGGTGACCGCCTCCGTGGGGGCTGCGTCGACATAGTGGCCGTAGTCCGTGCGCAGGCCGAGGTCGGCCATGAGGTCCGCGAAGAGCCGGGCATGGGCGTCCTCCTCGCGGCCGGCACCGAACTCGTCGAACTCGACCGCCACCATGGCCGCCTTGGCCCGGCCGTACAGGCGTGGAATGACCCAGGCGTGCGGATCTGCCTCCTTGAGGTGGTACAGCGAGCGCAGGGCGGCGTACTCCCGCAGTTGCCACAGTTCGCCGTCGTGTTCGAGGAAGTGACTGACACTGGATTCGTCGTGGCCGACCGGTTCGAGCAGCAGGGCTTCGAGGGCGTTGTCGGCAAGCGGATCGGCTGGCACATCGTCACGCAGGGCCTTCAGGAAGCGAAGTTCCAGAGACCGGCGCAGGGCCAGCAGCCCGGGGTCCCACTCTCGTTCGTCGCTCACCTCAGCGAAGCCGCGGTAGTGGAGTTCGTACAACGTGTAGAGAGCGAGCTGTACGTCGTCACCGTACGGATCGGCGTCCTCCAGGCCGTGGGGGAGCGCGGGCAGGGGGGTGCCGTAGCGCAGTGTCGAGACGAGAGAACGCGATATGTCGCCCCGTGGTGCCGGAAGGAGGGGGCCTGTCACGTCGTCTCCCGACTCGCCCGACGTCGGTGACCGGTGTCGCACCAGGGATGGGTCCCGGCGCGTCGGCACGTGCACATCGCCGCCAGGCCCTGGTGTCGCCGCCAGGTCCGGCGTGAGTTCAGCACGGGGCCGAAGGGGACGAAGGCGCGGTCGGTGACCGCCGCCTCGAATCCCGCGCGGGTGCGTCGCCGCAGTGTCGGCCGGGTCCCGCAGAGGGCGGTGTGGACGAGCAGCAGCACGCCTCCCGCGCGCAGTGCGGCGGGCGCCTCGTCACGGACGCGGTCCACGAAGACGCGACCGTCCGGCCCGGCGTCCCAAGCGCGTTCCGGGGACCGGGACGGCAGCCGGAGCCCGGGCGACGGGACGTAGGGCGGATTGCTCACCACCAGGTCGTACCCGCCTCCGCGTACGGCCGCGGTGAGATCGCCGTGGCGGACGGTGACGCGACGCCTGGCGAGGAGCGCGTTGAGGCGTGTGGTGAGCGCGGCGCGCCAGTCGATGTCGACGGCCGTCACCCGCGCCCCCAGTCCCGCGGCCCGCAGGGCAAGGGCCCCGCTGCCGGTTCCCGGGTCGAGCACGTCGGTGGAGGGGCCCAGGCACTCCCGAGACAAGGCGTGCATCCGGAACTTGGTGTCCTGTTGAGGCGCGTAAACACCAGGCGTGATGAGCGGGACCTCGCCGGGCATCCCCATGGGCACCTCCACATCACAGCTCGTCCGATTGGTGGCGATATATGCGACTCTGTGCTCTGGGTTCCCCTCGAATGGAGGCCTACACGCGGTCTTCGTGCCGTCTTCGCGGGCGACCCGGCTGGTGTCGTCGGTCCGGTCTTCGCCGAGGCAGGTGGGAGAAGGAGGCATGGACAAAGCCGCGCTCATTGTCATCGACATGATCAACACCTACGAGCATGCGGACGCGGATCTCTTGATTCCGTCCGTGAAGGCCGTGCTTCCCCAGGTCGTGCAGTTGATTCGGTCCGCGCGGCGCCACGGCGTTCCGGTGATCTATGTGAACGACAACTTCGGTGAATGGCGATCGCATCACGGAGAGATGCTGGAGAAGGCGTTGTCGGGCCCGCACGCGGATCTGGTCAGTCCCATCGCCCCGGACGAGGACTCGCTCTTCGTGGTGAAGGCACGGCACTCGATCTTCTATGAGACGCCGCTCAATTACCTGCTCCTCCAGCAAGGCATCGGCCACATTGTTCTGTGCGGCCAGGTCACCGAGCAGTGTGTGCTCTACTCGGCGCTCGACGCGCACATCCGGCATCTGCGCGTGACCGTTCCCCACGACGCGGTCGCCCATATTTATGAGGATCTCGCCGACGCGGCACTGCTGATGATGAAGCGGAACATGGATGCCGACACCCCCGCCGCTCGCAACGTCAGATTCTGACCGGCCCGGCGCGTGAATCCGGTGCGGCGCCCGTGGTGGACGCCGCACCGGGGATGCCGATATCAGGGTGAAGTCGGCATCGTCGATCTTATCGACCGACCGCTCAGGGAGCCGGGTTCCGACCTCGCGCCGCGGCAGTCGGGTCAGGGGTGGAGGAGGGTCTTGACCATGGCGTCCTCCGTGGCCTGGAACATCGCATAGGCCTTGGGGGCGTCCTCAAGCGGCATGTCGTGGGTCTTGAAGGAGTCGACGCCAAGAGGGTCGTCGTCGGTGAGAAGGGGCAGGATGTCGTCCACCCAGCGCCAGACGTTCGCCTGGCCCATCCGCAGCTGGATCTGCTTGTCGAACATGGTCAGCAACGGCATGGGACTGGCCAGCCCGCCGTACACGCCGGACACGGAGACCGTGCCGCCGCGGCGTACCAGCGCCATGGCGCTGTGCAGGGCCGTGAGCCGGTCCACGCCGGCCCGCTCCATCAGCGGCTGGGCGACACTGTCGGGCAACAGGCCGTGACCCATTGGGCGGCCTTGGCGATCGGGGCTCCGTGCGCCTCCATGCCGACGGCGTCGATGACCGCGTCGGTGCCCCGTCCGTCGGTCAGTTCCTGGACCGCCTCCAGTGGGGCGACCGCGCTGATGAGGGCCAGCCAGAGAGCGGACGGCGCCACTTGCCATACAAGGACCTCGGCGACCATGGCGCCCAGTCGTTTCGCGCTCACACGAGGCCCGCAGGGCTGTCGGACGAAGGGAACTCCGCGATGGGCAAGGCGGCCTCCTCGTGGTCGTCGTACCGGAGCCGGGCTCATCCGGTGCCCGGCTCGGCCCTCGGGCATTCCCCTGCCGTACGGGAACACCTCGCAGGTAACCAGCTCCGAGGAGCGCAGCGGTGGATCGACGGTGCCCACGCCTCGCGGCAGGGACGAAAGGACCTGTCCGGCCCTGCGCCGGGAAGGCAGAGGCCCGGCCGCGCGGGCCGGAGCTTCCCCTCCGTCCCGCTGACCAGCACCGGGGCGGTTCGGCGGTCACCGGCATCATCACGAACGAGAGGGGTACTTGCGCCTCACGCCACACCCCGCGCGAGGAAGTGAGGACGCCGTGAACGAGCGCCACCCGGATGGCCCTGGGGCCTGTGGTGGGCCCATACCGAAGCCCATACCGAGGGATCTGCCCGACCAACAGGCCACACCCGACGAAGACCCCTGGGACGCCGTCGGCGGACCGAAGCAGTGGACGGCGGGTGAGCGGCCCGAGGCGGAGAAATACGGTGCGCAGGACTCCGGGGACGAGCTCATGGACCCGGAGATCCCCGACACGGACGAGGCCGGCACCGGGCGCAGAGGTGCCCCGCACTCCGGCAGCGCCCGCCCGGAGCATCCCGTGCCCGACGAACCGTCCGCCTGACGCGTCGGCGCGCCGTGGGAGCCCGGCCGGGTGAGGCCGGGACGACCCTGACCGCAGCAAGAGCCGGACCGTAGCAAGAGCCCGGCCGCCCGAAAGGACCTGTGATGGGTGTGCGCACGTGGGTCGGTGAATGGCCCGTCTACCGTCAGCTGACCGGACCCGACCCGCTGGGACGTGGCCGGGCCGCCAGGTCGCCCCGGACCCGGACGCTGAGGCCGCGCACCGACACCGCCGAACGGGTCGTCTCGTCGGTGTGCCCCTACTGCGCGGTCGGCTGCGGTCAGCAGATCTACGTCAAGGACGACAAGTTCGTGCAGATCGAGGGCGACCCCGCCTCACCCATCAGTCGGGGCCGCCTCTGCCCGAAGGGCTCGGCCACCCTCCAGCCCACCACCGGCCCGGCCCGTCGCCACGAGGTCCCGTACCGCCGCCCGTACGCCGACTGGGAGACCCTCGACCCGGAGGCGGCCATGGACATGGTCGCCGAACGGGTGGTCGAGACGCGGTGCCGCACCTGGGAGTGGGAGAAGGACGGGCTGCGCACCGCCCGCACGCTCGGCATCGCCGGCCTCGGCGGCGCGACCCTCGACAACGAAGAGAACTATCTGATCAAGAAGCTGCTCGCCTTCATCGAGCAGAAGGTGCCCGCTCCCGAGGGACGCACCGAGCTCTCGCTCATCGAGGAGACGCCGTCCGGACCCGAACCCCCGCAGGCGCCGGGCGACATGCGCTGGCTGATGTCGTCGGACGTCTGCAAACACTGCACGCACGCGGCCTGCCTGGACGTCTGCCCCACCGGCTCGCTGTTCCGCACGGAATTCGGCACCGTCGTCGTCCAGGAGGACATCTGCAACGGCTGCGGCTACTGCGTGCCCGCGTGCCCGTACGGAGTGATCGAACAACGCCCGCACGACGGGCGGGCGTTCAAGTGCACGATGTGCTACGACCGTCTCGGCGCGGGCCAGGAACCGGCGTGTGCCAAGGCCTGCCCCACGGAGTCCATCCAGTTCGGACCGCTGGACGAGCTGCGCGAACGGGCCGCGCTCCGCGTGGACCAGCTCCACGAACAGGGCGTGGAACAGGCCCAGTTGTACGGACACGACCCGCAGGACGGGGTCGGGGGTGCTGGCGCCTTCTTCCCGCTCCTCGACAAGCCGGAGGTGTACGGACTCCCGCCCGACCCCGTGGTGACCACCCGAGACCTGCCGGCCATGTGGAAACACGCGGGCGGCGCCGCACTGTCCCTCGCCGGAGGCATCGCGCTCGCCTTCGCGCTGGCCGGCCGGACCAAGGGGGCGCGATGACCAGGACCCGGCAGCGGCGCGGCGAACAACTGATGGTTCCGCGCGCGGAATTCGAGTCCTACTACGGGCGTCCGATCGTCCACGCCCCGTCCTGGGCGGCCCGTGACATAGCCGGATACTTCTTTCTCGGCGGTCTCGCCGGAGCCGGTTCCCTGTTCGCCGCCGGAGCCCATCTCACGGGACGCCCCCGCACCGCCACCGCGATGAAGGTCTCCTCGCTCACCGCCGTCTCGCTGTCCGCCGCCGCCCTGATCCACGACCTGGGCAGGCCCGGCCGGTTCGCCAACATGATGCGCGTCTTCAAGCCCACGTCCCCCATGAGCATGGGCTCCTGGCTCCTCAGCGCTTACGGCCCCGCCGCCGGTGCGGCTGCCCTCAGCGCCGTCACGGGGCGGCTGCCACGGGCGGGCGCCGGCGCGACGGCGGCAGCCGCGCTGCTCGGGCCGGCGCTGGCCTCGTACACCGCGGTCCTCGCCGCCGACACCGCTGTTCCAGCCTGGCACGGCGCCC
>NZ_JBVHQB010000058.1:0-13026 GCF_055567635.1 Streptomyces sp. NPDC026500 | reverse complement strand
CCGAGTAGTCCTTCATCGCCATCGGCGGTCTTCTCGCTTCCTCCGGATCAAGCAGATCCAGTATCAGCGTGTCCACCACTCAGGGGGAGGCCCCCGCGGGTCAGGTCCCAGTTGGCTGCCCGGGCGGCGACGAGTTCGGCTTGGCGTTCCTCCAGGGCACGGGCCAGTTCGACGGTGTGCTGTGTTCGGGATAGATGGCGAATTCGTGGTCGCTACGCCCGGTTCGACAGGCAATCCCGCAGGCGTGGTCGGATCGTTTCAGTTGGCGGGATGCGCGACCTGTGGCGCATCCGGTGGCGGCGCGCGGGTCATAGGCGGATGACGATCAAGGCGACGTCGTCGCGGGCGCCGCTGCTGACGCCGAGGTCCGCGAGCAGGGCGTCGGCAAGGCCTTCGGGTTCGTGGTCTGCATGGCGGGTGAGCGCGTCGGTGAGGCGTTGCAGGCTGGCGTCGATGTCCTCGCCGCGGCGTTCGATGAGGCCGTCGGTGTAGAGCACGAGGGTGTCGCCCTGGGTGTAGGGCAGGTCGGCGTGGGGGTGGGGGACGTTTTGGGGGCGGGCTCCCAGCGGTGGGTCGGTGGCCCGGTCGAGAAGGTCGAAGGTGCCGTCTGGGTGGACGAGGACGGGGGGCGGGTGGCCGGCGCTGCTGTACATGATGCGGCGAGCGCGGGTGTCGACGACGGCTTGGACGACAGTGGCGGCCAGCGCACCCTCCACGTCGCGTGCATACAGGCCCAGGACGTCCAGGGCCCTCGCGGGCCGTTCGACGGCCCGGACGACGGCGGACAACGCGCTGCGGAGCATGCCCATGACGGCGGCGGCTTCCAGGCCGTGGCCGACGACGTCGCCGACCGCGACGGCGAATCTGCTATCGGGCAGGTCGACCACGTCGTACCAGTCGCCGCACACGTTCAGTGACCCAGCGGCGGGCAGGTAGCGCACTGCGGTGTCCTGGTGCCGGGGCAGGTGGGGCGAGTGGAGCATGGCCTCCTGCAAGGTGAGGGCGACCCGGCGTTCCCGGGCGTGGGCTTGGCGCAGTTCCTCGTTCAGTCGCTTGAGCTCACGCGCCCGCGCGTACAGTTCGACCTCCCTCGCCTCCACGTCGCTGAGCGCCCCACCTTCTCGCAGGCGGGGGTGGGAGCGTATGAACGAGGTGACGTCCTCCCCCCGGTGGAGGATCCACTCCACTTGCCCGTACGGCCCGAGCACCGGGGTGTTGATCGCGGACCACCATCGCTCCTCGAACACGCCGGGCCGGTCGGCCACGGGAATGTCGTACTTCATCGGCGCCATCGTGTCCGGTTCTTTCGAGCGCAGGACCTGGTGCAAGGAGGCGTGCAGATTCCGCACGCCGTCGGCATCGGGGTCCGCCGGATTCTGAGGGAAGGCGTCGAAGAGATACCGCCCGAGCAGATCCTCCCGGGTACGGCCGGTCACCCGGCAGGCCGCCTCGTTGATGTCGGCGAGCACCAGATCCGGGCTCAGCACCATGCAGGGGCTGGGAGTGATGGAGAACAGCGCCTGGTAGTCGATCGCAGGCCTTGCCACACGGTGCGGCTGTGCGTCCTCATCAGGGCTGTTCTCGTCCCTCACCCTTACGTTCTACCGTTCGTCGCCGCCCTCGGCACCTGGGCACTTCGCCTGCCCTCGACCCGTAAGCACCTTCCACGTGCCCGCGTGACGACACCTCGCGGGACCATAGCGGCGCTGGCGCAACCGCGCCGAACGGTTGCCCGCCAATTTTGTCGATCAGCTCGCCAACTCAAGCGATCACGGCAGGTCGCGTGATCACTCGGCTGGGCTCACCGGGTTCCTCCGAGGATGCCCCGGCCTTCAGGCCGGGGTGGGGGTACCTCCCGCTTGCGGGGGAGAATCGGACTCCTGCGGAGCAGGGCAGGAAACGGGATTTCGCCCCCAGGGCGAAACACCGTCCACCTGACTGGGTAGCTGCTGCACGCCGTGTGGTGCGAGAACCAAGCGTGCACACCGTGCTGATCGAGAGCCAAGGCAGCACATGCGCCTCCAAGCTTTGCTGTATCAAACCGGGCTGGTTTCAACCCGGCTGGTGTTGATCGCGGAAGACCTGTTGGGTCGCTGACCCGCAGGCAGCGTGAGCCAGGAATCCCCCTGCTTTAGCTGGGGGAGGATTCAATGCTGATCTGGCGGAGACCGTGCCGGAGCGTGCGCATGAGGTGGTCGGGGTCGGTGAAGGCGGTGTTGGCCTGGCTGCTGCGTCGCAGTAGTGACCAGATGCCCTCGACGGGGTTGAGGTCGGGTGCGTAGGCCGGCAGGAAGTAGCAGCTGATCCAGTCGTGGGTGTCGATGAACTGCCGCATTCGGTGGTGTGGACGGTCACGTAATTCGGCTCTGTCGGAGATCTTGTGATGTCACTCGCCTGAGCTGGGCATATATCGGGTGTGCGGTTCAGGGGATTTGGGGCGGTTGCTGCCTCATTTAGCTGATGTGGTGGTGGAGTCGGTCAAGCGGACGGCGGGGGCGGTCACGTTACGTGCGTCCTGTCAGTCACTCCCAGGGAGATGCACAGGATGCGGGATGCCGTCGTGGCGAGTGCACGGTCGCTACATTCGTCGGCTGTCCGACGCTCCGTTGGGCGGTGCGTCCGTCGTGATCGAGCTGAAGGTGCGCCGGTTCAGATGCCTCAACTCCCGTTGTGAGGCACTGACGTTCGCCGAACAGGTCCCCGGGCTGACCAGCCCGCACGCCCGCTACACGCCCCTGCTGCGAAGCGTGCTCGTTTCGATGGCGCTCTGTCTGGCGGGCCGTCCCGGCGCTCGTCTGGCTGCCGCGTTGAAGATCCGGGTCGCCAAGGACACGCTCTTGAATCTCCTGCGTGCGTTGCCGGACCCGCCTGCCTCGGAAGTCCGAGTCCTGGGCGTCGACGACTTCGCTCTGCGCAAGGGCGATACCTATGCCACTCTCCTGGTCGACCTGGAGGCCCGCCGACCGCTTGACGTACTTCCCGGCCGGGATGCCGAGTCGCTGGCCGCGTGGCTGCGTGGCCACCCCGAGGTGGAGATTATCTGCCGTGACCGGGCCGGCGCCTACGCCGAGGGCACTCGTTCCGGAGCCCCGCAAGCCCAGCAGGTCGCGGACGGCTGGCATCTCTGGCGCAATCTCGCTGAAGCCGTGGAGAAGACGGTTGGCGCCCACCATCCCTGCATCCGGGCCAGGTTCGCCACGCCTCCGGTCGCCGAGGAGACTGCCGCGGAGACCCTGGTCACCGCGGGACCGTCCATCGAGGCCGTGCCATTCATCCCGCCCGACGGCACGCTCGATGTCATGGGGCAACCACGGCGGCTGGTCGCCCGCACGACCGAGCGGTACGAGGCGGTACAGCAGCGGCTGTCCGCGGGGATGTCGCTGGCCGCGATCCGCCGCGAGCTGCGGCTGGACCACTCGACGGTGCGGCGCTTCGCCCGCGCCCAGAGCCTCGACGAACTCCTGGTCAAGGCGGTCAACCGGAACTCCATCCTGGACGCCTACAAGACCTACCTGCACCGGCGGTGGAACGAGGGCTGCCACGACATTCCCCAGCTCCACCGCGAACTGTGTGAGCAGGGCTTCACCGGCGACATCCAGTGCGTCCGCCGTTACTTCCGCCCATTCAAGAAGCCCCATAGTCCCAGGCCGAGGCAGCCGCCAGCCCCTCCTCCCGAACCGCGGCCGGCACCGAAGCCCCGCCGAATCGTGCGCTGGATCATGACGAACCCCGGGCACCTCGCCGACGCCGACGTGGCAGGACTCAAAGAGATCAGAGCCGCCTGCCCACACCTCGACGCCTGCGCGCGGCACGTCCGCGACTTCGCCGACATGATGCGCGACCTCCGCGGCGCGCAACTGCCCGCCTGGATGGACCGGGTCACGCAGGACGAGCTTCCCGCCCTGCACTCCCTGGTCAACGGTCTACGCCGCGACCTCGACGCCGTCACCGCCGCACTGAGCAGCCCGTGGAGTTCAGGCCAAGTCGAGGGACACGTCACGCGCGTCAAGCTCCTCAAGCGGATGGGGTTCGGCCGAGCCAACCTCGACCTGCTCCGCAGACGCATACTCCTCGCCACCTGACGCTCGCCCAGGAACCCCTACACGCCCGCAGGCTAGGTTGCTCCCATGCCGCTCACCCCTGATGACGAGATACAGACACGCGATGAGCTGGTCGCATTCGTCCGCGACCTACACCGGGACTACCTCCAGCGAGGACACGACTGGGAGAACCACACCCTCGACCATTTCCTTGAAGCCCTTGCGGCGTGGATAGCCAGCTCGGACGGCTGGTACCGAAACTTCGGCAAGGAAGTTCCGGCCAACGGCGACTGGACCTTCATCGCACGAGCACTCAGCGCGGCCACCGTTTACGAGTAGGCGAACAGGCCCAATGCGCATTGAGCCATGCCTACCAGCGTTTCGCGCTGCCACCGTCACAAGATCTTCGCCAGAGCCGAAAAGCGTGACCGCTGACAGGCGGTCCTTGTGGACATTGACGCTCCACTCGACGAACGCCTCGGTCCAGGCGTCCACGCCCTCGTCGTCATTGATGCGGCTTGCAGTGGCGTGGCGGAAGCGTATGAGCAATGCTGCCTGACCCGCTGTGTACCGGCGCTCCTCCCGGCGTTCGGCCTTCGCGGTGTTCGCCTGGTGCCGTTGCTGGAGCCATCCGCCCAACAGGGCGCCACCAGTACCGATCACGGCACCCACGAGGCCGAACAGGCCTACTGACACCTCTGCTTGCACGTCGAATCCTCTCGGCCGGCTCGGTCAGGGCAGGTACGTCACGGGCGTCATGACGGGTCGGGATAGTTTTCCCAGACCCTCTCAGGGAAGGGCTGGCGTCGAAGGACCGTCCCCATCACCAGGCGGATGTCCCCACAGATCTGGATGTACCTCGGCGGCCAGCCTTCTGGGTCTCCGACCCACTCGGCGCGGATCAGGATCTCAGCGTGCATCCGGGCCAGGAGGTCACGTATCTGCTTATCGTGGAACCTCAGCGCCTGCTCCTCTAGAGCTTGGTTCAGCCGCTGAAGCTCTGCGTGCCACTCCCGGCCGTCTGGGCTTCGCTCATCTCCGACGCCCTTCTTGTAGTGCGCGTGGACCACGTAGCTCAGCCTGATGCACTCGTTGGCTGCCGACTCGGCCAGGCCCAGCAAGTATGTCCGTTCGGCGTCGTGTGCAGTCCGGCGCTGCTGCCACACGACTGCACCTGTGGAGACGGCCGCACCGATCAGGGTTCCTGCGAGACCGAACAGCCCCGCCCATATCTCCGATCCCATGGCGATCATCCTGCCGGGACGCGGAGCCGGACGGGGCTGATCTAGCCAGGTCCTACTGGCCAGGGAAGTGATCCAGGAAGTCGTCCGCGTACTTCAGGAGGTGGCGGTACGCGATCTCGAGATAGTCGTACTTACGGGACAGCTCCTAGGTCGATCACTGATCGATGTCGTCGAAGAGGCTGCGATGCGAGCCAGAAGGCTGGTGCCTGCCCCGCTGACCGCCGCGATCGTTCGCAGCGTCAGGCTCCCAACTGTCTTGGCTGGGTGGCCGAGACCGACGCTCGTCGTTATAGAAGTCGCGTGCATGGTAGAACTCTGCGGCTGCGTCGTCGTCGCCCCGCTGGTCGAAGGCCAGGTAGTACCAGAACAACGCGCTCTCGATGGGGTCGTCATCGTCTCCGGTAGCGTCCGATAGCCATTCGCCAACCACGTCTACAAGTGTCGGAACGAGCTCTTGGCGCACGTGCTCGAACAGATGCTCACGCTCCTCGTCGGTGAGGAGGAGATGCCAGACCTTCTTCTGCCAGTCCTTGTCCTCAATCCAGGAGGCGTCCGGGCCGGAGACGGCCAGCTCTTTCATTCGGTCAATGGCGCGTTGCCGAACGTCCTCTGTCAGAAGACCGGTCTGGTGGAGCCGTGCGAGTAGCGTTGTCCGGCTGTCGTACTGGGCCGGGGAATGGAATTTGACGAGTGCTTCGCTCAGTTGCGGGTCTGCAGCCATATAGGCACGCAGGAATGTGTCGCAGCCGCGGTACACCACATACGACAGGACAGCCTCCTCCGGAGGCAGATGATGCTGCCACGACTCGAGGCGCCCGTAGGGGCGGGCACGCACGGCGGCCAGACCTTTCGCTGCCTGCTTGTAGAGCGAAGGTGGAATACGCAGCAGAGTGCCTTCGCGCTGCTCGCTGTCGCGGTGGAGACAATCAGTGCGTGACAGAAGAGCCTGGTCGGTCATGCCAGTGAGAACGACCGGCAGCAGGTGTGGCTGGGTGGCCAGCCAGGCGGCGAAGCCTTCTCGAAGAGTGGGGTGGTGGAAGGCCCAGTACTCCTGTCCGTCGGATGACGTGTTGAGGCGGAGGAAGGTACCGGTGAGTGTGGTCAAGGCTTTGCTGACGCCGGCCTGTGTGGAGCTGGCTCGTTCGATGATGTCGCGGTCGCCGTCATCGAGGGCGATCGGGCTCGGCAGGCCGGGCAACGTCTCGTCTCGAGCCGTTGCGTACGTGAGGGCGAGCGCTGCGTGGGCGTGGGGATCCAGCTGGTCGTAGACATCGCCGAGCAACTGCTGGGACTGGACCATGAATGTTGTGATGCCGCGCTGGGTCATGGACAGATTGGAAGTGAATGCCAGGAGCCCAAGGCGGCGTGCGGCCTCGGGGCGGAAGGGAATGGCGTCGGCTGCTGCTTCCAGATGCGGCTTCATCTGGGCGCGCACGTCTTGGGGCTGATCGCCAGCGGCGAGGTGGTTGTACAGGATCTGCTGCCGCTCTTCGCGCGTGAGGTCGGCGACGTCCACGGTGACCTGTTGCTCGTGCAGCCGGGGATAGGCGTACGACTTCAGCAGCGGGCGGGCTTCGTTGTAGATGTAGCTGCGGGAGGTCAGCACCACCCGGGCGCCGTTCTTGACTGCGCTCATCACGTGCGGCAGGTCGCGCGCCCAGGCGTGCGTGAGGTGTTCCTCGTGGCGGACCGAGCCGAAGGCGTCGTCGAGCCAGAAGAACTGATCCTTCTCATGCGGATTCCAGCGTTGCACGAGTTCTTCGGAGGTTCGGGCTTTGATGGCCGTACATCCCCAGTTATCGGCCGCGCTGATGGCCAGCATCAGGGCGATGACGGACTTACCTACGGCCGGGTCGCCCAGAAGCAGCACGAAGCCGTGATCACACAGCGCGCGGGCGGCCCTGCGGTAGGCGCCGGTGACGACGAACGTGGCCACCTGTTCGGGCGCGGACGCCATGAGTACCGAGGCCTGGGCGTAGGCGCGCTCGTCGAGGATCTGCGATAGGTCGCCGAGTCCGTAGACGCGGGGGACGAACATCCGCAGTCCGCGACGCGCGGCGATCATGTCGCTCAGCCACTGCCCGTCCAGGACCAGCGGATGTGCCACCCCGGCCGCGCGCAGCCGACGGCGGATCTCCTCCTCGGAGGTACCGGTGACCCGCGCGTTCGTCAGTAGAACGTACGTGCCGCACACGCCACGCTTCACCAGGGCGCTGACCTTATCGAATTCGTCGTCCAGCTCGGACGGAGCGAGCGTGGCGTCAACCTTCTTGGTGTGCTTGCACTGCAGCACGAACGGCCCTTGTGGAATGTCGTGCACGCTACTGGGGCCTGTAGGCGGCTGCCAGGTGCCGTAGAAGGCACCGTCCCGGCCTCCGTCGTTGGAGTCGGCGAATGCCTGCACCGACTGCCCCCATACCTCCCGCAGGACGGCCGCGCACAGGTCCTGGAAGGCCCGCCAGCCCAGGGTGTGCAGTGCAAACCGGGGCGAGCCGACAGCCGCGACCTCGCCTGCGCTGTTCACGCGTCGTCCTCGCTGTCCTCGGCGGCGCCATAGTCGGCGAGCGCGGTCATGGCTTCCCACATGGCCTCGTCGTCGTAGTCCGGCACCACCAGGTCGGGCTCGAGGCCGTCACTGTCCGGGTCGAGCTCCTGGGAGTGGGCCAGCACCTCGACCAGGAACCGTCGCGCGGCCTCCAGTAGGCT
The DNA here is from genome assembly GCF_055567635.1 of Streptomyces sp. NPDC026500. Lineage (NCBI taxonomy): Bacteria > Bacillati > Actinomycetota > Actinomycetes > Kitasatosporales > Streptomycetaceae > Streptomyces > Streptomyces sp. NPDC026500. The sequence goes on along the minus strand of NZ_JBVHQB010000058.1, from coordinate 5,036 downwards.
GGGATCCTCCAGCCACAGCCCGAATTCCAAGCTGCGGCGGGAGCTCTCCGTGCCGTTGGCGCTGCCCAGCCAGAGCCGATGTGGCGTGAAGCCGGTGACATCCGCCACGCCCCCCAGGCCGTCCTCGTTGCGCCACCACAGCTCACCCAGCAACATCATCTTGGTGTGGAGGATCGGGACAAGATGGTCCCCGGCCTTGCGGTAACCCAGGGTGCGCAGCGCCGGCAACCGGATGTACTCCTGCGGCGAACCGGGACCCAGCAGCGGCGCCTTGCCGCCTTGGTGGAAACGCAGCTCCTCCAGTTTGGAGAAGGCACTAACCGGGAATCCGGCCGCGTCTTTCACCGCCTCAGCGACCTTGCGTAGCCGCTCTACGTGGCGTTTGCCCCGTGGCTGCTTGCTCACCACCACGCAAGCGGAGGGGAACTCGGCGATGCGTTGCAGCAGCTCTGCGTCGTCCACCCACAAGAAGGCGCCGAGCATGGCGGGCCCCAGACTGCGAGACCGCCGCTGCTGCTCCAGATCACGGCGGAACGTGTCGATTCCCTCGACAAGACCGGCCAGCACGTTAGTCCCGAACTGGACGGGATGCTTCCCGTCCTCCAGGACTGCCTGTACGTCGAACTGGTTGGAAAACGACGAATCCATATGTCCCCCTTACGCCGCAAGCATTATGACGCGACACCACAGACCGTCAGGCGCTGAGTGGCATCGGGGAGCGTGGTTGCTGGTGCTCCCTGTGGTGCACACCAGCCTGCCCGGCCGCTCCGAGGCTGCAAGTGGCTGGTTGCCGAGCTTCTCGCCTCGCGCTCTGTCCTGCGCCCATCGCTTGAGCTGCGGAGCAGATCGCCGAGATGATCGCTCTGGCGGGGCGGCCGAGGGAACGATTCCTGATTGCGCTGCTGGCGCGTACCGGCCTGCGGATCGGCGCGGCGCTCGGGCTGCGATCCGCGACGAGAACCTCAACCAGTGATCCCTGCTCCGCAGCGCCGTAACCGCAGCGTGAAGCGCTGCCCCGCGCGGGCCGCCCGGCGCCGAGCGACTCAGAGGGTGCGCAGCGTGGCCTCAATCGCTTCCACGATGCCGTCGTGGGCCGCCGGCGCTACCCGATAGGCCCGTCCCACGAGGACCGGAGCCTGTTCCGCGATGCGGTCCAGCACGCGTACGAAGTTCTTGTCGGCGGTGAGGAACACGTCGCAGTCCGGCAGGTAGGAGGCGTGTTGGACGTCAAGAGGGTTGCCGTCGGTTACCTTCATGTCCATCTGTACGGTGTCTGCTGCCCATCGGAGCCAAGCGCGTGGCATGTACGCGGATTCCACCTCGTATAGCCAGAACCGGTTGAACGCCTCCCGAGAGGCACACATAGCGCGGAGGTCTACCCGGGCGCCGACCCAGTCGGCGTAAGTGGCCTCCTCATGCGTGAACATAGTTCGGCGACCCCTCGCGAAGGCATGCCAGTACACCTCCTGGCTGTATGGCCGCCATGCCGCGATCCATTCGTCAGATGGCCACCCGGCCCGCTGTTCGATCGGGGTCTCCTCACTCGGAGCCAGCGTGATCCGGGAGAGGTCGCGGAGATCGAAGCCAGCTTCGCGCCAACGCTCTCGCTGTTCCTTCTGGTTATCCACGAGGAAGCGCACCGTACGCGCGGTCCGCCGAGCTGGCTCCGCGTCGCGCAATCGGTCGTGGTACTCCACTGCCTCCCGCCAGAACCTCTTGGTCCAGTACGTACGCCACGTCGCCTCGCGTCCGGTGTCGGGCACTGCCCGCATCCACTCCGGGTGCAGACGGCGTACCTCGGAGATGACCTCGGCGCCCTCCCGGTCGGCCTCGCTGCGCAGCCGCTCGTCCGTCGCGGTCGTGATGGCCTCGATGATGGCCGCCCGCATGTCCGAGCGGGGGTGCTGCAGCACCTCCAGCAGGACGCTCGGCGCGGTTACCACGCGATGTCCGAGGGAATGAGCGACCGTCTTGAACCGGTCCCCGGCCCGCTCATCCCCCAAATAGGACCAGATGTTGTTGTCGAGCATGATTCTCACGCTGTCGTTCCCCTCTCGAATGCCCTTACGCCCTGGCCCACTCCAGCCCGAGGTCGGCGAGCTGCTGGAGCTTGTCAGGGGTGAGCTTGGCGCGCCGAGTCTTCGTGTTCGACAGGAACACTCCGAGTTTGACTTCTGTCCCGTCCTGCAGCCGTTCTACGTGGCCTCTGGGGACGGTCACGGAGTCGGTGCGTGCCTTGTACTGCGCCAGGGCTGCTACGCCCTTCTCGAAGGCGCTCACGGGCGTCGTGGACTGATTCACGACCGCTTCCGGCTCTGGGGCCGGCGGTGTGATGCCGAGTTGTTCCAGGCGTTCGCGCTGCCCTTCGGTCAGGGCTTGCCAGACCACCGAAGTGCTCTGCTTGGCCAGCCATTTCCCGACGTCCATCCCATGCACGGTGAAGCCGGGCAGAACCTCGGTCTCGCTGGCCTGGCCGTCTTCGTCGGCGAGGAGTTCGTGGAGTGCGGCGTAGTGGCGTTGCCAGTCCGCCGGCCATACCGGGTTCCAGTCCGCATCGACCGCCAGGAGCGCTGCCTCCCACTCCGGATGTCCGGCTAGGGCATCGGGGCGGCGGAGGTTGGACAGCCACTGCCCCACGGGGCGGTCGAGCGCGGTGGCGGAGCGAGGTGCGCACAGTGTCCAGTGCTGGTCGTAGTACGCCTTGGCAGCTTCCAGGTTCTCCTGGAACCGCTCATCCGCCAGGCTCCAGACCATGCCCAACTGTTCGAGTCGCCGGGCGCGTTGGCCGGTCATCTGTCCGGCCCCGTACGCGCGCCGCTGCTCCGCGATCCACTGCCCGAGCGGGATCGCGCCCTCGCGGTGTCCGTAGGGAACTCTGGCGTGATGCTCACGCTCCGTGAACTTTTTGAGTGCGGCCCAGCCGCGGGCCCAGTCCTGGCGTTCGGTGTCGATCACATTGAAGGACACCCACTCGGCGACCATCACCGGGTCCCGTGGAGCGGCGAAACGGAGCAGCAAGCGGGATTCTTCCGCACCTTCCTCGGGCGCGACACCAATATTCACGGACGGCTGTGCTACGTCTTTCTGAGGCTCTTGCGGGATCGCAAGCAATTCAATGGCCTCTTCGTCGTGAGACCTCAGACCTTCCAATACCTTCACCAAGGGTCGGTACGATCCGGAGGTGAACATGTCTTCCGGTTTTTCTCCGGGCTGGAGGAATACCGGCACGATCAGCGAGGCGAGTTTCCCTTGTCCGGGCTTTTGCCGAAGCGCGCGTCCGATGGCTTGCACGATGTCGTGCGGCGCGCCCTTCGGGTCTAGGAGGGCAACACTGTCGACCGCCCGAATATCCACACCTTCACCCAAAACGCGACAGTTAGACAGAATTGCCCGCCGTGCGGTGGTGCCGAACTCGCTCAGCACGGCCCGCCGGCGCTCGGGGGCGTGCTCGCCGCACAGCCAGTCCGCCCACACCTTCGCCGGGTACTTCTCCGACTGGTCGGCATGCAGCTTCGCTGCGACGCGCTCCAAGCCCTCCGCGTAGGCAGAGGCTTCGATGGTCCGGTGGTGGAAGGTGATGCACGTCTGGAGATTGTGCTGCGCCATGGTGTGCAGCAGTGCTGCCTGGAGGGCTCCGAGCCGCTGCCCCCGCACTTCTTCGGTGTGCCGGTCCTCGCCCATGAGCCGTTCCGGGGTGACGACCGGGTCCTGCAGCTCCAACACGATGATCTGATACCGGGCCAGCAGGCCCCGCGAGACGGCGGAGGCGAGCGAGAGCTTGTAGAGCACGGGCCCGAAGACCTTCTCGTCGTCCATGGAAGCGGCCATCTCACGCGGCAGTGGATCCCGTACCCCCTCCGCGACCTCCCGACTGAGCTGCCGTTCCTCCCAGATCCGCGGAGTAGCCGTCAGATACAACCTGCGGTGCGCCGGGATCACGGCCTGGTTGTGAATGTCTGTCCACGCTTTGCCCATCGCCCCCGACGTTCTGTGGGCCTCATCCACCACCGCGAGGTCGACGGGGGCGAGCTGCTGGCCGTAGAGGCCTTCGAAGGCCTCTGCCAGGACGCCGAGGCTGGCGTAGGTGGTGTAGATGGTCACCGGTCCGGAGCCGTGCCACAAGGCCAGCTGTACGGGGTTGGTAGTGGAGCGGACCTTCATGCTCCACAGTTCCGGATCGTCGGTCAGGCTGCACACCGCGACCGCCGGCCCCGCATGCCCGGCCGCGCGCCACGCCTTCACGGTTTGGGTCAGGAGGTCCAGTGTCGGTACCAGGACGAGAATGCGTCCCTTGGGCACCATGCGTTTGGCCGACGCTGCCGCGATGAGAGTCTTTCCCGTTCCGCATGCGGCGTGTACCTGCCCGCGCAGACCGTTAAAGGGAATGCCGTCCGGTGGGATGTCGAGACCGCGCACAATGGCGGCAACGGCCTCGATCTGATGGTCACGCAGTTTCACGGCCATTCCCGTGTTCTCCTTATGCGGCACGCAATCGGACTGGAAAGTCTGATGTTGATGAAGAGGGCCGGTGGTGGTGCTGTCTGACCCCAGACTCTACACAGTAGTCATGAGTGATGCATCAGGTTCATCATATGGGTTGTTCCTGGCCTAATACTGGCCTCACAGTGGCGAACGAATGTGTACTCTTGTGAGGTTTTGTCGGGTGCGATCGGGCAGACTTTGAGAGCAGGGAAGAGTGGGGGAGGGTTTCGGGTGGAGCGCAGCGGAGCCCGTCACTGCAGTTGAGTCCGGCATCCCACCGGGTTGCACACTCTGTTGGATCGTCATCTCTCTCATAGGGTATGAGCTGTGATTCCCAGTCACTACACAGGCAGGACACGCGATGCACACTCTTGCTGCCGGCCCAGGCAACCGCGCTTGCGCGGATGCCCACAATTCGCGCTTGCGCGAATTGTACTCTGCTTTAGAATTCCGTTTACGGAATTCATTCCCGCGCTTGCGCGGGAATCCCGAATTGCGCTTGCGCAATTCGCGCTCTATGCAGCGCGCCAGCGCTGCATATCCCGCTCCGCGGG
>NZ_JBVHQB010000057.1:0-13394 GCF_055567635.1 Streptomyces sp. NPDC026500 | reverse complement strand
ACAGAGTCATCCCCCCCCAGAGCCCGTGACTGAAGGGATTGTTCCATGGGCCGCCAGCGTCTCCGCAGGACGGCATTCTGAAACGATCAGTTAGAGCTCGTAACACGATCTTGTTGAAGTGTGCTGGTTGGGCGTGACCGGTCTGTCGATTCGGCCGTTCGTGAGGGTGTGGGAACTCGACCGTGGATCGTGGACGATGAGTTGTGGGCGTTGATCGAGCCGTTGCTGCCACCATGGCCGCAGCGGTCGCCGGGGCCACGCCCGGTGGCGGACAGGCTCTGTCTCCAGGGCATTCTGTTCGTCCTCTACAACGACATAGCCTGGCAACTCCTGCCTCTGGAGCTGGGGTTCGGTTCAGGACAGACGTGCTGGCGGCGCCTGGGGCGGTGGCAGAAGGCAGGAGTCTTCGACCGACTGCACCGGATCCTGCTCGCAGAGTTGAACGCGGCCGGCGAACTCGACTGGTCCAGGGCGTGCGTGGACGGTTCTCACATCCGCGCGAAAAAGGGGGCGCCGACACCGGTCCGTCGCCGGTCGACCGGCGGAAAACGGGCAGCAAACACCACTTGATCTGCGACGGACGCGGCACCCCGCTCAAAGTCATCACCACCGCGGCCAACGTCAACGACGTCACCCAGACCCTCGCCCTGGTCGACGGCATCCCACCCGTCGCCGGACGCCCCGGCCGACCACGCCGCCGCCCCGAAGCCCTGCTCGGCGACAAGGCCTACGACTCCAACCCCAACCGCGACGAACTCCGCAAACGCCGGATCCTGCCCGTCATCTCCCGCAAGGGTTGCCCGAACATCAAGGGCATGGGCAAGCTCCGCTACGTCGTGGAGCAGACCTTCGCCCTGCTCCACCAGTTCAAACGACTCGCCGTCCGCTGGGAACGCCGCACCGAACTCCACGACGCATTCGTCTCATTGGCCTGCGGTGTCATCTGCTGGAGGCGCCTGAAGAAGCACCGATCATGATCGGGTCACGAGCTTTCAGCTACAACTCACACCACTCACCCAGAGGGCCAGCCGCCCGCGTCTGAGTGAAGTCGTGCACCAGGTCCCACGCCCGATCGGTATCCAGGACAAAGTCGCCCGTGAACGCGGCGAGGTCGTCCATGATCGGGACTTCGACCTCGGCACCCGAGGGCACGGTGCCGTCTCCTACGAGGAGAGACATCCGTTCAGTGCTACTCATCAGGTGGACAACCGCGTGATCATCTCGGAAGGCCAGAATCAGTACCGGGAAGTCCCTGTTCGGCGACCGAACCTCGACGTATCCCTGACCAAGGGAACGCAGTTCGTTGAAGCGGTCTGACAGATCCTTCACCTCTGAACATCTCTCAACCGGATGGAACAGTCCGGATTCTGGCGACGTCGCCGCCCACACCACGCTCATCCAAGCCCTCTTCCCCACACAGGTCATCGCCCACAATGCAGGACCACGCTCCCACGCTGCACCACGACTACTGGGGCTGGGTCGCATGATCGTGTTACGAGCTCTTAGTGACCGGCATCCGCCCCTGCATGAAGATCGCTGCGTCCTTGAAGGCGCGCTCCATGCTGATGGTGCGCGCTTCAGTCAACGGCTTGACACCATCCCTGTCATCCAGGCCAAGGGCACGGAAGCGCAGAGCTTGGTCCGTCTGGCTGTCGGCGACCAGGAGCGGATTGCGGTGTGCGAGTAGAGCTTTGAGGACGTGTTCGCAACCCAATCCGGCGTGGAAAACAGCGAAACGTCGGTTGCCAGTTCGCCAGGAATCAAGGGCTGAGCGCATGAGTTCGCTGGCCAGATCGGCGAAAGTCTGCTCGTTCAAGAGTGGTTCACTCCTGTGCGGTATACGGCGGGGGATGACCGACTGGCGTTCCAGTGCAGACTTTCCCTTCCGCAGAATTGGGAACGTCGCTGACCTGCGACGGAACGGTGCTGGCACCTGAGCGTGCTGCACCTCCCCGCCCGGCGGAAAGAAACACCCATCTTGCCTGAGGTCTACCCCTGGGCGTTAAGCCATTCGGCTGGGGACGGCTGACCTGGGATTTCGAGGCTGACGGCTAGTGCTCGTCTGTCACTGTCGGTCGCTGTTGGGTGACCTCAGGGGACCTCGGACGGCCCAGAGGCGGCCCAGGACTGATCATTACGGTCCGGCCGGTTGGCCGACGGCGGGCACCTTCGATGCGGACCGCCTGAACCTCAGCCGACGACAGTCAGCCACGACGGCGGGTGCGCCGACCCGACCACGCACGCGTGTGCCTCGTTGTACCCCCACCGGCCTCAGCCACGCTGCCGCGTCGTCGATCAGAGCAAGCCGCGCCAACCGGGCCGTAGGGCACATCCGGGTCCGACTCCATAAAGGCTCTCAGCTTGAAAAGCTGTGATCATTTACGGCTGGGAACCGAGACCTGGGCGGACGGCCGAGGTACCTGCGAAGCCTGATTAGCGGTTCGCTTGAGCCCTAGCCGACGACAGTCAGCCACAATGGCAGGGGCGCCGACCGGTCAGGCACGCGTATGCCTAGCTGCACCCACCGGCCTCAGCCGCGCTACAGGTTCGTGTCGACCGTAGCAAGTCGCGACGGCTGCGGCCCGTGCCGTCTGAACCCCCGCATGGGAAGCTGCGATGGTGTCGACGAATAAGGGTTATCCGTTGTCGCGCACCGAATGTCAGCGGTCTATGGTCTGGCCTGCGCTGTGGCTAATCCCTTACCTGCCAGCGTGGCAGGCCAACACGTACTCCAGCTTGTTCTAGCATCTCGGTATGCCGGGACTCATTTTCTGGATTCAGCTGCTCACTGCCCTGGCGATTTTTGGGATCGTCGCGACAGATGTGATCCGATACCCAGTAGTATGGCTGCCCCGAATTCTTCTAAGCGTACTTACGGTAGATGGTCTGATTTTTCTGTTCAGTGCCGGAATTGATGTGAGTCTTTACCCAGGGGCGCAGGCATTTACGGCAGTTCTCCGATTCGCAGTTGGCTTGCTCAATCTCGCTGCCGTGCGCATTGTATATCGCGAGGGGCCAGGCGTTGATCCTTGGGCGCTCAAGATCGTGCCGATCGCACAGGCCGCTGCAATTCCGATGCTCTTTATTCCGGTTTGGATCGAGCTCCGCAGCCCCATTCGCGATACATGGATGGATAATCTAATCCTGAGCATCGCAGTCCTTCTGCTGCTTTACGCTGTAATTGGCGTCATTTTCGGCTTGGCGCACGGACACATCGAATTCGGTTGGATTGCAATTGGTTCCCTTCTTCCTTTGGCGGGAGCGGTGCAATTCTGGTATCTAAGCTTCTATAAGCCCGTTCATGATCGCCCAAGCGTGGATGTGGCGGTGAGTATCAAGAAGTTGAATTCCCTGCGAGATGTTGAGCGCCTCCAAGCGTCGATGACCCTTAAAAATAACGGAACTGCAGCGGTCGATGTACTGGGGGCGACATACACGGCCATCGGGTACCGCATCGCGCCTGCTAAGGTTATGCGGGTGCATGATGTCCTCAACGCACTAAATGAAAATAGCCCGAATGGCCTTCATTATGGAAAGTATAGTTCAGTCTTGAGGGCTGACCGACTTATTCCAGCTGGCGCCTCCTTGGCTCCGGGGCAGAAATGGTCGAGTGTGTTCGTATTTGACGCTTCCGCGAATAAGCAAGATCTAGTTCGCCTAACTGTCAACCTCTCCGTTCTTACTCATACCGGCTATTCGAAGCCAAGCGAGTGTCAGCTCCCTAAGGAAGATAGGGATGCCGGCGCCTTCTACCTCTGTACTCAGATGGAGTTCCCCAAACAGAGCTTGGTGCGCGAAGTGCTCGGGGACCGTCCGCTTGCTCGCAGGGTGACAAAAATTTCAGATGGTGCGCCGCCAGGTATGGAGACGCGGTATCTCTCTGCGGAAAGGCTGCAAGATGCGAAGCGTGAAGCGGAGGCGGTTGATTCTTTGATCCGTGATGAAACCATTGAGTCTGTGGCGGAGTATCGGCTGGACCCGTAACTCCGGCAGAGGCTAACTAAAAGAGATGGCAGAGATGCGCCTTGAATCAACGCATCCGTCAGCGACGGGATCGCATGCCCTAATCAGCGGCCGATTCGTTGGCGGACGCCTGTCGGCCAATCAGCCGCAGCCCCCTTTCTCTGGTATCAGGTGGCTGAGCTATGAGCGCGGCACGGGCGCTGGCCGGGCTGGAGCGGGGCGGAGACTGGAGCGCAGGCCCGGCCGGGGGCCGGGCCGCGCGCGGGGAGCGGAGCGAGCCGCCTTGATGATGGAGAGAAGGTCTTATCCCGCTGGGATGAGGCGCTTTCCATCGTGGCTGCGTACATGCGGGCCGTTGTCGTCCAGGGCGTCCAGGAGTCTGATGGCGAAAGCCTCGGACATGCGCTCGCTGACCTCGTCGGGCGTGAGCCACGAGACCGCCAGGGACTCGTTGGAGGTGCGTTCGGTGCCGCCGGAGGGCTTGCAGCGGAAGACCAGGGCCACGATGCCGCGGGTCATGTTCTTGTAGACGCCGGTGAGTTCGTCGACCTCGACGTGGATGCCGGTCTCCTCCAGGACCTCGCGGGCGACGCCGGTCTCGGGGGTCTCGTCGAGTTCGAGGATGCCGCCGGGGAGCTCCCAGGTGCCGTTGTCGGCTCGACGGATGGCCAGGAGGCGGCCGTCCTCGCGCACCACTACTCCGGCCACGGACACGGAGTGCAGGGGGGAGGGTGCCGCTTCCTGTGATTGACTCATGTAAAGGAGCATAGGAGGCAGGGAAGGACTATGGGAACTGCGGCGGGAGGGGTCGGTTCCGGGCCTCGGTACGTACAGATCGCGGACGAGATCGTGCAGCAGATCCGAGCGGGGGTTCTGAAGCCCGGTGACATGGTGCCGAGTGAATCGGAGCTGGTGGAGCGCTACGGCGTCGCCGGCGGGACGATTCGTAAGGCCATGGTCGAGGTGCGGGCGAGTGGGCTGGTCGAGACCCGGCACGGCAAGGGTTCGATCGTGAAGGACCGGCCTCCGGTGCGGCACCGTTCCTCTGATCGCTTCCGGCGTTCGCTCCGGCGGGGAGGGCAGGCGGCCTATCTCGCGGAATCCGCGCAGTCTGGGGCCACCGCCAAGGTCAGCGTCCTCTACATCGGTCCCCTTGAGGCGCCCGAGGATGCCGCCGAACGGCTGGGCGTCCCCGTCGGCACACAGGTGCTGGCCCGTCGGCGTCTCTACTTCCGCAACGGCACGCCGGTCGAGACCGCCACGTCCTATCTGCCCTGGGACGTCGTGAAGGACATCCCCGAGCTGTTCGCCGAGAATCCCGGCGGCGGCGGCATCTACGCCCGACTCGAAGACCACGGGCATGAGTTCGCCGAGTTTGTCGAGACGGTGCAGGCGCGGCCGGCCTCCAAGGCGGAGGCTTCGGAGCTCGCGCTGAGCCCGGGTGCGCCGGTGGTTCACCTGATCCGGGAGGCTCGTACGACCGCGGGTCTCGTGGTCGAGGTGTGCGACACCCTCATGGCCGCTGACCAGTTCGTTTTCGAGTACCGGATCCCCGCCGAGGACTGACGCCCGCTCAGCATCCCGCAACCCGCCGCGAGTTCCTCTTCGTGGCGGGTTGACTCATGTACAGGAGTGGGGCACTCTTCTTCATGCCACTCCTATACATGAGTGACGGAGTGCAGCATCTGTAGAGGAGTGAGTTCTGTGCGTCAGATTCCCGTCGACACCTCCGGCGCGGTCGTGATGGTCGCCAAGTCCCCGCAGGTCAAGGTGCGTGACCGTCGTACCGGTGAGATCGCCACCGACACGGAGACCGGGGCGAGGCTGATGACCGTGGACGTCATGTTCGCGGCGAACGAGGAGGTGGAAATCCTGTCCATCACCGTGCCGGAGCCGGGCATCTCCGGTGAGCTGGCCATGGGCACGCCGGTCGCGCTCACGGGCCTGATCGCCCGGCCCTGGGAGAACGACTTCAACGGCCAGAGGCGGCACGGGATCGCGTTCCGCGCGGTCGCGGTCACCTCGCTCGTCGGTGCTGCCGCAGGGTCCAAGGCGGCCTGATCGTGGCCGACTTCATGGTCGTTCTGGTGCTGGTCGTCGCTGCCGTGGGTCTCCTGCGGTGGCGGCGCCCCGCCTGGTACTGGTTGACCTTCGGGGTCACGCTGGCCGTGTTACGGGTCCTGATCCGCTACCGCTCGGTCATGGACGCGTGCGGGCTGACCGTCCCGCCCTCGCGCTGGCGGCTCGCCCTGGCCCGTGCCGCCAACCGGCCGATACCAGAGCCGCATCCGCCGCGCATCCTGCGGCTGCGGCCGACCCGTACCGGCCTGGTCCTGAGACTCAAGCTCCGCCCCGGGCAGGACGCCTTCGACGTCGCCGCCGCCTCGGACCGGCTCCGGCACTCGTTCTCGATGTACGGCGTGACCTCGCGTGAGCTGCGCTCCGGCGTCGTAGAGGTGCGGATGACCGGCTACGACGTGCTCAAGCGGGTGCAGATGCCGGCCGAGACCGGTCACCGGCCGATGCGGGTACCGGTCGCTCTGCGGGAGGACGGGGCGGTGCACTACCGCGACTACCGGGCCGTACCCCACGCCCTCACCCTCGGCGCCACGGAGTCCGGCAAGTCCGTCTACCAGCGCAACCTGGTCGCGGGACTCGCCCCGATGGACGTCGCCCTCGTCGGCATCGACTGCAAGCAAGGGGTCGAACTGTTCCCCCTGGCCCGCCGGTTCTCCGCGCTGGCCGACGATCCCGACACCGCCGCGGAAGTGCTCGAAGCGCTCGTGGTCCGGATGGGGCACGTCTATCAGCTCATCCGGTCCCAGCAGCGGATCACCTCCGACGTGCCGGACGCGGAGATTGCCGCCGACATCTGGGACCTGCCTGACGACCTGCGCCCGGTCCCGGTCGTGGTCCTGGTCGACGAGGTCGCCGAACTCGCCCTGTACGCGAGCAAGGAGGAGGAGAAGCGCCGGGACCGCATCATCACCGCCCTGGTCCGCCTCGCCCAGCTCGGCCGGGCTGCCGGCATCTACCTGGAGATCTGCGGGCAGCGTTTCGGCTCTGAACTCGGCAAGGGCATCACGATGCTTCGCGCCCAGCTCACCGGCCGTACCGCCCATCGCGTCAACGACGAGACCTCGGCCAATATGGCCTTCGGTGACATCTCTCCGGACGCGGTCCTCGCCGCGATCCAGATCCCGGCAGAGACGCGAGGCATCGCGATCGCGGGCGACTCCTCCGGCGGGTGGCATCGCATCCGCGCCCCGCACACCTCGCTCCGCCAGGCCGTGAACATCTGCAACCGGCACGCCGACCGAACCCCGGACCTGCCCGAACTGGCACCGTTCCGGCCCGCTCTCCCCGGCATCGCCGCCGAGCCCGTGCCGCTGGTCAAGGCGTCCTCGATCACCGTCTGATCCCTGCCCTACCCCACGGTCGGCGCGACCGCCTTCGTGCCAAGTCCCTACCCCCGCCATGCCCAAAGAAGGGAGACCCGCCATGTGCCCGAACTGCGAGGACTTCGCCCGGACCGTGCTCCTCCTCGGCCAACTCGCCCTGTACGCCGACATGGCCGGCGCCGACCTCGATTTCGTGGACGCCGTCAGCCCATCCCTCGCCGTTTCGCTGCCCGAGCCGCCGCCCGGCGCGTTCCCGGACGACTACGACCTCGACGACGGCCCCGCCTATCCGGGCGACGTCTGATGGGCGCCCGTCACGGCCTCCGGGTCGACGCGGTCCTGATTCAGGCCGGGATCGCCGGTGCCCTGTCCTTCGCCCACCTTCACGACCTGGCCGCCGCTGCCGGACAGAACGGCTGGAAGGCATGGGCCTACCCGATCAGTGTCGACCTGCTCCTCGTCGCCGCCTGGCGGAGGCTGCGCAGCGAGGGACCGTCCCGGCTGGCCTGGTGCTGGTTCGTCGTAGCGCTGTTCGCCTCGCTCGGTGCCAACATCGCAACCGCCGGGTTCCTCGACCTGGCCGACCCGCCCGCCCTGCTCCGCCTCGGCATCGCCGGATGGCCGGCCCTCGCCTTCCTCGGCGGCACGCTCCTCGCCCACTCTGCGGCCCCGGAGCCGCAGACGGCACCGCCGACCCCGGTCGCCTCGCCGCAGGATCCCGAGCACTCGGACGAACAACCGTTGCTGGACACCGAACGCGCATCGGTCGCGGAATCCCTGCCCGAGCCCGCCGCGGTCGCTGTCCCCGCAGTGGAAGTCGCCACTTCCCCGGCACCGGCACCGGCTCTCGTCCCGGCCTCTGCTCCGCCGATCCCGGCCGTCCTGGTCGACCACGCCCGCAAGGTCGCCGACGAGTACCGCGCCCGTACCGGCGCCCCGATCGACCCCGACACCCTCCGCTCCCGCCTCGGCGTCCCGCCCCACCTCGCCGACGCCATCGCCACACACCTCAACTGACCGCAAGGAGAACAGAGATGACCTCCGACCCGGCCGACCTGACCGCGGCCGACTACCTCGACGCGGCACGGGACATGGCGGCGTCCGGACGCTCCTTCCTCGCCCACCTGCTCGCCGAGGAAGCCGCCCGACGCGTCGACGACCCGGTCACCGCCCGGAACATCCGCGTCCGGTACCCCGACCCCACCACCCGAAGGGACTGACCCGACATGCCCGCACGCGACAACTTCCACTCCCTGATGCGGATCGGCCCCGTGCAGATCGGGACCCACCGCGACCGCAACGGCCGCACCATGCACGCCGCTGTCTGCACCGCCGACCGCTGCGGCTGGTCCGCCGACTACTCCAGCCAGACCGCCGCTCAACTCGCCGCCCGCACCCACCGCTGCACCGTCCGCTGAGGAGACACCCCGTGCAGGTCCCGCTCTGGCTCGCCCTGATCGCCGTCGGCTACCTCGGCGTCAAGCTCATCCGCCCGCCCTGGTGGCTCATCGCCGTCCTCCTCCTCGGTGGCTACCTCCTCGCCGACAGCGTCCTCGCCCCCGCCATCAACACCGCCGTCAAGTAGCGCACCGCGAAGGAGAACCGCCCATGCTCCGGCCCAAGTTCCCGACCATGCCCCAGCCCACCGGCCTCATCACCCCGCCCGCCGTCATCCAGCCGACCACCATCACCCCGGGCGCACCGGTCCCGCAGCCCATCCCTGTTGCGCCCGCGCCGTCCCGCCCTGTCGTCCAGCTCACCCCCGGTACCGCGCTCGCGCTCGTGGGCGGCGGAACGGCCGTGGTCCTGGTCGTTGGCGCCGTTCTGGTCTCGCTGCTCCTGGCGGTCGCCATCACCGGCGCCTCGGTCGCCGTCTGCGCGGTCGTCCTGCGCTCCCTGCTCGCCTCCGACGCCAAGCGCCGCTGACCGGCCCCCGGGCGGCCTCGATACCGCCAAGCATCCGCCGCCCGGGAGCCGTCCCCGCCGATCGATCTCGCAACCGGAAGGAAGCCCCAGCATGGCCCACCGGGCCTCACCCCCGACACAGAAGGCACCCACGCCCGCCCCACCGCTCGACCCGATCACCCTCGGCGACATCCTCCGGGTGGCCTCGGCCTCCGACTACACCCGCTGGGAGGACCAGGTCCGCCGCACCGGCGGCTGCTCCGACCCGATCCACCTGACCGGCTGGACTCTCACCAAGGACAAGACCACCGGCGAGACCCTGCACCACTACTCCACCGAGAACGAACCCGGCGGACGCCTGCGCCTCGCCTGCGGCAACCGCCGCGCCTCCCGCTGCCCCTCCTGTGCCTGGACGTACGCGGGCGACACCTACCACCTGATCCGCGCCGGCCTCGCCGGAGACGACCGCCGAGACGTCCCCGCCACCGTCCGCGACCACCCCCGGGTCTTCGCCACCCTCACCGCGCCCTCGTTCGGCCCGGTCCACAACCGCCCCGACCACACCGGCGCCTGCCGCTGCGGCACCGCCCACACCCCCGACGCCCCTGAACTGGGCACTGCCCTCGACCCCGGCACCTACGACTACGAGGGCGCGGTCCTCTTCAACAATCACGCCGGACAGCTCTGGCAGCGCTTCACCACCCGCCTGCGCCGCGAACTCGCCGCCCGCGCCGGTCTGCCCCGCCGCGAACTCGCCGACCACCTGCGCGTTTCGTACGGCAAGGTCGCCGAGTTCCAGAAGCGCGGCGCACTCCACTTCCACGCCGTCGTACGCCTCGACGGTCCCGAGGGGCCCGGAACACCGCCACCCGCGTGGGCCACGGTCGACCTGCTCACGGACGCGGTACGTGCCGCCGCCGCGCACTCGTACACGTCCGTCTCGGTTCCGGCCGCCGGTGACCAGCCTGCCCGGACGTTCCGATGGGGAAGACAGCTCGACGTCTGCCCGGTCAAAGCCTTCGGAGACGGCTCCGACATCACGGAACAGGCGGTCGCCTCGTACGTGGCCAAGTACGCGACCAAGGCCGCAGAGAACACCGGGACCCTGGACCGCCGCATCGGTGAACTCGCCGAACTCGACCGTCACCACGTCCCCGACCACACCCGTCGACTCATCACCGCCTGCCGCGACCTGGACGCCCTGTACCTGGACCGGCGCCTCTGGGCCTGGGCGCACATGCTCGGCTTCCGCGGGCACTTCTCGTCCAAGTCGCGCACGTACTCCACCACCCTCGGCGCCATCCGCCAGGAACGCGCGGACTATCGCGCCGCGCAGGAAGCCTCCGTCCTCGGCCTCGACGACCGCGAGCCGGACACCGTCCTCGTCCTGACCGACTGGCAGTACGCCGGCCACGGCCACACCCCGGGCGAAGCCGCGCTCGCCGCGACCATCGCCCGTGATCTCCAGACCAACCGGGAGACCGCCCGCGACGCCCTACGCGCCGAGCTGACCAAGGAGGGAGTCGCCGCATGACCACCGCCACCGCCGAACTCCTGACCGTGCCGGAGGTCATGACCCGGCTCAAGGTCGGGCGCTCCAAGGTCTACGACCTGATCCGGTCGCGCCGCCTCGTCTCGATCAAGATCGACGGGGCTCGTCGAATCCCTGCCGACGCCGTCACGGACTTCGTCCTCGGCCAGATCGAGGAGGCCGCCTGATGGCGCAGCAACGCAAGCGCAACCCGAACGGCGCGGGAACGATCACCAAGCGCAAGGACGGCCGCTTTCAGTGCGCGGTCTACGTACTCCAGCCGGACGGCACGCGGGCCCGTAAGTTCGCCTACGGCAAGACCTGGGCCGAGTGCGACTCCAAGCGCCGCGAACTGCTCGACAAGGTCGACCAGGGAGTGCCCGTGCCGACCAAGTCGGCCAAGCTCTCGGAGTGGCTGCCGTACTGGCTGGACAACGTGATCAAGCCCCGGCGGAAGCTCAGCACGTACGACAAGTACGAGACGCACGTCCGGCTCTACCTGGTGCCGTTGCTCGGCGCGAAGCGGCTCGAATCTCTCGGCGTCGCCGACGTCCGTCGCTTCCTCGTCCGACTGGAGAGGGACACCACCGCCGCAACTGCCAAGGAATCACACCGAGTTCTGCGCTCGGCCCTCTCCTCCGCATGCCGCGAGGAGTTGATCGCGCGCAACGTCGCCAAGCTCGTCGAGCCGCCCCGCACGGACAACAGGGAGCTGAAGCCCTGGACACTGGACGAGACGCTCGACTTCCTCGCCGCCTCCCGCAAAGATCCGCTCTACGCGGCCTTCGTGCTCGCCATCGCCATGGGGCTCCGTCGCGGAGAGATCATCGGTCTCCGGTGGTCGGATTTGGACCTCGACAACAGGGTCCTCTACGTCCGGCAGCAGACCCAGCGCCGTCGTGGCGTCCTCTACGACGACGATCCCAAGAGCCGTCGGCGCCGTGTCGTCCCGTTGCCCGCGCTGTGCATCGCCCCGCTGCGCTGGCATCGGATGCGGCAGTCCGCCGCACGGGCCAAGGCGGGGGAGCAGTGGCACGAGTCCGGCTCCGGCTACGTCTTCACCACCCGCACCGGTCGCCAGGTCGAGCCGCGGAACGTCTACCGCTCCTTCACCCGCATCGCCGACTCCGCCGGCATCCGCGTCGTCCGGCTTCACGACGCCCGGCACGGCACGGCGACCCTGCTCACGGCGGCCGGAGTTGCGCCCCGCGTCGTGATGGAGATCCTCGGTCACTCTCAGATCAGCATCACGATGGACGTCTACACGCACGTCGTGCAGGACACCCAGCGCGAGGCCATGAGCCACATGGACCGGCTGCTCAGGAGGCGCCCCGGTCGTCAGTGACCGCCGCCGTTGATGTCAGATTTGGATGTCAGAGGGGCCTCACCTACGGAAATCCGTAGGTGAGGCCCCTCTGAACTGGTGCCCCCGGCAGGATTCGAACCTGCGACACCCGCTTTAGGAGAGCGGTGCTCTATCCCCTGAGCTACGAAGGCGGGGATCTGTCGGAAAACGTGTCTGAAAGTCTGCCGGGATTGACGGACCGCTCAGGCTTGCTTGGCGACAGGTCGTGGTGGCAGCCCGTGAGGGCATAGCCGCCGCCGTCAGTGTAGCGGGTGGTACCTGATCCAAGGGCGGGGAGATGTGCGCACCGGCTCAGGCGGCGAGCGCGTGGGTGATCTTGGCTCGGGAGACGTAGTTGCTCAGCCAGGCGCAGCCGATGTAGATCAGCAGGGCCGCCGGCCCCGTAGGCAGGGACTCTCTTGTGGGGGTGGCTCTGGTCGAGGCGGGAGTGCTGGGACTCGCTGTGCGGGCGGAAGCCCTTGAGGCGGCGGCCGGCATGGGTGTCCGGCGGTATCTGCCTCAGGTGCTTGGTGCGGTTGAAGCGCTGCCGCCTGGTCGAGGGATCGATCTCGCGGTCGTCCGGGGTTTCGTCGACTCGGATGCGCAGGGTGTGGTTCTTCACCCGACGGGGATGGTCAGCCGGTGGTAGAAGCGGGTCCGCTTCGATTCGCGGCGCTCGAGTTCTTCCACGGGGAGCGGCGTGGAGTGAGTGGTGCCGTCGTCGGTGATCAGACGTTCGCTGACGCGGCCCTCGGCGACGTACAGGTCGTGGTGGCAGGGGCCGTCCTCGAACGTTGGAGGGACTCGGGTGCGAGTCCTCCGTGCTGCGTGGTGAAGACGACGAGGCCGTCCGCGATGAAGGGGTGCACGGTGGGATCCGCGGAGGGCGGTGTCGTAGGTGATGGCGCGCAGGCCATGGGCTGGGCCGAGGACTCAGTCCGGCAGACCGCGGTGCCGAGGTGGGCGCCGTCCGTGATCGCCGGCGTGCCTGCCGCCACGGTCGGCAGGTCCGACTCGCGCCAGACATGTGCGTCCGCCTTGTCGCCTGGTGCCGGCCGGGCGAGTGGGGCGAGCAGGCTGCCGATCGCCTCGTCGGTGAGGGTGCCTGCTCGCCGCGGATGCTGCCGTACTCGCCGCCCCGGCGCCGGAACTTGCCTCGCCTGGCAGTCGCAGCCGACGGGACTCGGTTATGCCCCATGCAGGCCGCTTGGGTGGAGTCGAAAACCGGCCATATTTTGCCGGACGGATA
>NZ_JBVHQB010000056.1:0-14960 GCF_055567635.1 Streptomyces sp. NPDC026500 | reverse complement strand
CCCTGCTCGTGGCGCACGAGCACATGACGCACCCGGCGGGAGTCCATCAACGGGTCGTAGGCCGGGAGGATCGCACCACCGGGAATACCGAATACCGTCTCGGCCCCCACCTCCTCGAGCGAGCGGATGAGGGACTGCGCACCCGTGACATGCTCGGTCATCACTATGCCCATGTGATGAGTCGCCTGGGATGTTCCAGGATCTCCGCAGTCGCGGCGAGAACCCTGGAGCCGAGTTCCCCGTCGACCAGGCGGTGGTCGAAGGACAGGGCTAGGGTGACTACTTGACGCGGTTTCACCTTGCTCTTGTGGATCCAGGGCCTGGTCTTGATCGCTCCGACGGCGAGGATGGCCGCCTCCCCCGGGTTGAGAATCGGGGTTCCCGTGTCGACGCCGAAGACTCCCAGGTTCGTGATGGTCACGGTTCCGCCGGACAGGTCCGCGGGGGTGGTCTTTCCGGCCCGCGCCGTGGTGACCAGTTGCCCCAGCGCTTCGGCGAGTTGAGGCAGCGTCCTGGTGTGTGCGTCCTTGATGTTGGGGACGAGCAGACCGCGCGGAGTGGCCGCCGCGATGCCCAGATGGACCCGCTCCTTGATGACGATCTCGTGTGCGGCTTCGTCCCAGGAGGCATTGATCTCGGGGAATCGCCTCACCACGGCGAGGAACGCCTTGGCCATGAGAAGCATCGGGGTCACCCGCAAATCCGCGAAGTCCGGGTCCTGCTTGAGCTGTTGGACGAGTTTCACCGTGCGCGTGACATCGACGGTGATGAACTCGGTGACATGCGGTGCCGTGAACGCGCTCGCCACCATCGCCTCGGCGGTCGCCTTCCGTACCCCCTTGATGGGCACGCGTCGCTCGTCGGACGGGGGCGTCCGCGCCGGCTCGCCAAGGACGGGTGGTTCGGAACGGGCCGCGGCGTACACCTCCTCGCGGGTGATCACGCCGTTCTGGCCGGAGGGCACCAGGCGGCCGAGGTCGACGCCGAGGTCCCGGGCGAGCTTGCGGACCGGAGGCTTCGCCTGGGCGGGGGCGGCCTCGCCGGTGGCTCGATCGGCTCGGGACTTGCGCGGGCGGCGCTTGGTCGAGCCGTTCATGACGCCGTAACCGACGAGCAGGGCCTGCTGCGGCTCCTGTTCGGGCACCGACGGGGCCGCAGCCGCGGACTCGCCCTGCGGTGCGGTGTCAACCGTGATGATGGCCGCCCCGATGTCCACCGTCGTTCCGGCGGCGCACCGGATCTCGTGAACCAACCCGTCGTAGGGAATCGGCAGTTCCACAGTGGCCTTGGCGGTCTCCACCTCGCACACGATCATGCCGTCGTGGACCTTGTCGCCGGGCTTCACAAACCACTGGAGTATGTCCGCCTCGCTCAGGCCCTCGCCCACGTCGGGCATCTTGAACTCACGGAAACGCTGTGCTTCCACGGGATCCTCGTCTCAATACGCCAGGACGCGCTCGACGGCATCCAGAATTCGGTCCAGGTCGGGGAGATAGGCGTGCTCGGTACGTGCGGGTGGATATGGCATGTGGAAACCGCCCACTCGCAGGACCGGGGCCTCCAGCTGGTGGAAGCAGCGCTCCGTGATGCGCGCGGCGATCTCCGCGCCGGTCCCGAAGAACACGGGCGCCTCGTGCACCACCACCAGACGGCCGGTTCTGCGTACCGACGTCTCGATCGCGTCGAAGTCGATCGGCGAGACGGAGCGCAGGTCGACGACCTCCAGACTGGTGCCCTCCTCGTCGGCCACGGCCGCTGCCTCCAGCACAGCACGTACCGTCGGCCCGTACCCGAGGACCGTCGCGTCGCTCCCGGGGCGTACCACGCGTGCGGAGTGCAGCGGGTGCGGTGCCGCCGCCGGGTCCACCTCGCCCTTGTCGTAGTACCGGCGTTTGGGCTCGAGGTAGATCACCGGGTCGTCCACGGCGATGGCCTGCTGGAGCATCGCGTACGCGTCGTCGGCGTTGGACGGCGACACGACCCGCAACCCCGCGACATGCGCGAACAGCGCCTCCGGCGACTCGCTGTGGTGCTCGACAGCGCCGATGCCGCCGCCGAACGGGATCCGGATGACGACCGGCAAGCCTATCCGGCCGCCCGACCGGGCCCGCATCTTGGCGAGTTGGGTGACGATCTGGTTGTACGCGGGAAAGACGAAGCCGTCGAACTGGATCTCCACGACGGGGCGGTAGCCCCGCAGCGCGAGTCCGATCGCCGTGCCGAGGATGCCGGACTCGGCAAGCGGGGTGTCCTTCACCCGGTGCTCTCCGAAGTCCTTCTGCAGCCCGTCGGTGACCCGGAAGACACCGCCGAGCTTTCCGATGTCCTCGCCCATCAGCACGACCTTGGGGTCGTCCTCCATGGCCTTGCGCAACGACGCGTTGATGGCCTTCGCGAGGGTCAGTGTCGCCATCTCAGCTCCCCCCTGTGAACGACGCCTCATAGTCCTTGAACCACTGCCGTTCCTCGGTCACCAGCGGGTGCTCGCCCGCGTACGTGGTGTCGAAGAACTCCGTGAGGCCCGGGTCGGCCATGGCGCGCACGCTCTCCCTGATGCGCTGGGCGAGTTGATCGCCCTCCTTCTCGACCACGGAGAGGAAGTCCCTGTCGGCCCACCCGTTCTTCAGGAGGTACTTCTCCAGGCGTGCGATCGGGTCCTTCTGCGCCCACTGCGTCAGCTCGGCGGGCTGCCGGTAGCGGGTCGGATCGTCGGAGGTGGTGTGGGCGCCCATGCGGTAGGTGAACGCCTCGACGAGCGTCGCCTTGTGTTCCTGACGGGCCCGCCCCACCGCAGCCCGGGTAACCGCCAGGCAGGCCAGCACATCGTTGCCGTCCACCCGGACACCGGGAAAACCGAAGCCGGCGGCACGCTGGTGGATCGGAACCTTGCTCTGCCTTTCCGCGCCCTGCGAAATAGCCCATTGGTTATTCTGGCAGAAAAATACGACCGGTGCATCGTAGACGGCGGCGAAATTGAACGCCTCGCTCACATCTCCCTGGCTTGTCGCCCCGTCGCCGAAATAGACGATGACCGCGGACTCGGCGCCTTCGTCGGCCACACCCATCGCATATCCAGTGGCATGCAGTACCTGCGACCCGATGACGAGGGTATAGAGATGGAAGTTCTTCTCCGCTGGGTCCCAGCCGCCGTGACTCACGCCTCGGAACAGCCGGAAGATGTGCAGCGGGTCGACCTCCCGGGCGAGCGCGACACCGTGATCCCGGTAGCTCGGGAAGACGTGGTCGTCCGCGCGCATCGCGAGCCCCGAACCGACCTGGGCCGCCTCCTGCCCCAAAGACGAGGGCCAGAGACCCAGTTCGCCCTGGCGCTGCAGGGTGACCCCCTCGGCGTCCACACGGCGGGTCAGCGCCATGTGGCGGTACATCTCGCGGAGTTCTTCGGGGCTCGGTTCGAGGTCGTAGTCCGGGTGGTGCACACGCTCGCCGTCCGGCGTGAGCAACTGCACCATTTCCCCCGGGCCACCACCTTCAAGGCCTTCTTTCACACGTTTACGCGCAGCCAAGACACTCCCCCGCCGCTGCTCGAATCGGAACTCGAATTCACCAATGGACGCTGACTTAATCGCGCTTAAGGATTATTACTTATCGCTCATCCAGGCGCCAGGTTGTGCATGGTTCACTCATACACATTCCGCGCCTGATCAGTTGGTCCGTCCGACACCGTGTACAGGTTCCGCCGGCTCACCGCGGAGCAAGGAGCGCAGTTCGCCGAAGAAAGCGCCTTTCGACTCGCGGGGAAAGAAGTGCCCGCCCGGGATCACATGGACGGTGCAGTCGGCGCTGGTGTGCCGGCTCCAACCCGTCGCGGCCGTCCGGTCCACCAGGGGATCGCGTGTACCGGTGAAGACATGGATCGGGCAGGACAGCGGCACGCCAATGCGCTCCGCCGCGTACTGGGGCCGGCAGATCCGCAGATCCTCCCGCAGCCGGGCGAGCATGACGGTCGTCCGTTCGGTGCCGCTGAGGAGATCTGCGTGAATGTCGGACGTGTCGACCAGCCAGCGCAGCAGTTCCGAGTCGGTCATGTCCTCGGCGGCGCCGGACGAATGACGCAGATGCGGTGCGCCGAAGGCCCCGACGAGCAGCTGTTCCGGGAGCCGCTGCGCCCGCCGGGCCCGCAGCCGGGCCAGCCGGTAGGCGATCAGTGCACCCATGCTGTGGCCGTACAGAACATGCCGCCCCGACAGCCGGGGCCCAAGATCCTCGGCGAGCGCTTCGACCAACGAGTCCAGGTCGTCGTAGCGCGGGCTACGGCCGTCCCACCCGCGCCCCGGCAGCGCGACCGGCACCACCTCGACCCCGGGCCCCAGCGCACGCTGCCAACCGGAAAACGCCGCGATGCCGCCTCCGGCATGGTGAAACCCGAAGAGGGTGAATCCCGCCAACGTGTCGCCGCCTCCCCCATCTCCGCCGGACGGCCTCGGAGCCTCCGGCACCGTGCAACCACGGGACTACCGTGGTTGCACAGCCCCCGTAGTTGCACAGGCCCGTGTCGTCGTGCCCTCGATCCGCGCACCACTTCACGAGAGGCGAGCCGCCCGGACGCCGCATAGCCGCAGCACAGGCCCTCGGCCGTACGGACATCAGTGGCCGTCCGGCCCTCTCGCGGTCGCACGCGACCGGCCACGCTCACTCGCCGCTCGAATCGGCGGCCGCCCGCTCCAGGTCGTCGGCGAACTCGGTCCAGGCACTCGCGCACTTCCGAGCCAGCTGACTGATCACCTGGGCTCCGTGCTCCGGCACGGCCTCCTTCAGCTCGGTCCACCGGCTGTCGGGTAATACCTGCGCGCCGAGCAGCCGTAACAGGAAACGACCCCGCTCGGTCAGCCTGAGTGAAGGGTCCTTCATGAGGGACCTCAGCAGACCCTGCTCGTCCACGGGGCCGCGCGCCTCCGCCGAGCGCCGCACGCGCGGCGGGGCTTTGACGGGGGAACCTCCCCCCGTGTCCGAGGCGCGCAGTGATGCTGGAACCGGATCTTCGCCCCTGCTCATCCTGTCGCGAACGTCGCGGACCGTGCCCGGGGAGATCCCGGCCCGCTGGGCGATCGCCCGCAGCGAGGCGCCCGGCATCTCCGCGATCAGCTGACTGGCGCGAACCCGCCCCTCGACGGCGTTCAACGGCCGCACCCGGCCGTCACGCCCCAGCCGCGCGGCGGGCTGTTCGCTCTCGTCCAGGGACGCCCGCCGGACCTCACCCACCGTGCGAGCGGAGAGGCCGGCCGCCAATGCGACGGCGGGATCGGACCAGTGCGGATGCGACCGGAGGATGCGGGCGGCGGCCGAGGCGCGGTCGCGTGCGCTGAGCGGCAGTCCGTGCGCGGTGTTCTCCCGTACGGCGATCAGGAACGCGTCGCGCTCGTCGCCGTCGAAGAACCGCACACACACCTCTCGCTCCCCGCGCATGCCCGCCGCCATGAGCCGGTGCATACCGTCCACGACCCGCATGGTCGGCCGGTGGACGATTATCGGAGGGAGTGACGCTCCGGAATCCGCCAGTACACGTGTGTGCGCGCGGTCCTCTCCGGCAGTACGCGGTGAGTCCGCGGGCAGCAGACAGTCGATCGGGACCACGGCCACCGCGGAGAGACTCGGCCGCTGTCCTTCACCCAAAACCCTCGACTCGCCCACCCCCGTGGACTGCTGAGGCACCACCAAGACGTTCTGGGAACTCATCATGCTCCACATCTCGAGCTGGTCTCGTGTGGTCCACCATAGAACTCTTTCATTCCTTCGCGAACGGTTTTTTCTCGTTCTTTGGGACATCGACGGGCGCACAACCACGCTGCCTGCCGCTCAACATCCGCCATTAACGCCGCCGTAACAGCGCCTTTGGTAGCGCGATCCGCCCCAGGACGTCGCAAGTGGCGTGAGGAATACGTTCGCGATGGTAGGTTTCGGGCAACCGAGTCGCCGTTGACTTCACGCGGGAGCCGCCACGTGCACATCCTTGAACCCAAACCTTCCGGCGAGGAGCGCTCGGTCCGGCAAGACCCCAAACAGCAGCGGTCGATCCGGACGCGCGTCCAGATCCTCGACGCGGCGGCGGTGGCCTTCGCGCGGAACGGCTACGCCCACGTCACGCTGCTCGACATCGCCGATCAAGCCGGGGTGACCAAGGGGGCCGTGTACTTCCACTACGCCAACAAGGAAGCCATCGCCGTCGCGGTCTCCGAGGAGTACTTCGCCCGCTTGGCCGCTCTGTCGGCCGGGGTCAAACGCCTCAAACTGCCTCCTGTGGAGGCTACGGTCAAACTCCTGAACCGCGTAGCGGTCACCCTCCGCGACGACACCCTGTTCCAGGCCGCGGTACGCCTGCATCTGGACCGCCACCTGATCAGGAGCGGCCTTCCCACCCGTCCGTTCGTCGACTTCACCGCGCACTGCCAGGAGTCGTTGACGGAGGCGAAGCGCCTGGGGCAGCTCCCAGAAGGCGTGGACCCCGATCGCCTGGCCCGGGTGCTCGTCGCAGCCTTTTTCGGCGCTCAGCACATCTCATGGGCACTGAACGACAGGGCAGATCTCATCGAACGGGTACAGGAGACGGTCGACGCGATCCTGCCCCCCCACTGGTACTCATCCACCGACAGCACGTGACACCGCGCCGATGTCCGGTACCGCAGACAGGACCCGCCCGTCGGTGCAAGCAGAGCACTTTCGTCGATGCTCCAGGCAGCCGGCCATGGACCGAAGCGGCATACCGGCCCACCCACACCACCGACGACGCCGCCTCCGCCATCAACCACGTCACTGAAACCGCCCAGTGAGAACACGGGACCAAGCACCCCTTGCGTCTCACTGGGCGTGACGCCCGAAGAACGTCACTCAGTCGCCGATCGCGCATCAACCGCCGGCAGCCCCCGCGGCCGCGCGACGGTCCTCCGGCCTCCTCGGCCCCGCGCCCGGCGTCGAGGACCGGTCGGGGAACCGCTGTCCCGGCCGAGCTTGAAGCGGGCCCCGGGGCGCCCTCCTCGAGGGCACTCCGGCAGTCCTGGCCCGATCCGCCGTGGCGTTACCTACCGTCACCGCAAGCGGCCCTTCACGAACGAGATCGCTCCGCATCAGACCGGTACACGCGGTGCTCACCGAGCTCGGATTTCAGCGTTCCCGCAGGATGCGCCGCTTATGAGGTCGCGAAAGCTGCAGTCCGTCAACAGCCCCTGGTTCCGGGGACGTTCAGTTCGCCTCATGCACCCCGGCGATCACCTGCCGCAGGCCCTCGGTGAGATCGTCCGCCGTGGACGCGCTCGCCGGGTCGAAGAGCCACTGGACCATCAGGCCGTTGAGCAGCGCCTGATAGAAGCCGCCGAGCGACTTCACGGTCCGCTCGTCGAGCGTCTCCTCGTCCCGCCCGGTGAGCATCGCGACGAGTCCGGAGCGTCCCTCGATCTGCGCCTTGGCCATCAGATCCCGCAGCTCCGGTACGCGGTCCCCCTGCGTCACGATCTCCATGCTGGCCGCCCACACGGGCCGGAAGTCCTCGAAGGACTCCAGCATCCGGGCCCACACGCTGTGGAACCGCTCCAGGGAGCCCCCGGGCTCGCTCTCGCGCGACACGGGCGAGTCGAACTTCTCGCCCCACTCCTGAATCAGCTCCACGAAGGCCTGGGTCAGCAGCGCGTCCTTCGACCCGTAGTGGTAGCCGATGGAAGCGAGATTCGTCCCCGATTCCTTGACGATGTCGCGCGCCGTGGTGCGCACGAAGCCCTT
Organism: Streptomyces sp. NPDC026500; assembly: GCF_055567635.1. Lineage (NCBI taxonomy): Bacteria > Bacillati > Actinomycetota > Actinomycetes > Kitasatosporales > Streptomycetaceae > Streptomyces > Streptomyces sp. NPDC026500. Next base: position 7,232 of record NZ_JBVHQB010000056.1, on the reverse strand, counting down.
CTCCAGCAGGCAGCGCTTGGCGCCTTCGAGCAGATCCTCACGGTGTCCCATGCCGGCCAGCCTACCGCGATTCAGACAACCGTCCTATACGAACGTCAAGTACGAGCGTCTTACACGATCGTACTAGACAAGCGTTTAAGACGTCCGTACAGTCCGTGTCATGACGAACCCGACGAGCACGACTCCCGCCTCCGGTGCCCCCGGCGCCCTGGCCGGCCGCCGCGAATGGACCGCCCTCGGCGTCCTGATGCTTCCGCTGCTCCTGGTCTCGATGGACGTCTCGGTCCTCTACTTCGCGATCCCCTCGATCAGCGCGGACCTGGAGCCGAGCGGCACCCAGCAGCTGTGGATCTTCGACATCTACGCGTTCGTACTCGCCGGCCTGCTGATGACGATGGGCTCCCTCGGCGACCGCATCGGACGCCGCAAGCTGCTCCTGTTCGGCGCCGCCGCGTTCGGCGCCGCCTCGGTGCTGGCCGCCTACGCGAACAGCGCCGAGATGCTGATCGCGGCCCGCGCGGTCCTCGGCCTGGGCGGCGCGACCCTGATGCCTTCGACGATGGCGATCATCCGCACGATGTTCACGGACCCAGGGCAGCGCGCGAAGGCGATCGGCCTGTGGTCCGGCGTCATGACCGGCGGCATCGCCCTCGGTTCGGTGATGAGCGGTGTCCTCGTCGAGTACTTCTGGTGGGGCTCGGTCTTCCTGGTCAACCTGCCCGCGATGGCACTGCTGCTGGTCCTCGGCCCGATCCTGCTGCCCGAGTCCAAGAACCCGGCGCCCGGCCGCTTCGACCTGCTCAGCGTGCCGCTGTCGATGGCCGCCGTACTGCCAGTGATCTACGGCGTCAAGGAGATCCCCTCCGAGGGCTGGAGGACCGAGTACGTCGCCTCGGTCCTCGTCGGCCTGGTCTTCGCCGCCCTGTTCGTCCACCGCCAGCGCACCGCGAAGTCCCCGCTGATCTCCCCCGCCCTGTTCCGCGGCCGCGGCTTCGCGCCCGCCGTCGTGCTGAACCTGATCGCCTCCTTCGGCATGCTGGGTTCGGCGTACTTCACCACCCAGTACCTCCAGTCGGTGCTCGGCAAGAGCTCCATGGAGGCCGCCCTGTGGGCCCTGCTCCCGACGGTCCTGGTCGGTGTGGCCGCGCCGGTCTCCGCGCAGCTCGTCCAGAAGGGCGTCCACCGCGCCCATGTCGTCTCCGGCGGCTTCGTCATCGCCGCCTGCGGCTACGGTCTGCTGACCTTCGCCGGCACCGACTCCCTGTGGCTCGTGCTGGCCGGCGCCGGTGTCCTCGCCTCCGGAATGGTCATCGTGATGTCGCAGATGATGGACCTGGCCCTCGGCACCGTCCCCGTCGGCAACGCGGGCTCGGCCTCCTCCCTGCTGGAGACCGGGGCCGAGTTCGGCGGCGCCCTCGGCATGGCCGTCCTGGGCTCCATCGGCACGGCGGTCTACCGCCACGACATCCCGGCCGGCGTCCCGGCCGCGGCCCACGAGACGCTGGGCGGCGCGCTGGCCGTGGCCGGACAGCTGCCGGGCGACGCGGGCCAGGCCCTGGCGGCGGCCGCCCGGGAGGCCTTCACCAACGGCATGCAGGCGGCGGCCGTCGCGGGCACGATCCTCCTGCTGGGCGCCGCGGCACTGGCCACGGCGACCCTGCGCAAGGTGTCGGTGCGCGAGGCCGACGGAGCCCTTGAGCCAACGGCCGACAGGCCCCTCGAGGCAGCGGCGTCCGAGCAGGGCAACGGCCTGACACCCGCCTGACGCCACCCGCCGGGCGGCCGACGACCCTGAACCCCCGTCCGTCGGGCGGGCCGGACGACTCCGGCCCGCCCGGCATCGGTGTGCGCGCAGGGGATTCCGGCCTCGCACGGCGCCCCGCCCGGCGTGCCCGCGCGCGGGCAGCCGCCCGCGTGGGGCCGCGGCCCGTGTGGGGCCGCCGCCCGTGTGGGGCAGGCGTGCGCGTGGGGCCGTCGCGCGCGCGTGGACAGCCGCTCATGTGGGGCAGGCGTGCGCGTGGGGCCGCCGTGGCTCGCGGACCTGCCCGGTGGCCGAAGAACGGGCCGGGAGCGGGGCCGGAACCGAGCGGAGCCCCCCGGGAGGCCGACGCCGGGGAGTTGTCGGTGGGGCGTGCCAGGATGGGCTCGTGGCACAGACATTCGGCACGCCGTTCATCGGCCGGGGGGACGAACTCGCCCGGCTCACCGGCGTGCTGGAGCGCGCCAGGGACGGCGACCCGCGCGCGGTCCTGGTGGCCGGGGACGCCGGCGTCGGCAAGACCCGCACGCTCACGGAGGCCGCGGCACGCGCGTCCGCCGCCGGGACGACGGTCCTGACCGGCCACTGCGTGGACCTCGGGGACGTGGGCCTGCCGTATCTCCCGTTCACGGAGATCCTCGGCGCGGCGGCGGCCGACGACCGCTTCGCCCCGGCCCTCGCGGCCCACCCGGCGGTGGACCGGCTGACCGGCTCCGGTTCGGGGACCGGCACCGCACCGGACCCGGGCGGCCGGCTCCAGCTCTTCGAGGGCATCGCGGGCCTCCTCGCCGACCTGGCCGATGTCGCCCCGCTCCTGCTGATCCTCGAAGACCTCCACTGGGCGGACCAGTCCTCCCGCGATCTGCTCCGCTTTCTGCTCAGCCGGGGCGTGCTCCAGCGGCCCGCGCCCGGCGGCCCCGCCCGCCGCCTCGCGGTCTTCGCCTCCTACCGCGCGGACGACCTGCACCGCCGCCACCCCCTGCGCCCGCTGCTCGCCGAGCTGATCCGGCTGCCCGCCGTCGACCGGCTGGAGCTGCGGCCGATGGCCGACGCCGACGTGGCCCGGCTCGTGCGCGCGCTCGGCACCGCCCCGGTCTCCGACAGCACGGTCCGCCGCATCGTCGAGCGCGCCGAGGGAAACGCCTTCTACGCCGAGGAGTTGCTGGCCGCACTGCCCGGTGACGGCGACCCCGCCTCCCCCGCCATGCCCAGCGGACTCGCCGACGTCCTCCTCATCCGCATCGAGCAACTCTCCGAGACCGCCCAGCAGGTGCTGCGCACGGCGGCCGTCGCGGGGCGCCGCGTCGAGCACGACCTGCTGCGTGCCGCCGTACAACTGCCGGAGGACGAGCTGGAGTCGGCGCTGCGCGAGGCCGTCGGCCACCAGCTGCTGCTGCCCGGGGGCGACGCTACGTACTCGTTCCGGCACGCGCTCACCCGCGAGGCCGTGTACACGGACCTGCTGCCCGGCGAACGGGTGCGGCTGCACGGGCGGTTCGCCGAACTCCTCGCGGGGCCGGCCCGTTCGGCACAGAACGCGGCGGAGCGCGCCCATCACTCACGCGAGAGCCACGACCTGGCCGACGCGCTCACCGCCTCACTCGAAGCCGCCGACCACGCGCAGCGCGTCGGCGCGCCCGCCGAGGAGCTGCGCCAGCTGGAGGCCGCACTCGAACTGTGGCCCGTGGTCGACGCCACCGCCCGCCCCGAGGGCGGTGGCCCGGTCGCCCTCACCCTGCGCGCCTCGGCGGCCGCGGCCCGCGCCGGCGAGACGCATCGCGCGGTCCACCTCACGCGCGACGCTCTCGCCCGGGCCGGTTCGGATGCCGACTCCGAGCTCGCCGCCCGGGTGCGGTACACCCTCGCGGGCAACCTGATGCGGATCGACAGCCTGAAGGACGCGTTCACGTACAGCAGCGAGGCGCTCGCGATGATCCCCGCCGAGCCGCCCTCGTACACCTGGGTGTGGGCGGCGGCGACCCACGTCATGGCCGCCCGTTACGTGGGGCGGGACGAGGACGCCGAGCGGGTCGCCCGGCAGGCGCTGGCCACCGCCGAGCAGCTCCGACTGCCCGACGCCCAGGCCGACTTGACGATCTCCCTGGTCGGCATGGAAGCGGACAACCGGCGCACCCCGAAGGGCCGCGAGCGGCTGCGCCACGCCCGCGAACTGGCCCACGGCGCGCGGAACTTCCCGGTGGAGATGAGGGCGCTCTTCAACCTGGCCATCGGCGCCTACGAGTCCGGTGACCTGGACGAATGCCTGACCTGGCTCGGCGACGGCGTGGACCGCGCCCGCCGTGCCGGTCTCCTCTCCTCGCCGTACGCCCTTGAGCTGCGATACCTCCAGTCCCTGGTTCTCTACACACTGGGCCGCTGGGACGAGTGCGCGCGAGCGGCCGCCGACGACGCCGAACTGCTGCCGGTCGCGGGCGGGTTCGCGACGGGGCCCGCCCTGTACGTCGCCCTCGCCCGCGGCGAGCACGACGCGGCCGTCACCGGGGCCCGCGCACTGCTCGACCGGCCGTTCGACTGGATGGCGACACTCGTCGCGAGCATCGTGCTGACCGACGCGGCCGCGCAGAGCGGCGACGCCGAGGAGTCCGTGCGACGACTGCGCACCGCGGCCGAGGCCCTCACGGACGCCTCCGGCGCCGACCTGCCCCCCGTCGTGGTGCGGCTCGCCGCGCTCGCCCTGGCGGCGGTCGCGGACGCGGCCGAGGAGTCACGCCGGTCCGGCGGCCCGGCGGGCGGCGATCGCTGGGCGGACACCGCGACCGAGCTGGTGGAGCTGGCCAGGAGCACGGCGGCCCGGAGCGGACAGGGCAGCGAACAAGGACCCGAGGGTCTGGCCTGGCTCGCCCGCGCCGAGGCGGAGTGGCTGCGCGCCCGCACCGGTCCGGACGTGGCGGCCTGGGAGCGGGCCGTGACGGCGTTCGGCTACGGCGATCCGTACGAGCTGGCCCGCAGCAGACGGCGGCTCGCGGAGGCGCTCCTCGCGGCCGGCCGCCGTGAGGAGGCCGCCGAACAGGCCCGCGCGGCCCAGGACACCGCCCTGCGCCTCGGTGCGGCGCCGCTGCACGAGGCCCTGGACGCGCTCGTCCGGCGGGGCGGCCTCGCCGAGTCACCGGCCGCCGGGGAGCGCATCGCCGCGCTGACCGCCCGGGAGAGCGATGTGCTGCGGCTGCTCGGCCGGGGGCGCACCAACCGCCAGATCGGCGAGGAGCTGTTCATCAGCGGCAAGACGGCGAGCGTCCATGTTTCGAACATCCTCGCCAAGCTGGGTGCCGCGAGCCGCACGGAGGCCGTGGCCATCGCCTACCGCGAGGGCCTGATCGAGCCGGAGTCGACACCGTCAGCATGAGGCGTCCCGCGGCTGAGGTCTCCCGCGGTTGAAGTCTCCCGCGACGCGCGAGGGCCGGGACACCCGTGGGTGTCCCGGCCCTCTGCTGCCGTGTGAAAGGCCGTCGCGGACGGACCTCAGACGAGGTTGACCGACCGCGTCGAGGTCGCGCCGATCTCGTCGGAGAGCTCGGTGAGGACGCTCTGCGGCACCGTGTCGTCGACGGTGAGGACCGCGAGGGCCTCGCCACCGACGGCCGCGCGGGCGACCTGCATGCCGGCGATGTTGATGCCGGACTCGCCGAGGATGCGGCCGACGGTGCCGACGACACCGGGACGGTCCTCGTAGCTCAGCACGACCATGTGGTCGGCGAGCGCGAGGTCCACGTCGTACTCACCGACGGCGACGATCTTCTGCAGGTGCTTCGGGCCGGCCAGCGTGCCGGAGACCGCGACCTCCTGGCCGTCGCTGAGCGTGCCGCGCACGGTGACCACGTTGCGGTGGTCGGGGGACTCCGAGCTCGTGGTCAGACGGACCTCGACGCCGCGCTCCTGCGCGAACAGCGGGGCGTTGACGTACGACACGGTCTCGTCGACGACGTCCTCGAACACGCCCTTGAGCGCGGAGAGTTCGAGCACCTTGACGTCGTGCTGGGTGATCTCGCCGTACACCTCGACGTCGAGGCGGACCGCGACCTCGCCCGCGAGGGCGGTGAAGATGCGGCCGAGCTTCTCGGCGAGCGGCAGACCGGGCTTGACGTCCTCGGCGATGACACCGCCCTGGACGTTGACCGCGTCCGGGACGAGCTCACCGGCGAGGGCGAGGCGCACCGAGCGGGCGACGGAGATACCGGCCTTCTCCTGCGCCTCGTCCGTGGAGGCGCCGAGGTGCGGGGTGCAGACGACCTCGTCGAGCTCGAACAGCGGGGAGTCCGTGCAGGGCTCCTTCGCGTACACGTCGAGGCCGGCGCCGGCGACGCGGCCCTCCTTGAGAGCCGAGTACAGCGCCTCCTCGTCGACGATCCCGCCGCGCGCGGCGTTGACGATGCGCACCGTCGGCTTGACCTTGTGCAGTGCCTCGTCACCGATGAGACCGAGGGTCTCGGGGGTCTTCGGCAGGTGCACGGTGATGAAGTCCGCGACCTCGAGCAGCTCGTCGAGGGTAAGGATCTTCACGCCCATCTGCGCGGCCCGCGCGGGCTGGATGTAGGGGTCGTAGGCGACGACCTTCATGCCGAACGCGGACATGCGCTGCGCGACGAGCGCGCCGATGCGGCCGAGGCCCACGACACCGAGGGTCTTCTCGGCGAGCTCGACACCGGTGTACTTGCTGCGCTTCCACTCGCCGTTCTTCAGTGCCGTGTTGGCCTGCGGGATGTGGCGCGCGGTGGCGAGGAGGAGACCGCAGGCCAGCTCGGCCGCGGTCACGATGTTGGAGGTGGGGGCGTTGACGACCATCACGCCGGCCTTGGTGGCGGCGGAGACGTCGACGTTGTCCAGGCCGACGCCGGCTCGTGCGACGACCTTCAGCTTCTTGGCGGCGGCGACGGCCTCGGCGTCGACCTTGGTGGCCGAGCGGATCAAGATGGCGTCGACGTCGGCGATGGCGGGCAGCAGCTCGGCGCGGTCCGCGCCGTTGCAGTGCCGGATCTCGAAGTCCGGGCCCAGGGCGTCTACGGTCGCGGGCGACAGCTCTTCAGCGATGAGTACGACAGGTTTCGAGCTCACGTGAGTCCTCACAAGTCCAATGCGGACGGCCGTCCCGACGGCCGCAGGCGGTGGAGGGTTTGTAGCGGCCCCGGGGCGTGCCTGCACTTCTTGGGGGTCGCTTGAGCCGCGTGGAAGACGCACGACGCTGTGGGCCTGACGCGTTGTTGATGTGGAGCAGTGTAGTGGCGCCGCAGAGGTCGTCCTGCGCCTCCGCGGAAGGATCACCCGTCCGTGGCTGGACGGGATGTCCAAGACCGTGTCCCCCGGTGTTACCCGGGGTTCGACGAAGGGGCCGGAGCATGCCGCCCCGGCCCCCGTCGCGGGGCTTACGCCTCTTCGTCGCTCACCCACGACATGAGCTTGCGCAGCTCCTTGCCGGTGGTCTCCAGGAGGTGGTTCTCGTCCTGGGTCTTGTACTCGT
>NZ_JBVHQB010000055.1:0-16189 GCF_055567635.1 Streptomyces sp. NPDC026500 | reverse complement strand
GCTGCACACCTACAATCACCACCGCGGACACACCGCGCTCGCAGGCAAACCACCCGCCAGCCGCGTCCCCAACCTCACAGGGCAATACAGCTAGACGAGCGCCGGAGCGGGGTCCGCGCGTCCCGCGACACCCCTCAGGGCCGCTCGAAGAACTGGATCACCCCTCCGACCGAGAAGCACAGCGCTCCCACGAGGGTGCCCCAGTTGGCGATGTCGACGTTCACGAGACTTCCGGTCTCGGGGCGCGTGAAGGCGGCCAGCGCCGAGACGAAGAAGAGCACGGATCCGAACTGGTTGACCGCGGCGATCCACCAGCCGAGGTCGCCGGCGAGGACGCGCGGACGCCCGTGGCAGACCTCGACCAGCGCGAGGTGGCCGGAGACCAGGAACAGGACGCACCCGACCACGTCGGGGGCCCAGATCAGCCGGTCCATCTGCTGGACCGTGAGTCCCCGCAGCAGCGAGTCCAGCAGGTTGACGCCGAACGCGAGCGTTCCCACGAACAGCACGAAGGTACTGAGCCAGTCGATCCGGCCGGGCTCGTAGCTCCACCACCTCCAGCGCCGCCCGGCCAGCGAACCGGATTCACTGTCCCGGCGAGGAGCGTTCACCGCCTGGAGCAGCGAGGCGTAGCCCCCGGTGTTGAAGAACAGGCCGCCGACGAAGTAGATCCAGGCGCCCGTCGCGCCGCCCGAGCCGAACTGGGCGACCCCGGCCCCGAGGGCGAACAGGAGGCCGCCGAGTGTGAACGCGGCCGCGGCGATGGCGTTGAGTCGGCGCAGCCGGCCGATCGACACGGCGTCCGCCCGCTTCGAACGGGCCTCCGCTTCACCCGGGGCGCGCACGATGAGCAGGCCGCGTTTGCGGGCCAGGCGCGATTCCCAGACCGCGGTACGCCCGTCCATGAGACGCCAGGTCAGCCGGGTCGTGAACGGACCCGCCCCCTCGGAGCGCGCTTCGGTTCGACTCACCTGGCGACCTTAGCCCGCCGCGGCGAAAACCGGCGTTCGCCCGCCCCGTCGCACTTTGGGTGGTCTCCACGGGCGGGTGGGACCCCGGGCGCGGCGATGCTCAGGCCGACGGGCTCAGGAGTCCGCCTCGCGCCTCAGGAAGTTGCTGACCTGACAGGCGAGGCTGTCCCTGGCCGTGTCGGGACGCGCGCCCGCATCGACGGCCGCGTCGTTCTCGATCCCGCCGGCCCAGAGGTAGCGCTCGGTCCACTCGTCGTCGACCTTCAGCTGGACCTGGATGTCCATCCGGTGCAGGACGGCGTCGGGGCCCGCGGCGAAGAGGACCGCGGTGGCCCGGCGCAGGGGATAGATGTCGAAACCCTCGATGAACTGCGAGTTCCGCCAGTCGAGGAAGGCGCTCTCGCCGTCGGCGCCGACGCGGATATCGATCTGGCCGTCTTCGAGGTGGATGCCGAAATGCTCGGTGGCGCGGTTCTCGACGGTCACCCGAAATCTGAAGTAGGTGAGTTCGTCGGCGGCGTCGTCGCGCCCCTTCGGGGGCTCCGCCTTTTCCACGCCATGGACGCGAACACGCAGGCCGGCCTGCTCGTCGTACTCCTGCCAGTCCCCGACCACGTTCGGCTCGCGCACAGTTCACCTCTCCACTTCAGAGGGTTGTTCCTATCTGTGCCCTCAACGAAGTGTCAAATGCGCCGAACGTGCCGTGGCCAGCAATTTCCCCTTTCTTGATCGGCGATCAAGCCGTGCCCAGCCAGAACCTTTCGACGAGGCCGTTGAGGATCATTTACATGCGTGCTACACATCACGTTTCCCGGGCGCCTCACGCACCCTCGCGCAGGCGCCTCAGCTGTTCGTCGAGCGGACCCAGGCCGACATCACGGCGCCGTTCGTCGACGGTCCCCGGCCGGCGTACGGGGTACGGGCGCAGCGTGCTGGGATCGACGCGGGTGCCGTAGAACTGCGGCAGGCCCAGTTCGACGGCGCAGTGGTCGGCGATGTAGGCGTGGTGCAGGGCGGGGCAGCGTCCGTCGGCCGCGGCCTGGGCGATCAGGTCCCGGCAGCCGAGCTGCAGGCCGAGGTCCGGGGCGTGCAGCAGGATCATCAGGGCCGCCGTGGAGGCGGGTGCGCCGACCTGGTCGGTGGTCGGCCAGCCGTGTCGCCGGACGATCGTCGCGAGTGCTTCGGCATTGCCCGCGCGGCACGCGACGAGGGCGTCCCGGCTCGGCCCGGCGGGACGGTCGCGTGCCTGGCGCATCAGGCTCCGCTCCTCGTCGGCCCGGCGTACGAGCTCGCCCGCGAGGGCCCTGGCGAGCCCGGGGACCATCGGCGTGGCCCCCGGGCCCTCGGGCCGCGCCTCGGCGTCCGTGGCCGGGTGCCCGGGGAACGCCTTCACGGCTCCCCCTGAAGCACCATCGAGAACCACACCTTCTTTCCCGTGGTGCCCGGGTCGGCCGGCGCGATGCCCCAGTCGTCGGTCAGCGCGGCGACGATCGCCAGTCCGCGTCCCGACTCCTCGGCTCCGCCCGCCGTACGCGGCGCGGGCAGGGCGGACGAGTGGTCGGCGACGGACAGGCGCAGCTCGCACGGGTCGCACTCGACGATGACGGTGATGGTGTCGCCGCGGTCCGGGCTGCCGTGTCTGAGGGCGTTGGTGAAGAGTTCGCCGGCCGCGAGCACCGCGTCGTCGGCGCGCTCGGGCGGCAGCCGCAGGCGGGTGAGGTACTCGGCGACCATGGCCCGCACACCGGGCACCCGCGACGGGTGCGCCGGGACGGTGGTCCGCAGGAGGTGTACGCCGCGTACCGGGCTCGCGGGGATGACGCTCGGCCCGACGGACCCGGTGGGCACGGGCACCACGGGGAGGTCGCGGGCCGCGGACGACGCCGAATCCGTGGGCGAGGCCGGGGGCTCCGACGGCCGGACGGAGGCAACGGACGACGCGAGCGACGCGGAACCTGCGGGAAAGGCCGGGGTCCCGGACGGCCCGGTACCGACGGAGGCCGCGGACGACGCGGAACGTGCGGGCGAGGTCGGGGTCCCGGACGGCTCCGGTTCCGTCGGCGTCGAGGGCTCGGTGGGGCGGGGGCGGAGCCCGTGCTCGTCCGCGTCGCACGCCCGCTGTTCCGAAGCCCGCGTCCCGCGCTCCAGAGCCCGGATTTCGGGGGCCGGTGATGCCGACGGCCCGCGGCGCGGTGCCCTGGATGCCGTCATCGGTCCTCCTTCGGGTGCAGCGCGGGGGGAGGTTGTCTCGGCGGCTGCCCGTGCAGCCAACACGTCGGACTGCCTCGGCGACCAGGGGGTATTCGGGTTGTCCGGTTGCAAGCACGTAGTGGCGTGGGATGTATGTTCGATCTTGTGAGGAACGGGAGCGGGGGCCGGGCGACGGTGTCCCTTGACGGTGAGACCGGCCGAGCCGGACTGCGTGACAAACGGGTGCTGGTCACCGGCGGTACGCGAGGACTCGGCGAGCAGATCGTGCGGCTGCTGTCCGATGAGGGCGTGCGGGTGGCCACCTGTGCGCGCACCGCGCGGGGTCTGGAGGCACTGGCCGCTTCGATGGGCCCCGGCCTGTTCACCCGGTGCCTCGATGTCACCGCACCCGAGGAACTCGAAGGCTTCGTCGAGGACACGGCGGAACTCTTCGGCGGCCTGGACGGTGTCGTGGCCTGCACGGGCGGATCCCGCGGGGGCGGCTTCGAGCAGGCGAACGCGGAGGACTGGGCGGCGACCTGGGCGGTGAACGTCGGTCACGCGACCCGGCTGGTGCGGGCCGCGGTCCCGCATCTGCGGGCCGCCGGCGGCGGCTCCGTGGTGGTGATCTCCTCGATCTCCGGCTGGAAGCCGGGACCGCCCGCGCAGTACTCGGTCGCGAAGTCCGCGCAGATACAGCTGGCCTCGTCGCTGGCCCGCGAGCTCGGTCCGGACGGGATCCGGGTGAACGCGGTTTCCCCCGGTTCCATGCTGATCCCCGGCCGGCGCTGGGACCGGATGCGCCGGGAGGATCCCGAGGCGTTCGCCCGCTTCGTGGCGGCGGAGCTGCCGGGCGGTGCGCCGGTGGCGCCGCAGGAGGTCGCCCGGGTCGTGGCGTTCCTGCTCTCGGACTGGTCGAGCGGGATCTCCGGCGCGCACCTCCCGGTCGACCGCGCCCAGAACGCCCCCTCCCCCGAGGGGTACTGAGCCGCGCCGCGGAACGGCGGCGCCGCTCGGGGTCATGACACCGTGCCCGGCCCGTCGGTGAGCTGCCCGGCGCTCACGCCGCCGCCCCGAGGACACCGCGGGAGCGGCGTTCGAACTCCTGCACGACGGGCTCGCCGCGACGGGGGTCGAGGCGCCTGCGGAAGTCGCGCAGGGCCTGGACGGAGCGTTCGCTGTGGACGGCGCTGAGGGTTTCGAGGGCCAGGGTCGCGGTGCCGACCGCCTCGTCCAGGCGGTCCTGCTGGAGGTGCGCCGTCGCCAGGACGGAGCGACTGATGGCCTGGCGCCTGCGCCGGTCGGTGCCCGAGCCGAGCGACTCGCTCGCCGTGCGCTCGGCCTGGCGGGCGAGCCCCAGGTCGCGGAAGCACAGGGCGGACTCGGCCTGGAGGTAGTGGTGGTCCAGATAGCGGACCCACAGCGACTCCTGCTCGGCCCCCTTGCTCGCGGCCAGTTGCCGCTCCGCCAGCCGCAGCGCCTCGGAGGCGTCGTCCGGGCGTCCCTGCGCGGCGTGTCCGCGCGCCGACATCGCGTACAGCCGCATCAGGCCGAGGGGGCTGCCCGCCCCCCGTGCCGTGACGATTCCGGCGCGGGCGAGTGCCACGCCTTCGTCGGGGCGGCCCAGGTTGGTGGCGAGGTGGGAGAGCCCCGCGAGGATCTGGCCGCCCAGCACCCGGTCGCGGCCCTCGGCGCACAGGCGTAGCCCCTGGGTCATGTAGCGCTGGGCGAGGCCGTACTCCCCCGCGTCGTACGAGCTCCAGCCGGCCATCGCGGCGAGGCGCGCGGCGGCCGCGTACAACTGACGGCGCTGCCGGGGCGGGGTACCGCGCTGCTGCAGCATCGGGACGACCTCGGTGGACAGGTAGTGCACGATGCTGGTGCGGACCCCGCCGCCGCCGTAGTGGTTGTCCATCTGGTCGAACACGGCGATCATCGCGTGCACCTGCTCGACCGGCCCGCCGCTCACGGGCAGGGTCGACGCCACCGTGTCCTGGTGCTCCAACAGCCAGAGCAGCCACTCACGCTGAGGTGTCGTCAGGGCCGCCGCGACGAAGGGGACCGCCCCGAGAAGGCTGCGGCGGGAGATGTCGGTGGAGCCCAGTTCCGCCAGCGTGTGCAGGGTCTCCGCCACGTCCTCGCCGTAGACGAGCGCTCTGCTCGCGACCGGGCGCTGGAGATCGGAGTGGAAGCCGAGGTCCGCGGGAGACAGCGCGCGGCCGAGCCGCTCGGACAGTACGGTGGCGATCAACTCCGGCGTGCTGCCCCGCGGTTGCTGGCCCTGGAGCCATCGGGTGACCGATGCCTTGTCGTAGTGGGAGTCCGCGCCCTGGCGGCGCCCCAGTTCATTGACCCGCAGGGCGAGGGAGGCGTAGGAGCAGCCGGCCTCCTTGAGCGCGGCCCCCAGCACCCGATTGCCCCCGGCGGTCCTGCCGGCGGTCCTCGTCTGTCCCTCGGTCACGGTGGTCATCCCGTATCGCCTCACATCCACGTGCGGCTGCGCTTCGACCGATACCTGCCGAGACTTCAATTCCGGTACGAACGAGCACAGTTGAGCGTGATCGTCGCCGAATGTGCGACAGGTCACTCGATCACTATGGTGGCCCGCCGAGGGCCTGTGCAACCGGCGTTCTGATAATTTCAGAACGATCCGCATCGCTCTGTCACTGTCATCGACCGCGTGGCACACTGCACGCTGAGACGGCCGTTCCCGGGAGGTAGGACGTGAGCGAGAACCGCTCCGGCGCCGGCGCGCCGACGGTCCTGCGGATGGTTCTCGGGAAACGGCTGCGGCAGCTGCGGGAACAGGCGGGAGTCTCCTTCGAGGAGGCGGCACGTGCCCTTGAGGTCACCGCTCTGACGGTCCGCAGGATCGAGAAGGCCGAGGTCGGACTCCGCATCCCGTACGTAAGGGAGTTGCTCCGCGCCTACGGGGTCCCCGCGGCGGAGGTCGACGACTTCCTCGCCCTGGCCAGGGAGGCCAACCAGCCGGGCTGGTGGTACAAGTACCGCGACGTACTGCCGGAATGGTTCAGCGCCTACGTGAGCCTCGAGAGCGAAGCCAGCGTCATCCGCCTCTACGAACCCCACTACGTTCCGGGCCTGTTGCAGACCCACGACTACGCCACCACGCTGATGCGCGTCGGTTTCCCCAACGAGCCGGAGGGGGACATCGCCCGCCGCGTCGCCCTGCGGATGAAGCGTCAGGACCTGCTCGCCAAGCCCGAGGCGCCGGCCGTCTGGGCGATCCTGGACGAGACGGTGCTGCGCCGCCCGGTCGGCGGTCCGGAGGTGATGCGGGCGCAGTTCGACCGGTTGACCGAGGTCCTGGAGATGCCGAAGGTCCGCATCCAGATCATGCGCTTCGGCGTGGGCGCCCATCCGGGCGCGTTCGGCCCCTTCCACCACTTCCGCTTCGGCTTCTCCGAACTCCCCGACATCGTCTACACGGAGAGCCTGGTCGGCGCGGTCTACGTCGACCGGCCCGACGACGTCGTCAGCTATCTCGAAGTACTGGACCGGATGTCCGTACAGGCGGAGCCGGTCGCCCGGACCAGGGCCATCCTGGGTGAACTGCGTAAGGAGTTGTGATCCATGGGATCCGTGCACAACGGCATGTCCGCGGTCGAGCTGGGAACCGAGGGCTGGCGCAAGCCCTGGAGCGGTACCAACGGCGGAAGTTGCGTCGAGGCCAAGCGACTTGCCGACGGGAGCGTCGCCCTGCGCCAGTCGCGGGACCCCGAGGGGCCCGCGCTGATCTGCTCCCGCGACGAGATGGCCGCGTTCATCGAGGGCGCCAAGTCCGGACAGGCCGACTTCCTGATCGCCTGAGCGGAACCGGCGCCGCACCTCCAGCAGGGCCGCAACTACGCCCCAACAACCGGACAACCCGCACGCACACTCCCGCCGTGCGGGTTGTCCCCCCACACTGGCTGAGCCGGTCGTCCCGGAGGGAGTGGGTACGGGCATGATCCTCCACCAGGCCCTCACGCGGTGCCGGACCCTTGTCGTCGAGGGTCCCGACGGTCTCGACAGGCGCGCCCTGCTCGCCGAGCTGGCCCGCCATCACTTCATGATCCGCCCCTTGCACGGGCACCTTCATCATGTGGACCCCACCCAGCCGTACCGCGAACTCCTGTCCGCTCCGGGCCGGTTGGCCGTCGACGGCGGCCTCGTCCACGAGCTGGTCTACGGACCGCTGCGCCGCGGGCGCTCCCGGGTGACCTGGATCCAGGCGCTCGACTTCGCGGAGGCGGTGGCCGAACGCGACGGCGCGCTGGTCCACATGACGGGTGAGACGGACGACGCCGAGGCGGCCGGCGCCTACGAGCGGGTGCTGCGCACCCTGGCCCAGCATGTCCCCGTGATCACCGTCGACACCGGAGAACCGGCCCAACCCGTCCGGGTCTCCACCCACACGATCCATCAACTCGGGCTTTACGTACGCATGTTGACGCTAGGTTAGAGATCCGACCGCGTGACGCACGGCAGGAGAACTCTCATGACGGACCGACCCGCCCCCGACCAGGACGCACTGTCGAAGATCGACACCACGGTGCCGCACTCGGCTCGCATCTGGAACTACTGGATGGGCGGGAAGGACAACTACGAGGTGGACCGGGTGGCGGGTGACGCCTACCGCGAAGTCGCCCCGAACATCGAGACCATGGCCCGCGCCTCCCGCGACTACCTGATCCGTACCGTCACCTTCGTGACCGGCGAGCTCGGCATCCGTCAGTTCCTCGACATCGGCACGGGGCTGCCCACGTACGACAACACCCACCAGGTCGCCCAGCGGGTGGCGCCCGAGTCCCGCATCGTCTACGTGGACAACGACCCGCTCGTGCTGCGCCACGCCCAGGCGCTGCTGACGAGCACACCCGAGGGCGTCACCGACTACATCGACGCGGATCTGCACGAGCCCGAGAAGATCATCGAGGCGGCGTCCCGGATCCTCGACTTCTCCCGGCCCGTCGCCCTCATGCTGATGGGCATCCTCGGCCACATCCAGGACTACGACGAAGCCAGGTCGATCGTCCGGCGGCTCCAGGCGGCGCTTCCCTCCGGCAGCTACTTCGTGCACTACGACAGCACGGACACCGACGCCGCACTCAAGGAGGCCCAGCAGGGGTACGACGACACGGGCGCGATTCCTTACGTGCTGCGCAGCCCCGAGCAGATCGGCGCGTATTACGGGGGGCTCGAACTGGTCGAGCCCGGCATCGTGTCCTGCCCCCTGTGGCGTCCGGAGCCCGGTACGTCGCCCGAGCCCACGGACGTCCACGGAGGCGTGGCCCGCAAGTCGTGAGCCAACCCGCCCGAGCCGTCAGTCGGATGTCGCCGGCTCGATGTTCTGGTTGAGGCGGAACAGGTTGCCCGGGTCGACTTCGGCCTTCACGCGGGCCAGCCGGGCGTAGTTGTCGCGGTAGCTCGCCCGTACCTGCTCCTGGCCCTCGTCCATCATCATGTTGACGTACGCGCCGCCCGCGGAGAACGGGTGGAGGGCTTCGGAGTAGTCGACGCTCCACTGCTTGATGACATCGGCCTTGGCCGGGTCGGGGTCCACTCCGACGAAGACGGAGGCCCAGTTGGCGTCGCGGTAGCTCCAGGCGGTGTCCGTCGGCGCGACGTCGTGGACGGCGCCGTCGATGGGGTACATGTGCATCGTCGACTTCCAGGTCGGCGCCTCGGCACCGTACTTGGCATGCAGGTCGACGGCCTCGGCGGGGATCTCGTCGACGAAGTCCGCTCGCCAGTACCACTGGTCGCCGGGCGGGTAGACGCCGTCGAACGCGGACTGGATCGCGGGGTGCGGCATCGGCGCCGGGCCGTGCAGCAGGGGCGCGGGCAGGGCGTCGAGCAGCGGCGCCATGTCCCGGGCCGCCGCGTCGGCGTCGTCCCCGACGCGGCACCACACCACACCGCACACCTTCTTCAGGTGCATCTCCTCCGGGAACGGCGGACCGGGCGGGACCGAGCCGAAGAGGAAGAAGCAGCCCAGTTCGCGGGGCGCGTTGGGAATGAAGTCGCGGTAGGCGGTGAGGACTTCGGCGCCGAGTTCGACGGGCCAGAAGGTGGGCCCCGCGACGACCGTGCTCACCTCGTGCAGCCGGAACAGGAACGAGGTGACGACACCGAAGTTGCCGCCGCCGCCACGGATCGCCCAGTAGAGGTCGGGGTTCTCGTCGGCACTGGCCCGTGCGCGCTCACCGTTCGCCAGGACCAGGTCCGCCTCCAGCAGGTTGTCGATGGTCAGCCCGCACTTGCGGGTGAGATGTCCGAGGCCGCCGCCGAGGGTGATGCCGCCGACGCCCGTGGTGGAGATGATGCCGCTCGGTGTGGCCAGTCCGTGCGCGTTGGTGGCGCGGTCGACCTCGCCCCAGACGCAGCCGCCGCCGACGCGTACCGTGCGCGCGGCCGGATCGACCTCGATGTCCTTGAGCGGGGAGAGGTCGAGGACCACGCCGTCGTCACAGGTGCTCAGGCCCGCCCCGTGATGACCGCCGCCGCGCACAGCCAGCGGGAGTGCGTGCTCCCGGGCGAAGCCGATGATCAGGGCGACGTCGTCCGGGTCGGTGCAGCGCGCCACCAGGGCGGGCCGCCGGTCGATCATCGCGTTGTAGACGGCGCGGGCCTCGTCGTATCCGGAATCCTCCGGGCCGATCAGCTGCCCTTTGAATCCGGACAGTTCCTGGCGCGCCGCTTGTACCGGTGTGATGGACATGTGCATCCCCGTATCTGGGGACCGCCCCCAGGTCCCGGCACACGGGCCCTGGGCCGGTCCCCGCCGATGGGTCCGATGTGCCCGTTCTAGCCCGATTCATGACCAGGGTACATCCGTGGCACCCACCCAGCTCGGCGACCTGGGGTGCCTACATTTCGGCGGCGGGCAGCAGTCCCAGCTCCATGGCGCGGGCGGCGGCCTGCCGCCGCGTGTGTACGCCGAGTTTGTCCAGGACGGCGGAGACATGATGGTCGACCGTGCGCACCGAGACGACCAGGCGTTCGGCGATCTCGCCGTTGGTCAGCCCCTGTACCAGCAGCCGCATGACCTGGACCTGCCGTTCGGTGAGACCGGCGGCATTCTCCCGGGTCACCGCGAGTGGGCCGCGCGGGATCCGGCGCAGGCCCAGCGCGCGCAGCTCCGCGCGGACCAGCCGAGCGAGCGGACCCGCGCCGAGGGTGTCCAGCGCGGCGAGGGCGGCGAGTTTGTCGTCCGGGTCGGGGCTCTCGGCGAGCGCGGCGGCATGCTCGTACGGGCACCCGGCGGTCTGCCAGGCGTGCGCCGCCGCCCGTCCGGCACCCGCGGTCTGGAGCGCGTACGGATGGCCGGACGGGTCCGCGGCGACGGACTGTCCGGCCTTGGCGAGCCAGTAGCCCAGCTCGGCGCGGTAGTTGACCGCGGCCAGCCGGCAGGCCTCCTCGTACACGGGCGCCGCCGCCGCGACGACGGCGTCGGGTTCACCGCGCAGCCAGGCCGACTCCGCCCGTGCCGCGGCCACCGGGGCGGTGCGCTGGAGCTCGGCGCTGCGCTCCGCGATCTCCCCGGCCCGCGCCAGCAGTTCGTCCGCCCCGTCGGTGCCGCGGCGAACGCGCACCCGGCCGAGCACGGTGAGCGCGGGGCAGCGCGCGGGCGCGAAGTCGTGCACGCCGAACTCGGCATACTTCTCGGCCTCGCCCCAGGCGCCGGCGGCGAACCGGCGCAGGGCCAGCTCGACGTTGAAGTAGCTGAGGAAGCCGAGGTGTTCGGCGCGGTCCGCCAGTCGCATGGCCGGGACGAGGAAGCGGTCCGCCTCGGCGTACTCCAGGTTCTCCAGCAGGGACCAGATGATGTTGGCGTACGCCCGGCAGGCGTGCTCGACCTCCCCCACCCCGAGGGCCACCTTGAGACTCTCCTCCAACTGGGCCCGGCCCAGCGGATCTCCGGCCCGCCAGCGGGCGGTGCCGACGTTGTTGAGTGCGTGCGCCAGGATCTCCACGTCCCCGGCCCGGCGGGCCAGTTCGATGGCACGCTCGCCGAAGGCGACGGCCTGCGTGTGCCGGTCGGACAGCATGTGCAGCTGGGAGGTGTTGCTGAGGGCGAGCGCGAGGAGCCGGTCGTCGCCCGCCTCCTCCAGGACGGCGATGGCCTCCCGCGCGGCCGCGCGCGCCTGCCCGGAGTCCCCGGCCCACCAGTGGATGCGCGACAGCCAGCGCAGATCGGCGCCCAGCGCCCGGGTGTCCCCGAGCGACCTGCGCAGCGCGACCGCCTCCCGCTCGGCGCGGACGGCGGCCGCGGAGTCGGCGATGGTGTAGCTCTCGATCGCGAACCGCTCCAGGAGTCCGGCGCGTTCGGCCGGGCCGAACAGCTCGCTCCGCTCCAGTACGAGGCGCAGATGGGCCGCCGCCTCGCGGTGGGCGCCCGCGCGGGAGGCGTCACGGGCGGCGCCCGGACCGTACTGGGCGACGGCCTCGGCGTCCCCGGCCCCCGCCGCGTGGTGGACGATCCGGGAGGCGTCGGAGTCCGGCGTCGCGACGAGCGCGGCGAGCACCCGCCGGTTGAGTTCGATCCGCCGTGCGGCGGGCAGCGAGTCGGCGACGGCGCGGCGGATCAACTCATGCCGGAAGCAGGCCCGTTGGGGGGTGACCACCAGGAAGCCGCGTTGTTCGGCGGCCGCCAGCGCGGCCATCCCCCCGGGCAACAGCGCATCGGTCAACGGTCGTTCGACGGCGGACGGGACCACGGCCAACTGCTCCAGCGCGTCCCGGGTGCCGTCGTCCAGTCCCCCGAGCCGGGCCAGCACCGCGTCGACGACCGTCGGCGGTACACCCCCGGTGCCACCGGCCTCCACCACCTCCGCCACGAAGAACGGGTTGCCCGAGGTGACTTCGTAGACCTGGTCGGGATCCAGTCCGCCGGCCGCGCTCAGCCGGTGGACCGCCGCCGCGGAGAGCCGTTCGAGTGGCAACCGGTGCACACGCTCGGCCCGGGAGACCTGGCCGAGCAGATGGCGCAGCGGGTGTTCCCGGTCCAACTCGTCGTCGCGGTAGGTCAGGACGAGTACCGCCGGGAGCCTCTCCACCCGGCGGACGAGGAAACGCAGGGCGTCCAGCGACGCCTCGTCGGCCCAGTGCACGTCCTCGACGACGAGTACGACGGGATGCGGCGCGCATCTCAGCTCGGCGCGCAGGGCGTCGTACACCCGATGGCGGTCGCCGCCCTCGGTGAGCGCACGGGCCAGGTCCGCTCCGACGCTGCCGACGAGGTCGCGGAACGGTCCGAGGGGGCGTCGCGTCGTGAGGTCGTCGCACGCTCCGACCAGCAGCCGCGCCGCTCCGGGCAGCACCCCGGGCAAGGCCTTGACCAGGCTGGACTTGCCGATGCCCGCCTCGCCGAAGACGAGCGCCACAGACCCGGCGCCGTCGGCCGCCTCGCGCGCCACGGCAGCCAGTCGAGCGAGTTCAAGGTCCCGTTCGAGGATCCCCCGATCCACGCCGCAATTCTGGCACGCGTCGCCCCGGCGGGAGCGGCGTCGGTGAACTCGCCGCCAGGGGCGGTCGGTTGGGCCCGGCCCCCGGGACCGTGCGCCCGGTGGCCGCAGCTCTGCCCGGGGCCGCCCCCGGGAGGCAGCGGCGCCGCACGAAGCCGCCGACCCCGGCGAGCGGGACCGTCCGGACGGCGCCGAGCGCGTCGATCAGTGCGAGATCGACGCGCTCGGCGACTTGGGTGAATCGGGCGAAGTCGGTTCCTTCGCCGTTGTATGTCACGCCCTCAGGGAAAGGGCGCCCGTTCCGGGTACGTACGTGTTGACCGTACGAGGATCACGGCCGGGTCCGCTGACCGGTCACCCGCGTGCGGCGACCGACTCGATCTCGTCGCGGACTGCGGCGAGCGCGGGTTCCGGCAGCACCGCGTACCGGGGCGTCAGGCGCGCCTCGCGCAGGCTGGGCGCCGGCACGGGCGGGTCCAGCGGGGCGTGTTCGGCGGCGCGAGCCCGCCACGAGAACCAGATGATCTTCCCGCCGACGTCCGTGGCACAGCAGCCCCAGCCGTCGCTCAGGGCGGCGATCTGGGCGAGACATCCCTGCGGCGCGTTGTGCGGGCGGATGTCCTGGCTGTTGTCCGAGACGGCGGCGATGAGGTGCTGGCCGTTCCACCACATCTCGATCGTCGTGTTCTTGTCGGCGGCGTGCTGCTCGATCGTGCGGAGCAGCGCTTCCGCACAGTGGCAGACGGAATCGACGAGATTCTCCAGGTTCCAGTACCGGAGATGCGCGGCCAGGATCCGCCTGACCTGTCCGACCTTTTCCTGGCTGAGCTCCACGTCGAGGTGGTAGTAGCAGGGAACTGCGGCTTTCATCGTCGTTGGCTCCTCACCGGCGAAGCTCTTGCTCCTCCTCGCCCCCTGCGGGACCGAGCCCCGAGTACGAAGCGTGAGCATTGATCGCTCCTGAGTCACCTACAGAATGAGAGGGCTACTCCATTCGTGCAACACGAGGACACCCGCAATGTCGTTGAAGAACCAACAAGACGCTCGGTCGCAGTACAGGCACCATGAGTGAGGGTGTCGCTCCGTGACGGGACGGCTCCCCTTCGCGTACGGCCCTCACTCGCCGGCCAGGCGAGCTGTGCGCGATCGAGAGATCGGGAAGGTGACCAGCGTGATGCTGCTGCCTGCCAAAGCCGAGGTCGCCAGGCATCTGGAGCGCTACCGGGCATGGGAACGCCTGCTTCTCGCGACTCCCGCCGACCGTGTGGTGCGGGGGAACTTCGAGAACACCGGATACACCCTGTGCGTCCTGATGGGGAAGCGCTGCGCGCGGGAGGCGGCGAACGCCGCCGAGGTCTATCTGCAGGACGTTCCGGCACGGATCTGAACGACGGTCCCGAGGACCGCACCGAAAGGGCCTTTCGCGGCAACGACGATTCGGGCCCAGAACCGCGGAGGCGAGACGCATGGACGCGAACACGGACACCGGCCGCATACCCGTCATGGATGTGCGGCCGGTCGTCGAATGCGGCAGACGGCCCGCCAAGGCGGTTGTGGGCGAGACCTTCCAGGTCACCGCAACCGTCTTCGGCGAGGGTCATGACGCGGTCGGCGCCAATGTCGTCCTGTGTGATCCGAGCGGCCGCCCCGGACCGTGGACACCGATGCGTGAACTGGCCCCCGGAAGCGACCGCTGGGGCGCCCGTGTCACTCCGTCGGAAATGGGCCACTGGACCTACCGGGTGGAGGCGTGGAGCGACCCGGTGACCGGGTGGCGGCGCGCCGCCGAGGTCAAGATCCCGGCCGGGATCGACGTCGGAATCGTCCTGGAGGAGGGTGCCGTACTCCACGAGCGGGCCGCCGCCGGGGTGCCCGAGGGGATCGGCCGGGACACGGTGCTGGCCGCCGCGGACGCCCTGCGTGACCACTCACGGACGCCGGCCGACCGGCTCGCGGCGACCCTGGCCCCCGAGGTGTCGGCCACTCTCGCGGAGCATCCGCTGCGTGAACGGCTCACCCGCTCCCTCCCGTTGCCGCTCCTCGTGGAGCGGGAGCGGGCGCTGTTCGGTTCCTGGTACGAGTTCTTCCCGCGCTCGGAGAGCGGTCGGGGCGGACAGCTGGATCCGCCGGTGCACGGCACGTTCCGTACGGCCGCCGAACGCCTGCCCGCGATCGCGGAGATGGGCTTCGACGTCGTCTACCTCCCGCCGATCCATCCGATCGGCACGACCTTCCGCAAGGGCCCGGACAACAGTCTGTCGGCGACCCGGGAGGACGTCGGTGTGCCCTGGGCCATCGGCTCCCCGGAGGGCGGTCACGACGCGATCCACCCGGACCTGGGCACCCTGGAGGACTTCGACGCCTTCGTGCGCCGGGCGGCCTCGCTGGACCTGGAGATCGCGCTCGACTTCGCCCTCCAGTGCTCCCCGGACCACCCCTGGGTGGAGAAGCATCCGGAGTGGTTCCACCACCGCCCGGACGGCACGATCGCCTACGCGGAGAACCCGCCGAAGAAGTACCAGGACATCTACCCGATCGCCTTCGACCAGGACATGCCGGGCCTGGTCCGCGAGACCGTGCGGGTGCTGCGTTTCTGGATGGACCACGGCGTACGGATCTTCCGCGTCGACAACCCGCACACCAAGCCGGTGGTCTTCTGGGAACAGGTGATCGCGGACATCAACGGAACCGACCCCGACGTCATCTTCCTCGCCGAGGCGTTCACCCGGCCCGCGATCGTGCGGCGGCTCGCCGAGGTCGGCTTCCAGCAGTCGTACACCTACTTCACCTGGCGCAACACCAAGCAGGAGCTGACGGAGTACCTCACCGAGCTGTCCGGTGATGCGGCCGCCTGCATGCGGCCCAACTTCTTCGTCAACACCCCCGACATCCTGCACGAGTTCCTCCAGCACGGCGGCCGGCCCGCCTTCGAACTGCGCGCCGTCCTCGCCGCCACCCTCTCGCCGGCGTGGGGGATGTACGCGGGATACGAGCTGTGCGAGAACGCCCCCGCGAGGCGGGGCGGCGAGGAGTATCTGCACTCCGAGAAATACCAGCTGCGCCCGCGCGACTGGGCGGCCGCCGAGCGCGAGGGCCGTACGATCGCCCCGCTGATCACCGGGCTGAACCGGATCAGGCGGGACCACAGGGCCCTGCGCGAATTGCGGAATCTCCAATTCCACCAGGTGGACAACGATGCCGTCATCGCGTACAGCAAGCGTTCGGGTGACGACACGGTGGTGGTCGTGGCGAACCTGGACCCCCACCACACCCGGCAAGCCACAGTGTCCTTGGACATGCCGCGACTCGCTCTGAGCGACGACGCGCGCGTGCCGGTGCGCGACGAGCTCACCGGCGAGACCTACAACTGGGGCAGGTCCAACTTTGTGCGCCTGGGTCCGGGCGGTGCACATGTGCTCACTGTCGGCCCGGCACCGCGGATCGGAGGGTCCCCAGCATGATGGTCAATGAGCCCGTCCCGGATACGTTCGAGGACACCCCGGCCAAGGACCGCGATCCCGAGTGGTTCAAACGCGCCGTCTTCTACGAGGTCCTGGT
>NZ_JBVHQB010000054.1:0-23185 GCF_055567635.1 Streptomyces sp. NPDC026500 | reverse complement strand
CTACGCCGACCAGGCAGCGGCCGAACCAGTGAACCTGAAAACATGTCAACCCGCCCTGACCTGCTAGTCAGCCACTCCCGCGCAGCGGGGGAACCCCAAACCCGTAGTGGGGCGGGTCCATAGCGAGGTGGATCTTGGTGGTGAAGCCGCCACGGGATCGTCCCAGACACTCGCCGATCTGACCACCTCCTCCAGCCGGACGACCAGTTTCCGGAGCACCGGATCGGCCTGGTTCGTCTGTGGGCGGACCCCCTTTTGAGGAACAGCGGCGGGCGGTGCCTTCCGTGCGCCGGCCGCGTGCTGGTGAGCCCGCACCGCCGTGGAGTCCACCAACACGTCACGGATCTGGGCGTGGGCGAGAAACTGGGCCCACGCGAGTTCCTTGAGGCGATGGACGGCTACAAGCAGCGCGACCCACAACTGGCGATCGTCCTGGACGCGGTGAAGATGACCGTCAAGGGCGGCATCGGCAAGCTGCAGGAGAAGGCCCGCGGCCAAGGCTGGAAGCCGGGCCACACCTGGCCCGCACTGGCCCGCCCGACCTGGCGCCCCGACATCCGCGCCGCCGTCATCTCCCGCGCCCGCATCAACATGCACCGCAAGATGCTCAACCTCGCCGCGGCAACCGGCCGCTACCCCATCGCGGTCCTGTCCGACTGCGCCGTGTACGCCGCCGACGGGCCCAGCCCGCTGGACGTCCTGCCCTACGGCGCCGACGGCAAGACCGTGGCAGGCAGCTTCCGGCTCGGGGTGTCCCCGGGGATGGTCAAGCACGAGGGCACCCAGAGCGTGCTGTGGGGGGGCGGAGATGTTCGAAAAGCTCGGCGGCGACGGCCACGTCGCCAACCTCGCCCGCAACATCAAGACCGGCCAGACCGGCCAGACCGGCGGCCCGGACACCGGGGAATAGGGGGACAGCATGGTCACAGTCGCAGAAGAACTCGAGCGGGCGGTCCAGGGCGCGTTCACACGCCCCGTCCCCAAGTCCGCCGGAGCGCAGATGCGTTACCTCGTCAAACAGCACGGCGGCAGGACGAAGCCGGGCGTGCGTGGCAGCACCCCGCCCACCGTGAGGGCCGGCCTGCACCAGGTCGGCCCTCCACCCATGCCGTGAAGACAGCGAAGACAGCACCGCGTCGTGCGCGGCAGCCCGTGCGGTCCAGCGGTGAAGCCGACACTCGTACAGAACTCGCAGGCCCCGTACCGGGATCCCAGGTCGGGCGGAATGCCGTCGGTCCATGCAGCCCCGTTTCCGGGAGCGCTCGGGGGCTCCGCATGGCTCTCGTCGGTGTCGAGTACCGTTCTGGCGTGTCCATGCCTCCGGCGGCGCAGTCGCCGTATCAGACGTCCTCCCACCCCTGGGGCGCCATGCCTCCGGCCCCGCCGGAGAAGAGCCGGGTCGGCCTCATCGCCCGGATCATCGTCCTGATCGTCGCACTCCTGACAACGCTGGCCCTGGGCGGAAAGAAGCTCGAGAACAGCTATCCGAGGGCCGAGTACATCCTGACCGTGCCCGGGGCACTGGTCGACGGCCGCTACAAACTGACCAGGGACGACTCCACCACCATGGGCCGGACACTGGCGAGAGGCTGGCGGCACAGCTGGGACGCCAAAGCCGTCCACGGCATCGCCGCGGTCTACCACGCCGACAAAGACCACGGCGACCAGGGAGATCTCACCGTGACCGCCATGTACGGCCGGTTCCGGAACACCGCCGAGGTGCGCGCCCACGTACTGGCCGGCAACAGCGCCAGCACCACCCGGGCGAAGATACTCGTGCCACCGAAGGAGGTCACACCCTCCGGCTCCCGCATCAGGGTCGACTGCGAGGTGGTGAAACGGACCTGGCCCAACCGGGCCACGCTCGCCTACCCCGTCTGCGCCTGGGCTGACGGCAACACCTGGGCCCGAGTGGCGGACATGACCTACGCCACCATAATGAACATCGACCTCAAGACCGCCGCCAGGACCACCCTGCGGATCCGCTCCGAGATGATGAAGCCGATCAGGTAGCCGTTCCCACCGCCCGGACGGCCCCCACCCTTGCGGCGCAGGCTCATGAGGTCACCGCCGGAGCGGCAGGCGCTGTGGGGCGCGATGGAGTTGTCACCTCTCGGACGCCAGACAGCGGCACTGACACGCTGTCCCCCGCAGGAAGTAGCTGCGGGGAGCCGTGGGCACGGGATTCACCCGCAGGGGGTGGGCGGCCGGCCTTCGACCGGTATGTCGAGGCCCTGCTGCACCGGATGTTCGATGACAGCGGGCCGGTGATCGTAGTCAACGGGCGCGGCGGCGACGATGACATCGATGTGCAGGTCACCACTGAGGTCGGTCTGCGGATCTTCCAGCTGAAGTACCACCCGGATGGCTTCCCCGGTTCACTCAAGGGCCGCCGCGTTTCGATCAAGAAGTCGTTCAACCGGGCCATGGCCCACAAGCTGGATGAGCGCGCCCTTTTCCCCGGCCGCGGCCGTATCGCCCATCCCGCCTGTCCCTTACTCCTTCACTCCAGGCAGGGCAATCACCTGATATCGGCGCTGGGACTGCTCACGCAAACCAACCGGCCGTTATCAAAACTCCACGTGCTGACACATCCACGTCGAAAAATCAATACCGACAAACCGATACAGCTCAACAGGTCTACGCGGGCGGGGCCTGAACGGAGGGGCGGGTCGGGAAGCCCACGGTGTCCGGACGCGACGCTCTCACCTTCGCCTTTCCCCATGAAGATTTGCCGCCCGGGTCCCGTGTCTGGGATCTTGTCCGGGGCGGCGATCTCAAGCAACGCGCTCAGCCGTCGGCACCACTCGCCTCGACCTCAACCCAGGCCTACTGGTGGAGCCGTGGCCAAGCAGCGAGCAGCGGATCTTCGGACTGTCCATGGCCATACGAAGAAGGAGAAATAGCGTGAACACCGAAAAGGTTACGGCTCGACGTCTTACAGCCGAGGAAGTCTCAGAATTAGGCCTCCAGGAGGAAATCTTCGTCTCGGCAGAGCTGGACGATCTTTCTCTCGACTGCTACGCTCCGGCCTTCCTCACGAAGCCGGGAAAGTATTTCGATGGAGGATCCTTCATCGCAAGGACAATTTTCGGTAAGGAAATTCATGTTCTTCCGAGCAACGTTGAAGAGCGTGGGATCTGGGTTGCCGACGAGGCTGGGGAAGAAATCGAGGTTCTCCAGAGTGCTGGCGTCCTTCTGAACCTCGCTCTCTTCGTGCCCAACGGGAACAAGGAATCTCTGGAGTCGCTCTACACCGCAGCAAGAGAAGCGTTCGGCGCGGGAATCGTTCAGCGCTGGAACGAGGAAGTCGTGGCGGTGCCGGACGTCAAGGTCGACCTGTTCGAAGAGCCGGCCCGCGGGCGAAAGAGCACGAGCAGCCAGAACCGCGACCGCCGTGCCTTGGACATCTACCCCACCCGAGTGCGGTTCATAGAGCCCAGCGCCGGCTGGAAGTTCATCGTCGAACCGCACCAGGAAACCATCGACGACACCCCGACGATCTGAGCTGACAGCAGCCCGGAGAAGGTACGCCGACGGCGGCGAGGACCAGGCGCTGGAGCTCGGCCGACTCCAGCGCTTCGACTTCCCACTGGACCGGGTGATGGGGGTCGAAGCCGTAGCGGCGGGCGAAGGCCGGCCACCTCGGGTCGCCGTGCTTGCCCTCGGTTGCGGGCAGCTCGTAGGCGACCGCCTGGTGGTAGGTCAGCAGCACCCGCTCGGTCCGGCTCCAGCATCCCGTACGGGCCACCCAGTCCCGTTCGATGTCCTCGCCGGAGCAGTCGAAGTCACCGACCACGACAAGAACGGCTTCGCGCTGCCCCCGGGTGACGCGGACGACGTCGGCGTACGACTGGGAGCTGAAGCCGCGGACCATGAGCACCGGGACGCCCGCCTCGGCGAGCCAGCCGGTGAGCTGCTGGCGCAGGGTGTCTTTCTCCACCGGGGTTCCGGGCAGGGTGCCCGGTCTTTAGGGCCGGGGTGCATGCCCGCTCTCGCGTAGCGGGGCAGAGGTGGAGGCAGTCGTTATGCCCCCTGGGCGGAACGGCGTTCACCATCCGCGACGGCGCGGCGAACGAGCGATACAAGCCATGAGTTCAGGGAGCGGTCGTCGGCCTCGGCGGCGGTCTTGGCCTGCTCGTGCAGATCGTCGGGGAGTCTCAGGTTCACATGCTTCATGGGACCATAATGAAGCTAGAATGGTCCCATGTCACGTTTTCGGATGTACCCCACGAGTGCGCAGGAGCAGCAGATGCTGCTGCACTGCGCGCACGCCCGGTACGTGTGGAACCTGGCCGTCGAGCAGCACGCGCACTGGCACCCGGGCCGCAAGGCCGCGCCCGGTTTCGCTGAGCAGTGCCGGCAGCTCACCGAAGCCCGGCGCGAGAGCGAGTGGCTCGGCAGCGGGAACGCGGACGTGCAGCAACAGGCACTGAAGGACTTCGCCACGGCCAAGAACGCCCGCTTCACCTCCGGGTTCGGTGAGCCGACCTGGCGCAAGAAGTACCGGCACGAGGGATTTCGCGTCATCGGCACCGACCGCGTCCCGGAGTTGACCGATGACGGCTCGCCGAAACTCAACGCGAAGACCGGCAGGCAGGTCATGGGCCGGTCCGTGGTGGTGCACCAGCTCAACCGCCGGTGGGCCCAGGTCAAGGTGCCCGGCTGCGGCTGGGTCCGCTTCCGCCTCACCCGGACCGACCTGCCCAAGGCGAAGACCTTCCGCGTCACCTACCGCAACGGCCAGTGGCACATCGCCTTCGCGGTCATCCCCGCACCGGTCGCCGCGCCCGGCACCGGAGAGGTCATCGGTATCGACCGGGGCGTGACCATCACGGCCGCCCTCTCCGACGGGCGGAAGCTGAACTGCCCGCAGCTCACCGTGAAGGAACGCGCGCAGGTCCGCAAACACCAGCGACGTGCCGCACGCGCCCCCAAGACAAGCGGACACAAGACCGCCGCATACGCCAAGGTGGCCAGGCTCAAAGCGCGTGAGGCCGACCGGCGCAAGGACTGGTGCGAGAAAACCTCGACGATGCTGGCCCGCACCTACCGTCTGGTGCGGTTCGAGAAGCTGAACATCAAGAACATGACCCGCTCGGCCAGGGGAACCACCGAGCAGCCCGGCAGACAGGTCAGACAAAAAGCCGGACTGAACCGGGCGATCCTGGCGCAGGGCTGGGGCCTGCTGCGCCAACGCACCGGACACAAGGCCCCCGGCCGGGTCGAAGACGTCCCCGCCCCCTACACCAGCCTGCGATGCAGTGTCTGCGGATGGATTGATAAGAACTCGCGCAAGAGCCAAGCCGAGTTCGTCTGCTCCTTCTGCGGCTTCACCTGCAACGCGGACACCAACGCAGCCATCAACGTCGCGGCAGGACAGGGCGGAATTCCCCGCCCCCGGCGATCAGCCGGTGCCGGAGGGACGACAGCGGCCACCAGCCGTTCGAGCATCCGTGAACCTCAACCCACCTGGGTTGGAATCCCCCTCTTTTAAGAGGGGGAGGATGTCAATGCGACGTGGATGCTGCCAGAACCGATGCTGAGCGCCCCCGTGCCCGAGCCCGATCTAGGGCCGGGCTGCGCTGCGGAGCCCAAGTGGGACGGGTTCCGGACGCTGGTCTCCGTCGCGCAGGGTAACCGCACAGGCCGGACGCCGCCCGCCCTCGAGGGTGTGCCGGCGGCTGGGCAGCAGCACGGCCTGCCCGCCGGCGGGCTCGTCACCGGACTGCGGGCGCACCTCGGTCAGCCACCACGCCAGCAGCCGGTCCACCCCGTCGATGGCCAGCACCAGGTCGGCGGCGTACGCCAGGGTGCGGTCGACGTCGCCGAGCTCCCGGTGGATCCCGATCCCCCGATGCCCGGAGTATGACTCTTTTCAGCCATTCCCCTACAACGCCCCTGCACGGAAAGGTACTTCCGTACGGGAGCACGCGCCTGACATCTTGCATCCACCACTCGTTTCGTACGGCCCCGCCGGTGCCCTCAGCACGGCCGGGCCGTCTCCGGAGGACGCATTGATACCCCACATATCCAGCCGGACTAGACGCACGCTGGTCCTGGCGGCCACGCTCGGCGCCGCCCTCGCGTTCTGCGCCCCGGGCGCCCTCGCGGGCACGCTCCCCATCGGCCCCTCCACCGCGCCGGCCGCCAAGGCCCACGCTCCGGCCGCCGTGCCGGCTTCCCAGAGTGCGACCTGGGTGGCCGGCACGCGTGCCTACCTCGTGATCACCGCCCCCGGTGACAGTTCGGCGGTCCGCTCCGCGATCGCGGCCAACGGCGGCACCGTCTTCTCGACCTTCGACGCCATCGGCGTGATCGTCGCCCACTCGGCGTCCAGCGAATTCGCCGCGACCATGCGCGGCGTCGCCGGCGTGCAGCAGGTCGGCGCCACGCGCACCTCGGACGTCCCGGCCGACGCCTACAACCCGGCGCTCCCGGCCAATCCGGCCCAGGCCTCGACCCCGGCCGGAGAACCGGTCCGGGCCGACATGAGCCAGATCAAGGCCGACCAGGCCTGGGCCGTGAACCCGGGCTCCGCCTCCGTCACAGTCGGCATCCTGGACACCGGTGTGGACGACCAGCACCAGGACCTGGCGCCCAACTTCAACGCGGCCGACTCAGTCTCCTGCGCCTACGGCAAGCCCGACACCCGTGTCGGCGCCTGGCGGGACGTCGACACGCACGGCACCCACGTAGCGGGCACCATCGCCGCGGCCAAGAACGGCAAGGGCGTCGTCGGCGTGGCCCCCGGGGTGAAGATCTCCGCGGTCCGGGTTGCTGAGCCGGGCAACTCCTTCTTCTTCGCCGAGAACACCATCTGCGGCTTCGTCTGGGCCGGTGACCACGGCTTCAAGGTCACCAATAACAGCTACTACACGGACCCGTGGCAGTTCAACTGCCCGGACAACATCGACCAGGCCGCCATCATCGAGGGCGTCAGGCGCGCCCAGGAGTACGCCGAGGGCAAGGGCTCCCTCCAGATCGCCGCCGCGGGCAACGAGAACTACGACCTCGCCCACAAGACGACCGACTCCGCGAGCCCGAACGACTCGACGCCGGTCACCCGCACGATCACCAACGCCTGCCTCGACCTCCCGACCGAGCTGCCGGGCGTGGTCACGGTCGCGGCCAACGGCACGGGTGTCACCAAGGCCTCGTTCTCCAACTACGGGCAGGGCGTCATCGACGTCGCGGCGCCGGGCAGCAACGTGTACTCCACCGTCCCCGGCGGCGGCTACGGCAGCAAGAGCGGTACCTCGATGGCCACCCCGCACGTGGTCGGCGTGGCGGCACTCATCGCCAGCGCCAACCCTGGCATCACCCCGGCGCAGATCCGCGCCAAGCTGGCCGCCCAAGCCAACGACATCGCCTGCCCCTCGGACAGCCGCTGCACGGGCACGACGGCCAACAATTCATTCTTCGGCGAAGGACAAGTCGACGCCCTCAAGGCCGTCGGGACCAACCCGCCGCCCGGTAAGTACTTCGAGAACCTCGCGGACTTCGCCATCAACGACAACGCGACCGTGGAGAGCCCAATCGCCATAACCGGCGTGACCGGCAACGCCCCGGCCACCCTCAAGGTGGGTGTGGACATCAAGCACACCTACATCGGTGACCTGAAGGTCGACCTGGTGGCGCCGGACGGCACCGTCTACACGCTGCACAACCACGCCGGCGGCAGCGCCGACAACATCGCCCAGACCTACACCGTAAACGCCTCCTCGGAGGTCGCGAACGGCACCTGGAAGCTGCGCGTCAACGACAACGCCGCCTCCGACACAGGCAAGATCGACGCCTGGAACCTGACCTTCTAGCGCAGGGCCCGGCAACGCCCGCGTACAACACGCACTGCGCCGGCGACAGCTCCTTGCCCGCGGCCACGGACAAGGCGGGCTGCGGTCTGTTCGGCCAGGGCTGCGAACTGCTGGGTGGCAGAGGGCATATGGGCCTCGGCAGCGGTGAACGCCGCGGTCGGGGCCCATATGTCGGAGACGTCCAGGAAGGCCGCGAACGGCCTGGGGCCGGCGTCCAGCTCACCGTGCGCCTCCCTGAGGAGCGTCCAGTCCACCAGGGACGGCAGGGACTTGGCGGGCACGTCCAGGATCAGGCCACCGGTGCAGTACGCCAGCACCTGCCCGTCCTCGCGGGGAAACTTGTGCAAAGGCGTCTGCTAGCACTAGCCGACTTTCTGCGGCCCCATCCGGAGCGGCGTGCGATCCAAGAGTTCCTGGCGGACCGGCTTTCCGGTTCCTACGACCGTTATGTGGAGCTCACCCAAAACGAGCCGAAGCAGATCTCGTATCCGTCACGCCTGACTCGGTAAAAGGGGCCGTCCCACATGCTCGCTCCGTAGCGCCCTGCCACACGCCGCCTTCATGAACCAAGCCAGACGGCACGGGAGCCTCGTGCGTTGCGGCCCCTCACTCAGCCACCGCCTTCACTCGATCGGTGGCCACGCTGAAAAAGCTCAATGAGACCGGTCAAGTTCGTTCACGCGGCACTAACGATTGACGGCTCGCATCCCTGCTTCGTCATACCGCTCCCCCGCCGCCTCGGGCAGCTCCTCATCGACGCGGGCCAGGTCCTGCTCGGTCAGTGCGATGCCGACCGCGGCGGCGTTCTGTTCCAGGTAGGTGCGGCGCTTGGTGCCCGGGATCGGTACCAGGTCCTCGCCCTGGGCCAGCACCCAGGCGATCGCCAGCTGGGCCGGGGTGACGTCCTTCTCGGCGGCGATCTCCTTCACCTTTGCCGCCAGCCGCTGGTTCGCCTCCAGGTTGGCGTCCTGGAAACGCGGGTTCTCCCGGCGCCAGTCGTTCGCGTCCAGCTCGTCCGTCGAGGTGAACCGCCCGGCGAGGAAGCCGCGACCAAGCGGCGAGTACGGCACGAAGCCGATGCCCAGCTCACGGCAGGCGGGCAGCACCTCGGCCTCCACGTCCCGTGACCACAGCGAGTACTCGCTCTGCACCGCGGTGATCGGGTGCACCGCGTTGGCTCGTCGGATGGTCTCCGAGCTCGCCTCGCTCAGGCCGATGCACCGCACCTTGCCCTCGGCCACCAGTTCGCCCAGCGCGCCGACCGTCTCCTCGATGGGTACGTTCGGGTCGACCCGGTGCTGGTAGTACAGGTCGATGCGGTCGGTCCCCAGACGTTTCAGGGAGCCGTGGACGGAGCTGCGGACGTGCTCGGCCGAGCCGTCCTGCGGGCCGACCGTGCTGATGTCGCCCGGTACGGCGTTGTCCATCCGGTAGTTGAACTTCGTCGCGATCACGTACTCCTCGCGATGTCCCCGGATCGCCTCGCCGACGAGCGACTCGTTGGTGAGCGGCCCGTACATCTGCGCGGTGTCGAGAAAGTTCACCCCGAGATCGAGGGCGCGCCGGATGGTCGCGATGCTCTCCTGCCGATCGGTCGATCCGTAGAAGGCAGACATGCCCATACACCCAAGACCGATGGGCGATACCTGGAGGTCCCGCAGACTGCGTTTGTGCATGTCGTGTCCCAGCCTTTCCCTGTCGTTCGAGCGCACGAAGCCCCTCATCGAATCCAAGCGGCGAATTCCGGCGTCGGCATCCCGTGGGAGGCGGACGGTGGCACGGGCTTCGTGCGCCGTAGTGGTGTCTGCGACGCTACGAGTTCGAGCGCACTCCAGTGCAAGTCGATCGATGCGCAGAGCGTGCAGACCTCGGCGAACGTCGCCGAGGACAGGCAGGGCGTCGACGCCGACAAGAAGATCAGAGACCGGACTCCGCCCGTCGTGACGGCCCGGCCCGGGCCGTCACGAGTCCGGCCCGCCGATGGAACCCCCACCACCAGCTGCTGCGCGCCGCGCTCCACCGCGCTCGCGACCGAACCTGCCGCCGAGGCCGCGCCGCGCCGGCACGACGCCGAACACCGCCTGCGCAGCCAGGCTGGGATGCCCAGCCGCCTGGCCTCGTGCCAGACAGGAGCCAGACGGGCGGTCGTCCCGGGAAAGCGAGAGGGCCCGGATCGTGTGGATCCGGGCCCTCTCCAGCAGTGGAGTGGCCAGTGCCTCCTGCAGGAGGAGGCTGAGCGCGGACGTGGCCATTGCGTCGTCGGTGGTGCGCCGCTGCGCCTCCTGGGTCCAGTTGTCGGCCCAAGGCGCGGCAAGGTTGAACAGCAGTTCGTGGTGGCGGCGGGTCCGGGCACACCAGGCGGCGTTGAGATGGCGTGCCAGTTCGATGGTGAGTACGGGCTCGAAGGCACCGGATCTCCGCAGCGAGTAGCGCCTCGAGCGCGTGGAGAACCTGCTCAGCCGGACGCACGGCGTCCCGCCCGCGCCACAGGCCGGCTGGGGGGTCCCGACGTTGAACCAGACAGGGCTGTTGAAGCTGAAGATCTGGTGCAGGAGGGCGTAGGCCAGCTCGTGCTCGAAGATCTCGGCGTCGGCGGGCGAGGAGAAGTACTCAGTCGCAGCCTGGCAAAGCCGTCTTCAGCACCGGTCAAGCACGGCTGGACCGCAGCCATGACCGGTCGCGCCACGGGCGCCGTCGGCCGGCTTCCGCGGATCGCTCGCTGTACGCCCAGCCGAGCCAGTCCTTGATGTCGATGGCCACCACGGGTCCGCCGTCCTGGAGGTAGCGGGGGCCGTCGAACGACTCGTACTTCCGGTCCAGCAGGCCGAGCGCACGCGTGCGCTCCGGGCCCTCCTCGATCACCCGGGCGGTGCCGCGCAGCCGTACCCACCACGCCTTCAGCCAGTCCTCGTCGTAGCAGTCGGCCAGGACCGTGACCCGCTGGTCGCGGTCGAGGTTGCGCAGCCGCTTGGGCCGCGGGTTCCCGCTCTTCGGCTTGTCGGTCGGTGAGTAGAAGACGTCGCCGTCGACCACGAAGATGACGGGCACGACATGGGCGCGCCCGCGCTCGTCGACCGTGGCCAGCCGGACGGCCCGCTCGCCCTCGAACCGGCTGCGCATCTCTTCCTGCCCGAGTTTCATCGGAACTCCTTGTGTCTGGGTCCCTGGCGCTGGGAATGACGAAGTGGCTCACGGCGCCGGTCTGTCGCGCAGGTCCTGGGAGGGCTTATCGCCGCTCGATGCTCAGGAGCGGTTCCTGCCGCTCCCCGCGGTGCCGACGCCGTCGTACCAGCAGGATCAAACCCGCGCCGAGGACGGCGAGGCCGACGGTGGTCTGGCCGGACAGCCGGATCGTGTCCGACGCGCCGAGCGTGTCGACCAGGGGGCCGCCGAGCACCGCGCCCAGCGGGGTCGCGATCACGAGGATCGCGCTGCGGAAGGCGCTGAGGCTCACCAACTCCTCGAGGGGTGCCTTCTGTTGCAGCAGGGTGATGGTCACCGGTCCGTAGGGTGCGTAGATCAGCCCGCCGAGGCCGAAGCCCGCGATGCCCGCGGCGAGCGTGCCGAACTGGGCGAAGGGGAGGATCGCCAGCCCCCAGCCGGCCACGATGCCCAGTACGGTCGGCCACAGCGGGAGCCGCCGCAGCGTTCCGGTGACCCAGGTCCCGATCACCGCGCCGACGCCGAACGCGCCCCAGATCCATCCGAGGGCGGTGGGGTCCCCGCCCATCCGCTCGGCCACGACAACCGGGACCGCCACCTCGATCGGCCCGTACAGCAGGTAGAAGACGAACGAGAGCGCGAGCAGGCCCATCAGCTCCGGGTGGCGGGCGAGGGTCCTGCCGCTGCGCCGCAACGGCACCGCGGGACGGCGCTCGAGGGTGCCGTCGCCGCGCACCCGGGCCGTCACGAGGGCGAGGTACAGATAGCTGACCGCGTCAGCGGCCAGCACCGCGGCCGGCCCGAACGCGACCGTGACCAGACCGGCCAGCGGCGGTCCGGTGATGAACGACAGCTGTTCCTGGCTGCCCACCAGCGCGTGGCCGGCCAGCCGGTCCTTGGCCGGCAGGGTCTCGGCGACGAACGTCTGACGGCCGGCGATCCCCCAGGCGTGCAGGACCGAGGAGATGGCGAGCAGGGCGATGTAGGTCGCGGTGTCCAGCAGCCCCGTCCAGTACAACGCCGGGATCAGTGCGAACAGGGCGCCGCGCAGGAGCGCGTTCACCAGGATCAGGCTCCTGGCGTTGCGCCCGCTCAGCCAGCGTCCCAGCGTGAGGGAGCCGATCGCGGCGGGCAGACTGTAGGCGGCGACGGCGAGCCCCACCACGAGGGACCGGTCGGCCGGAGCGGCCAGTTCGACGGCCAGCCACGCCACACCGACGAAGCTCATGCCGTCGCCGAGGAAGGAGACCAGAAATCCGGGCTGCAGCCGGCGGAAGTCGGGGTTGGCGAGACAGCGGGTGTAGCCCTCGGGCAGCACCCGCTGGATTCGCCGTACTGCGGTCATCGAACAGGCACCTCGGATTCGCTCGCCGCGCAGCGGAACCCGATCTCCGGGCTCCTGGTCACCAGCGCCTTGCCCGCCCGGCTGACCGCGGTGAGCAGCGCGGGGGGCGAACTCCACGCCCCGCCGCGGACACTGACCTCGGCCGACCACTCACCCCACAGGTCGCCCGGGTCCATGGTGCCGAAGCGTGGCTGGAGCGGGAGGCCGTCCAGGAACCGGGTGGACGTCCACTCCCACACGTTGCCGCACATGTCCCGGACGCCGAAGGGGGATTCGCTGCCCGGCAGGTTCACCGGACCGGTCAGCGCGGGCAGTTCGGCGAAGGACAGATCCGCGAGCCGGCGCAGCCACGCCCGGCGGTCCAGGACCGTCCCGGCGTCCTGTCCGAGTACCGAGTGCAGGCCCCGCACCAGCTCGGGCCGGAACTCGGCACCCCAGGGGTGGTGCCGGTGGTCGTCTCCCCGGGCGGCCCGTTCCCACTCGTCCTCGGTGGGCAGCCGCTTGCCGCACCAGGCGGCGTAGGCCACCGCGTCGTACCAGCTGACCCCGGTCACCGGGTGGTCGCCGGCGCAGCGGGGGTCGTCGGCGGTGGAGCGTGTGTGGTCGGTGTTCCTCGGCTCGTCCGGGTGGCACCACAGGTGGCCCTGGGCACCGACGTCGGCGACGAACGCGTCGTACTCGTCGTTGGTGACCGGGCAGGTGTCCAGGTAGAACCCCTCGACCGTGACCTCGTCCACCGCGGGCTCGCCCGGGTCGCCGAAGGAGTGTTCCCCGCCGGGGTGCGTCCCGCGGCGCAGCCGTCCGGCCGGGACGTGTCGCATCCCGTCCGGGGAGAGCCGGCTGGGCAGCCGGTCGGCCGACAGCGGGACGGGGAGGTCCTCCAGGACCGTGCCGGCCAGTGCCGTGTCGGCGAGCAGTGTCTGTGCCGAGGCGAGTGCGTGCGCGTCCGCCACCGTCACGTAGTTCCCGACGCCCGCGGCGATCTGGTCCGGTGACCGGCCGAGGACGGCCAGCAGGGCGTGCAGCGCGGAGGGGCCGCCTGCCGAGCGCAGGGCCGGTGTTGTGGCCAGGGAGGCGAGTGCGGGTCCGCGCACGGTCTCGTCCGGGTCGGCCAGTGCCCAGCCGACGGCCTCCGCCGCCAGTTCCGGGGCGAGCCGTACGGCGGCGGCCAGGGCCTGGCGCCGTATCCCGGGCGTGTCGTGCAGCAGGCCGACCGCGAGGCATTCTTCGAGCAGGTGCGGGTCCGCGAGCTGCTCCAGGGTGCGCAGGTAGCCGTCGAGCAGGGCGTCGCGTTCCGCCGTGGGCCCGTCGGCCCAGGCGGCGATCTTCAGGACTTCGGACGGAACGTCCGGGGTGGTGGTGGTCATCGCGCGTCGGCCTCCGCTCCGGTGATCATCTTGGCGAAATCCTCGCCCGCCCGGTGGCTGTACGCCGTGCCCGCCGAGGGCTTTTGTCCCGCGGAGTAGTACACGTACAGCGTCGCCCGGCTGGTGTCGTCGAGCACCGGGCCGGAGTGGTGGAGGATGTTGTAGGTGTGGCAGATGACGTCGCCCGCCTCGGCTTCGAGCGGAAGTCCCAAGGGCTCCAGTCGCCGCGGCGGATACCGGTGGGATCCGGGCACGAGGATCAGGCAGCCGTTGCGGACGGTGGCGTCGTCCAGGTAGATGCCCACGTTCACCAGGGGGGTCAGCGGGAGGTCGTGCGGGAAGTCGAGGTGCCAGTCCAGCGCGCTGTAGGAGCTTCGCTTGCCCCGTTTCATCTGCCACACGGCTCCGTCGACGGCGTCCTCGAACCGCCATGTCGGGCGTCCCAGCAGGCCGGGGCCGAGCGCATCGAGTTTCCGGCGCTCGATCAGTTCCCGGGTGTCCGCGCAGTGCAGGGTGAAGTAGGGCAGCCGGTGCAGGGTCGCCCGGCCGTTCTCATCGTACGAGGGCTTGATCACCTGGTCGCGGTGCTCGGCCGGTACTTTCCCGTCGAGTGTGTCGCGCTCCAGGCGTTCGGCGTCGCGTTGGATGATCTCCACGTCCTGCGCGTCGAACACGCCGCGGTAGATGACGAACCCGTACTGCTCGTAGAAGGCGCGTTGTTCCGCCGTGACCGTGCCGTCGTAACGGAACCGCGGAATGCGCTGCATCGAACTCACCGGATCACCCCTCGGAACCCGATCTCGTTGTGCCGGTCCGTGAAGAGGTCCTTGCCGCGGAAGTACGCCGTGACCTGCTCCCGCATGGAGGTCCACGCGCCGCCCCGGATGACCACCGAGGTCTCCTCGGCCGTCGCCCATTCGGTGCGGGGCCTGCCGGAGATCATCGGCTTCATCCGGTCACGGGTGAAGAAGTTGGTGTCCGTCCATTCCCAGCAGTTCCCGACCAGGTCCGCGACGCCGTAGGGGCTGACGTTCCTGGGGTGGGAGCCGACCGGCACCGTGGTGACCGCGGGAGTTGTCTCGTCGAAGGTGCTCAGGGTGTCGCGCCAGTGCTCCAGGCTCTGCGCTTCGCCGAAGGAGGCACCGAACCAGCGCAGCGCGTCCGGGTCGAATTCGTCGCCCCACGGATAGAGGGATCCCCTCTCGCCCCGTGCGGCCTTCTCCCATTCCAGTTCGGTCGGCAGCCGCTTGCCGACGTGAGCGAGGTAGGCGTAGGCGTCGAACCAGTCGACACCGGTCGCGGGGTGGTCGGGGCCGAACCGGGCGTCGCCGACGATCCCGCGGCGGTGGTCCTTGTCCTCGGGCTCGTCGGGGTGGCACAGCGCGTGCTCGGCGGCCTGCGGGCTCTGCGCCCACTGGTCGTACTCCCGGTTGGTCACCGGGTACCGGTCGATGAGGAAGTCGGGCAGGTAGCGGGTCTGCCGGGGGGCCGCGTCGTCCACGTCGTAGAGCGGATGGACGACGTCGTCCATGCCGATTCCGGCGACGAACTCGGACGCGGGGACGAGCACCATGTCCTCGGGAACGGGACGGGGCAGGTTCTGCGGGTCGTAGTCCCAGTGTTCGCCCAGTGCGGTTCCCTGCGGCAACTGGCCGGTCCTGGTGTGCTCCCGCTCGATCTCCAGCCTGGCCGCGCGGTCTTTTGCGCCGAGGATCTCGTCCATCGCCTTGGCCACGACGGCGGCGCCGATGCCCACCGGCTTGGTGCTGCGGAACAGGCCGGCCTCGGCCGGTCCGGTGATGTGCAGCAGTTCCTCGTAGGCCTCGCCGATGCGGTTCCGGCCGGCGATCTTCGCGGCGGAGAACACGATGAAGTCCTCGTCGTCGCCGAGCAGCCAGACCAGGAATTCCCGCGCCGCGGGAAGAGTGGCCGTGAACGGCCCGACACCTTCGAGAACCGTCAGGCGGACATCCGCACGGGGGTGGGTCGCCGCCATCGCGCAGAGTTCTTCGATGACCTGGGGGTGCCGAAGTCCGGCGATCGTCTCACGCAGTTCGGCGCGTTCTTCGCCGGTCAGCGGTTCGTGCGATTTCTGCCATGCTTCCGGGGCCAGAAAACGATCCACCAGCCCGTTCAAAGTCTTCTGCTCGACGGCAAAACGTTCGTAACTCCACCTGTGCACTGATCCCACCTCGATTGCCACGGTCAGATATCCCTGAGGCCGAGAACCCTGGCCTGTGGAGGGTGCCAGGACCCTCCACAGGCCACGAGAGCGCCCTGATCAGGCCGCCCACTTGAAGTACTTACCGGCCGGGCGGACACCGCCCTTTCGCTGCGAGCGCAGAGCGTTCCACTGACGAAGCGTCTTCATCTGATTCACCTCCTCGGATGGGATCGGCAATCGAGTGGATCGACCATCCCGTCGAATGCTCGGCTCTGTCAAGTTCACGGTTTTTCCGCGTTGTTGACGGGCTGAACGTCTTGTTCAACTGCCGAGTCCCCACGGTTGAACAAGCAGGCCGGAACAAGCAGGACGGCGAACAGAATTCAATGGCCCACGATTTGAAAGGAGTGCGTTGTGCGAGTTCTCGTCGTGCCGTTTCCCTGGAAGGCGCATGTGTTCAACCTGGTGCCGCTCGCGTGGTCGCTGCGGACGGCCGGGCACGAGGTGCAGGTGGCCTGCCGGCCGGATCTGCTCGACGCCGTCACCTCGGCCGGGCTGACGGCAGTGGGCGTCGGTCCCGGCGAGACGTCGAAGGTGCGCAGGCAGCGGGACCGGCGCCAGACGTCCGAGCGTGCCGCCGCGGGCGAAACGGTCCCCGCAGTCTCGGACAGGTGCGCAGCTCTTGGTGCGAACATCCCGCGGACAGTCATCTCTCACATCGAGAACGGCAGGCGAACAAACGTGTCCGTGGCGGAGGTTCTCGTCCTCGCCGGTGCCCTAGGACAGGCGCCGGCGGGCTCAGCGCAAGAAGGCCGCGCACGCCCTGGTTCACGAGCTGCTCAAGCAAGGCCACTCCCGTCGGGCGATTGCCCGACACCTGGGCTGGGGCCTCAACACCGTGCTCCGCTGTGCGAGCGCCCCGCACTGGCAGAACACCCTCCGGTTACCGATCCCGCGGACCCGGTGCTCCTCGGCATCGCCAGCGGACACAGGGACGCCGTCAACGCTGTCGCCTTCAGCCCCGACGGACACATCCTGGCCAGCGGCAGCAGCGACAACACGATCCGCCTGTGGCGTGTGACCGAATCCGCCAGCCCGGCCCCCATCGGGCACCCCCTCACCGGTCACCACGGCGCCGTCTACTCCGTGGCCTTCAGCTCGAACGGCAAACTGCTGGCCAGCGGCAGCGCCGACCAGACGGTCCGTCTGTGGAAGCTCACCCGCTGAACGCCTTCGACATCACCTTCGACGGCCGCCTCTCAGCGGCCCGTCAGTGACCCCAACTACCCCAGTTACACCACTCGTTTGGCAGTCCCGCCTCCGGCGCAGGACCGGGAGCGCCAGGCGGGCACGGACTACACCACGCCGATGCGGAGGACTGCGAGCCCTCCGGGCCGTCGTGAGAGCGGTTGTGAATACAAGACACCCCGCCCTGCCCACCCGGACAATGATGCGGAGGCGTTGGGCCGGATCGGGTCGACGGGTCGACTGCCCGGGTATAGGCGGAGGAACTTCGCGCGGAAGCCGAGTGGGTACGGGCTGAACTCGCCGATGCGGAAGGGGTGTTGGAGCGTCGGGTGATTGCCCGTGAGGAGCTCGCCGAGACCCTGGCCGCCGACCGCGACCGGGGTGCATGTCGGCAGTCAACTCATGGGTCAGAAAATCGGCTGGCGGGATCGGGCTGCCTCGATGTCCGGGACATGCTCTTCGGCCCAAAGTCGTACGGCGCGGAGTGGGATGAGCAGAGAGCGGCCCAGCGGTGTCAGGGCGTACTCGACACGGGGCGGGTTCTCGTCGTACTCGTGGCGGCTGACCAGACCGTCGGCTTCCAAGGAGCGCAGGGTTTCGGTCAGGACCTTCGGGGTGATGCCCCGGATATGCCCCTTCAGTTCGGTGAAGCGGCGAGGTCCGTCGTCGAGGGCGTTGACGACGAACACCGTCCAGCGGGCGCCGATACGGTGCAGCACCGTGCGGCTCGGACAGGTCGCCGCCATCACGTTGTACGCCTTGCCCATCGCTGCTCCCAGTTTCGTTGAAGATACCGGTATCAAAACCATACCGTGGTGCTCGATCCTACGAAAGGGAGTCGAGACACATGGAACGGATCTTGGTCATCGGCGGTGCACGGGCGCTCGGCGCGGCCGTCGCGAGGCGTGCGGCGAAGGACGGGTACGACGTTGTTGTCGGTGCCCGCGATCTGGCTGCGGCCGACGCGCTGGCGCGCGAGATCGGCGCCACAGCGGTGCGGGTCGATCTGCAGGACGAGTCGACGCTCGCGGCCGCGGCAAAACGGCTGAAGGACGGAATCGACCACATCGTGACGACCGGCTCGGCGCCGCACGACGTTCGCGCGACCGAGCTGGATCGCGACAAGCTGCTGGCCGCGTTCACGGCGAAGGTGGTCGGCCCGATGCTGGTGGCCAAGCACTTCGCGTCGGTCCTGCGGCCGACCGGATCGATGGTGCTGTTCTCCGGTGTGGTCGGCTGGCGCCCTGGGCCGGGATCACTCGTCAAGGGCGTCACGAACGGTGCGGTCGAATACGCCGCGCGCCACCTGGCGGCGGATCTGGCGCCGGTACGGGTCAATGCCGTCTCGCCCGGTGTCGTGGACTCGGGCGCATGGGATCGCCTTGGCGACAAGAAGACCGCCTTGTTGAGCAAGAGCGCGGACGGGACCTTCGTCAAACGCCACGGCGAGGCCGACGACGTCGTCGACACGGTGATGTGGCTCCTGCGTGCGGGCTTTGTCTCCGGCGAGACGATCCACATCGAGGGCGGCGCCCGCCACAAGTCCGCCTGATCGGCAACGGCGTCCATCAAGCCATGCGAGGCAGCGCTCGCGAGCTCGAAAGCACTCGGCAGCCAGGCGGCGATGGACGGCGGTCGCCGCCGCCCTGTGAACCTGAGACTCCCCGTCGATCTGCACGAGCAGGCCAAGACCGCCGCCGAGGCCGACGACCGCTCCCTGAACTCATGGCTCGTATCGCTCGTACGCCGCGCCGTCGCGGATGGTGACTCCGCTCCGCCCAGGGGGCGTAACGGCTGCCTCTGCCCCGCTACGCGGGAGCGGGCAGGGTGCCCGGCCCTAAAGGACCGGGCACCCTGCCCGGAACCCCGGTGGAAAGCGCAACACCGTCGAGCGAGCTATCAACAAGTTGAAGAACTACCGGGCCGTGGCAACGCGTTACGACAAGCGTGGCCATGTATTCCTCGGCACCGTCACAGCAGCCGCCCTGGCCCTCTGGATTCGCTCGTAAGGCCCGGTCGCGGCAGGTTACCCCTGTCCGTCTTCGGCCTCCCTGGCCTGGATGAGGGCTCTCAGACGTTCCGTCTGTGGCCAGGCCAGCGGATCCGCGTCGTGGGGTTCGCATCTCGCCTGCCAACGGGCCAGTCCACTGGCGATGTCGTCGAGCGAATGAATCCATTTGCCCTCGTCCGATATGCCGTGCCAGACGACTCCCGGACGATTCGGATCCTGGCACAGGTCGAAACCATGCAGATACTGCAGGGCCCCGAAGACCAAAGGAGCGAAACCGCGTTCTACCTCGCCTTCTACCCATGAGGCTGCCCATGAATGGACGGCCTCACGGGTCACCTCACCCGCGGCCAGTGCTTGCCATCGAGCAGCCACCTCCTCACGGCTGGGCGGGGGTGGCGGCACCTTGAGATCGCTCATGCGTCCACCATCGCACCCCAGGTAGGCCAGCTGGATCGATCTGTTTCTTGATCGGCCGGACAGTTCTAGTCGATGTTGCGGCGAGCGCCTTCTCGTAGCCGATGGGACTGTGTTGTCCGGGTCGGGAGTGACGCCGCCGGGTGTTGTAGCGATGAAGCCACCGGAACGCCGCCGGGCGGGCCTCGCGCTCGCTGGTCCAGCCCCTGGCGCCCTGCAGTGTTTCGCGTTTGAACGTTGCGTTGAACGACTCCGCGACTGCGTTGTCGGGTGGGCGGCATGGAGCCGGGTGAGCAGGACGCGGGCGGCGGTGCATTCCTGGACGTCGGCGGGGGTGACGAGCAGGCCGACCAGCAGGCCGACCTGATCAACGATCAGGTGCCGCCTCCGGCCGTTGGTCAACTTTCCGCCGTCCCGTCCCGGCCGCTGCCCCACCGTGGTCCGCAGGCCAGGACCTCCTCTCCCCCCTCTTGCGGATACGGAGTTGCGTATGACCGGGGTTCACCTGCCTCGCGACCGTTCCTCGACCCGTGGTCGAGGAAGGTGCCCAAGGATGCCTCCGGGTGGGGGTGAGAGACCTCCGTTCGGCGTGAGGAGTGCGTATGCGCAAGGTCGTTTCCCCTGACGGCAGCACGACCCCCTGCGAGAAGACGGGGGACGGCCCCGCGACCGCCCCGGCCGGCGGCACGGCGGGCGGGGGCTTCACCGGCGTCCGCACGGACGACGCCACGGGTGCGGGAAGTCGGCTCTGATGCGCCGCGTCGCAGTCGTCGGGGCCGGCGCGGCGGGGTCGCTCACGGCGGTCCAGCTGATGCGGCAGGCCGACAGGCTCGGCCGGACGGTCGGGATATGGCTGATCGACCCGGCCGGGCGAACCGGGCCGGGTGTCGCCTACGGCACGTCCGATCCACGCCACCTCCTCAACGTGCCCGCCGGCCGCATGAGTGCCTTCCCCGACGACCCCGGGCACTTCCTGCGCTGGCTGACGGACCGGAACCCGCACACCGCGCCCGGTGACTTCGTCCCCCGCCAGGTGTACGGGCAGTACCTGACCGACATCGTCGAGCGCACCGCCGACGCCTGCGGGCACGTCCGCCTGCACCGGGTGCGGGACGAAGTCGTCGCCGTACGCGAGCAGGGATCCGGGCCGGCTCTGCGGCTCGCCGGA
Organism: Streptomyces sp. NPDC026500; assembly: GCF_055567635.1. NCBI lineage: Bacteria > Bacillati > Actinomycetota > Actinomycetes > Kitasatosporales > Streptomycetaceae > Streptomyces > Streptomyces sp. NPDC026500. Next base: position 2,489 of record NZ_JBVHQB010000054.1, on the reverse strand, counting down.
GGCGGTGAGCTGCGGGTGGACGCGGCCGTACTGGCGCTGGGCAGCCTCGCCCCGGCACAGGACTGGGCCGGCGCCGAGCTCAGGGCATCCGGGCGCTTCGTCGCCGACCCCTGGGCGCCGGGCGCTCTCGACGGCCCCGCCGGGAAGGGGGACGTCCTGCTCGTCGGCACCGGTCTGACCATGGTCGACCTGGCCGGCACGCTGGCCCGCCCGGACCGCGTGGTGTACGCGGTGTCCCGCCACGGGCTCCTTCCCCAGGAGCACCTGCCCTCCGCGGCCCCGCCGGCCGAGGCGCCGCCGGACCTGGACGGTTCACGCGGTCTCGACACGCTGCGCCGCAGCGTGCGACGGCACCTGTCCGCCACCCGACGCGCCTGCGGGGACTGGCGCCCCGCCCTGGACGGGCTGCGCCCGTTGACGGCGGCGCTGTGGCAGCAACTGCCCGCGGCCGACCGGGCCCGCTTCCTCCACGAGGACCTGCGGACCTGGGAGGTGCACCGCCACCGCATGGCACCCGCGACCGCGGCCACGCTCCGCGGACTGCTGGCGTCGGGCCTGCTGCGAACCGGCGCCGGGAAAGTGGCCGGTGCCGTGCCGGTCGACGGCGCGGTGGAGGTCGCCCTCAGCGACGGCACACGGCTGCGGGTCGGTGCGGTGGTCAACTGCACCGGGGCTCGGACGGGCCCGCGCGGCACGATGGATCCCCTGGTGCGCTGCCTGCTGGAACGCGGATACGGCCGCACCGGCCCCGCCGGTCTGGGGCTGGACACCGCCGGCGACGGGCGGCTGGTGCCCGCGGCCGGCGCCCCGGCCCTGCGGCTGTGGACGATCGGGGCCGCGCGGCGCGGGAACCTGCTGGAGACCACCGCCGTTCCGGAGATCCGCGCACAGGCCGCCGAGGTCGCCGGCAACCTGCTGGACGTACTCACCAACCGCCGTACCCCCGCACCGACCGACCGCTACGGGCAGCGCCTGAGCACGTCGCCCGAGGCGGCGGAGCTGTACGACCGGGCCCTGAAACGCATCCTGGCGGGCAGCCTCGGCGCCGAGGAACTGCTGACCGAAGCCATCGCCGTCGACCCGGACTTCGCCGTCGCCCACGCGGCTCTGGCGCTGCTCAACCACGAGCCCGGAGGCACCGGGCAGACACCCCCGGCGCTCACGTCCGCCCGACGCGCCGCGGCCGTACGGGCAAACGACCGCGAACGCAGCCTGGTCGCCGCGGTGGACACCTGCCTGACCGGTACCGAGGAGCGGGGCAAAGCAGCCCTGTTGAGCCACATCGCCGACCATCCCCGGGACGCCCTGGCGGTCAGTGCGGCCGTACCGACCGTCTCCTTCAACGGTGTGACCCACGCCGAGGAGGCATGGGCACTGATCGAGGGGCTGTCGGGAACCTACGGGGACGACTGGTGGTATCTGGGGCAACTGGCCTTCGTCCGGCAGGAACAGGAGCGCTGGGAAGAGGCCGAGACCCTGGCCTCCCGGGCGCTCGCCGCACAGCCCCGTGCAGGGCACGCCGTCCACGCCCGGGCCCACGTGTACTACGAGACCGGCGAGCACCGTGCCGGCCTGGCCTGGCTGGACGAGTGGCTACGCCGGCACGGAGACGGAGCGGGTCACCGTTCCCACGTCTCCTGGCACGCCGCCCTGCACGAGCTGTCCCTCGACAACCGGCCCGCACTGCTGCGCCGCTACCGCCGGGAACTCATCGCCTGCCAAGTGAGCGGGGGCCGACTGCTGGTCGACTCCGCCTCGATGCTGTGGCGGGCGCGCATGACGGACAGCTGGAGTGGCGATCTGCCCGTCGCCGAACTGCTGCACGCCGCTCCACGGCACTGGCTGGACGCACCGGCGACGAGCTTCGCAGCCCTGCACAGCGCGCTGGCCCTCGCCACGGCCGGGGACCTCGACGCCCTCGGGCAGTTACGGGCCCACGCGCTGGCCCACCACCAGGCGGTGTTCGCGCTCGTGATCGCTCCGCTGTGCGACGCACTGTCGGCCGTCGTCCAGGAGGACTGGCGGCAGGCGGTACGGCAGCTTCCGCCGCTGCTTCCCCTGCTGGCACGCACAGGTGCCAGCAAGGCCCAGCAGGAGGTGGTGGAGGAGACCCTGCTGCACGCCCTGATCGCGGGAGGCGAGTACGACCGGGCGGCGCGGCTGCTCGCGGCCCGGCTGGACCGCCGCGCGTCGCCGCTCGACCGGCGGCGGCTGGACGCGGTACGCGGACGGCGTGCAGGGTGGCGTGCTCCCGCGGTCATCTGAATTCCTCCGTGGCCACTCGTGTGAAGCGGGCGTTCAAGTACCGCTTCTGTCCGACCGATGCGAGCGGCCGAGTTGTCGCGCACGTTCGGATGCGTGCGCAAGGTCTACGACCTGGCGTTGGCCAGGCTCCTGGGGGAAGGGCCCGCTTCGCGGAGCTGCGCTAGTAGTAGCCCTTCGTGCCGTCGAGTAGCTCCCGGACGATGTCCGCGTGCCCCGCGTGTCGC
>NZ_JBVHQB010000053.1:0-24088 GCF_055567635.1 Streptomyces sp. NPDC026500 | reverse complement strand
GAGCTGCAGACACTCCTCGCCCTCTGGACCGGCGCCTGCCCCACCTGCCACCGCGACATACCAACATCCATATCAACCTGACCAGGCACTACTAGAGCCGCATCGGACAACGGTCGCATGGTGTTGCGCTTCTTGTACCGCTCTTCGTCGAAGCCTGGTGGCGGTCCGCCGCGTGAGCCTTTGCGCTACGCGGCAGATACGTCTGCCGGTCAGCCCGCGACACGCCCGCTCCGGCAGCCGGCACACGTCGGCGGCGGCCCCGGCTCTTCAGAGGCCCCGAAAGTCCCTGATGAGGGGTAGGGACACTCCAACGCGGTCACGACTCGGGGGCCGAGCGTTGTCGCTGTTCGTTCTCGCGTGTTTCGTGCGTGCGGCGGTCGATGTCGGTGACGCGGTCGGCCAGGGCTGGGTGATCGGCACGCAGGTGGGGGCCCGCATCGGAGAGGGGGCCAAGGAGTTGGGCCGGGTCGCTGTCGCCGAGGGCGGCGTGGAGAGCGGTTATGGCGCTCGTTGCGGTGTCGGGGAGGTCTGTCAGGGCGGTGATGGTCCCGGCGAGCTGGCGGAGTGTGGCGGCGTGGTCGTGGGCCCAGGCAGCTACGGAGCGGTCGGCGGCGCGCCGGCCGCGGGTGGCCTGCACCCGCTGTTCCTTGGTGGCGCCCGCTTCACCGGGACGCACGCGCAGGTAGCGGCGTTCGGCGGCCTGGCGGCTGGAGACGCCGAGCGGGTGGGCCAGATCGGCCCAGCTCGCGCCCGCCTGCCGCGCCGTTTCGATCAGTCCCGGCTCCCAGTCGGCCAGCTGTTGACGAACCTGCCGCAGGAGGAGCAGCGCAGTGAGGGCGTCGTGGGGGTCGTCGGGTGCGGCGGACTGTGCGGTCTGCAGGGCCTGTGCGAGGGCCTCGAGCGCCGTGGCCGTCGCCGCGAACGAGTCCGGCGCCGGGAGTTCGTCGCCCATCTCCCCTCCTCTTCAGCTTCGTCATCCTCTGGACGACGCCTTACTTGTCGTCGTTCGGATGACATGCTACAACGGTGTCAGGTGAAGCGCATTGGCAGCAACTGCCTGAACTCATCTGGAGGTGTATCCCGTGTTGATGCGCACTGACCCGTTCCGGGAACTCGATCGGCTGGCCCAGCATCTGATGGGTCCGGGAACGTGGTCCCGCCCGTCCGCGATGCCGATGGACGCCTACCGAGACGGCGACCAGTACGTCATCGCCTTCGACCTGCCGGGCATCGACCCCGACGCCCTCGACATCGACGTCGAGCGGAACATGCTCACCGTGAAGGCGGAGCGCCGCCCCATGTCGCGCTCGGAGAGCGCCCAGATGGAACTGTCCGAGCGGCCGCTCGGTGTCTTCTCCCGCCAGCTCGTCCTGGCCGACACCCTCGACACCGAGCGCATCTCCGCGGACTACGAGGCCGGCGTCCTGACCCTCCGCATCCCGATCGCGGAGCGGGCCAAGCCCCGCAAGATCAGCGTGCGCGGCACCGGGGAACGCAAGTCACTCGACAGCTGATCCGCCGGTCGCACGTCCGCCGGCCGGGCCCAGGACGGTCCGCCCGCAATCCCGCCTGGGCCCCGGCGCCACCGGCCCCCTCACTCCACGCCGGACAACCCACCTCCGCGAAGAACACGGTTCACACGGAAGAGCCGCTCTCCCGCAGGAAGACGGTCACGCAAGGAAAGCCGAAGCCCTCATGACTCTTCTCTCTCCCCCCGCGCCCCCTTCTCCAACGGCAACCGTCCCCTTCGACCAGCTGCTGGAAAGGGTGCGCCACGACGGCGCCTACCCCACCCGCCGCCACGCAGAAGGCGTCGTACGCCGAGTACTCGAAGCCCTCGGCCGACAGTTGACGGGCACCGAGCGGATGGAGCTCGCGGCCCGCCTCCCTCAGGAAGCAGCCTGCTACTTCTCCTCGCAGCCCCCCACGAGCAGCCCGCTGACCGGCTGGGGCTTCGTGAAGGACCTCGCTGAGCGAACCGGCGGCACCCCGGCGACGACCCGCTGGGACACCGGATCGGTCCTCGGCGTCGTGGGTCGCCTCGTCGGTGACGACCTGACCGCCCGGATCATCGGCCAGCTCCCCGACGGCTACGCCCTGCTGTTCGGACGGGCCCAGCTCGTCCGGGCTGCCTGACCGCCCGGTGCCGACACCCAGAACGCAGCGCACATGTCCGCGGTGCGCTGCGTGGTGACCGCAGTTCCCACCGTTCGCCCGCAGCGGGAACGCGTCGAACGCCGGCCATGAGCCTCTTGGTCGCAGTGCCGTCGCGGGCTGATGACGTGGCTCCTCTGTTCATCCGTCGCAAAAAGCGGAGCCGGCACCGGCAGCACAAATCCCGGCAGCCAACAGGCTGCCGGGATCAGGAGTACTCAGCGCACACTTGGGCCGGACTGCGTCCTTGACCTTCTCCTTCACCGCACGCAGGTCGCCCGTGGACTCCTCGGCGCGCCCTCGGCCTTCAGGGATTCCTCCCCCACCGCACTGCCGACAACCTTCTTGACGCTGCCCTGGCCTGCTGGCCCTTGGCCCGAGCCTTCTCGTCCGCAGCCACAACCACTCACCCCTGCCTCACCCGGAACTCAAGTACGCCCTCCGTGTCACCCCGGGTCTGGATCCTCAAACCAACCCGAATACTGTCACGCATTCGCGGCCGTGGACCGCCTATGGAATACATGAGATCCGCAGGAATGGAGATCGATCCGCAGGGCACACGAAGGTCCGGAGGTTGATAACTATGGTTCCTATTCTTCTTGTTCTCCTGCTCGCGCTGATCCTCTTCGGTGCCGGTTTCGCACTGAAGGCACTGTGGTGGATCGCCGTGATCGTGCTGATCGTGTGGGTCCTCGGCTTCGTGATCCGTCCTACAGCGAGCGGCGGCCGGCGTGGCCGCTGGTACCGCTGGTAGACGGCCTGAACAGCACATCGTCATGGGTGGGGCCCGACGCTACGGCGTCGGGCCCCACCCATGTCCCGTCCCGGCGATCGCAGGATGAAAGTGGTGATTCTTCCGGTTCGGGGTAACTGGGGACCATGGCCGGCCGGAGGCGGCCGTGACGCCAGGAACCAGGGCCGTCCAGCACGACGTCTCCGGCCGTTAGCTCTTTCCGCAGCGCTTATGCATAGGCGCAAGAAGCCTGGGAACCCGAACTCCCGCAAGCGTCACCAATGATGACGCTCAATCTCAACGAGTCCGCAGTTCAACTGTGGGCGGCCATCGATTCTTTGAGGAGGGACTTTATGAGTGACAACATCTGGGGCTACCAGCCGACCACCGGCTACACCGCGGGCACCGACCTGACCGGATACAAGGTCGAGGCCACCGACGGCAGTATCGGGAAGGTCGACAAGCACTCGGACGACGTCGACTCCTCGTACCTCGTCGTCGACACCGGCGTATGGATCTTCGGCAAGCACGTTCTCCTCCCGGCCGGCACCGTGCAGTCGGTCGACCAGGCCGAGCGGAAGATCTACGTCGCGCTCACCAAGGACCAGATCAAGGACTCTCCCGAGTTCGACAAGGACAAGCACACCGGTGACGCCGGCTACCACGAGCAGGTCGGCAGCTACTACCAGAACCGGCGCAGCATCTGACATCAGCGCCCCGGCGCAAGCCAAGGGGGCCGGCCGGAGTGCCTCCGGCCGGCCCCCTTCGCGCACGCGCAGGAGCGGGCAAGCGCTCGCGGATTTCATCGGTACCGACGACCAGATCCTTGAACTCGTCCAGGACTTCAATGCCCTCGCCCCGCTGATCGCCGAACTCGACGACCGGGAACGGTGCATCATCCACATGCGCTTCGTCGACGAACTCACCCAGGCCCAGATCGGCGAACACCTCGGCGCCTCCCAGATGCACGTCTCCCGCGTGCTCAACCGCACCCTCACCAAACTGCGGACCGGCATGCTCACCACCAAGTGAATACGCCCGCATGACCCCGGAACTCATGACGGCCGACACTCCTGTGCAGGCGTGCGACTGCCGTGAACGGCTGGATCTGTCCCGCGGCGGTCAGCGTCGGCAAGGCCGCCGGACTGGCGGTATCAGCTCATGGAGCCCAGGTGAGACGGGCCCCCGTGCCCACGCAGCGCAGCAGGACTCCACCCGAAGCAAGCCACACGGCTTGTGTGGAAGCAGGCGGGAATCCCGGGCCTTTGGGCCCGGGAGGATGTCAACCTTTTCTTGCACAAAGGGAGTTGGGACCAATCTCCGCGTCCGTGCCGGCGCTCGGTATACCTCGCCCGCACCGGCCGGGCACCGCCGGGGGCGGGCTGGAACCGGACCACCGACTGCCCGGTTCCGCCCTCCGGTCATCGTCACCGGCCGGTTGGAGCCCGGGACGACTCTCCCGTGCGCCCCCGGGATAGCCAGTGAGGAGGGCCGGAGGGAGAACGGCGTGTGGAGGGAGAGCCACCACGCCGTTCTCGAGGAGCGAGTCGGCCGCCGTCCTGACCGCCGTCACGGTGACCGCGGCTGCAGGAGGCCACTCCTTCCACCGGGAACTCCCCACCGCACTCAATTGATTCAGAGTTCGCGTCACACCGCGGCCGACACCTCTGGAGAACGGCCCGCGAGGAACAGACCTGTCGCTACCGCGGGTGGGCGGTGTCACGGTCGCGGCGGGCCCGTACACAGCGGATCATTTCTTCCGCGTACGGCAGGACGACACACAGTCCGACCCCGGCGGCGATCGCAGTGAGGTAGCGGGCCGACAGCGGGCGTTGCTTGGGAAGGAGCTTCCAGCTGTCGGCGTGGCCGGCGCCCTTCGTCACCTCACGGACCTGGTCCCAGTGCAGGCACGTGGTGAAAGCGGCCGCGGTCAAGGGCAGCACTTCCAGAAAGCTGTGGATGTGCTGCTCGACGGGCCGCACCTCACGCTTGCCGGTGGCCAGAGACACGTCCCACAGTGCGGTGGCCCCGTGTGCGACGGCCGCGCCGCCCATGAGCGAGAGCACCGGCGGGTTGACCTTGGTGGTCAGGGCCGCGACGACCGGGATGCCGGCCTCGGTCATCATGAGGGCGTGCATCGCTGATTCCCGTACGCCACTGGTGTGCTCGATGTCCGAGCGGCGGTGCATCATCCAGTCGGCGACGGCCGGGACAAACCACAGCGGCAAGACGCCGTACAGCAGAAACCTGCGGCTGGCGTTTTCAACGTCGTCCGCCCCGGGCGGTATGCGAAGCGTGGGCCCGGAGCGCCAGCGCTGCCAGCGGGTGAGCGTCGAACGGCGACCAATACGCATGACTGCCTTTCCTCCATGACAGGGCGGTCTCTTGGCCCAGATGCCGGGTCTCAGAAGGAGTTCTCGTCGGCCGGCTGAGGCCGGTGCCCCTGTTGGGCCTGTGGCCCGTGCCGGGACGGTGCCCCCGTCTCCTCCCGACTGCTCGCAAGGTTCTTGATCACGCTGACGGGTTCCGGCCACGCGCTACATCGGGCTCTGATGACGTACAGCCGGGCGGCGGCTTCGTCCAGCCCCACCCGCTGGGGGCCAGACCGCCTTCTTGTGGTGCGGCGTCGTCCTCATGGACGAGCGAGGGACGGCTTGACGGGCCTCCTGCGCCCGTCCGCCGGCGGCGTTCATCCGGAACCCACGCAAGGCGACGGGAGCTGGGGATCCGGGCTTGCACCGCGCCCGCCCCCTCACCGCGGATCAGGTTGCCGTTGCCCGCTCGCGGGCCAGGGGTCCGACCATGGTGACCAGCACTCCGGCCCTCCCCCATGCCACTCGATGACCGGCAGTTCGGCCACGTCGACCTCGTCCAGGCGCTCCCAGCCCGCCCGTCGCAGAAGTTCGGTCAGAGCCCGCAGGCTGCGGACGGTGCCTGCGGGCTTTCCGTCCACCCACACCAGCCGCCCGCCCCGCTTCGCGGGCGGGTAGACGATCACGGCACGGTCACTCATGTCCAACGCCTCACCATGCGTTGCCTTTTCCTGTGCCCGCGGCATGGGGTGCCGTGGGCCGGTGGCCGGGGCGCAGGGTGCCATCGCGGCGAATGGCAGACGCTTCGCCGGCGTCGCACTGGAAACCGACCGCACTGGTCGTTGCGATGGCTGCGGGCTTGGGAGATGCGGCGGCCGGTCGGCTTTCGGGTCCGAACCTCGTGGCGGCCCCGGAGCTCGTGACGGGGGCGACGGCTGCCCTGGCCAGACAGGAGCGAGCGGCGTCCAGGGCGTCTGTGATCTCGCGGGTTCCGGTGGACACGCACAGGGTGTAGGCGAGGTCGCGCAGGCGCTGACTGTGGGGGGTCGCGCCGTCGGGCGATTCCTCGGCGAGGAGCGCCTCATACTCCGCGATCAGACGGTACAGAGTGGCGGGGAGGGGCATCAACATCGGTGCAACTCCTTGGGACTGAGGCCTACTGGCCTTGCATGAACTGTCATGACAGCGTGTACGGGGCTTGAGGAAGCGGCCACCCGGCTCCGGGAGCGGAGTAGTCCTCACGCCGCGGAGGCGCTGCTGGAGCGGGTGGGGCACTCGCACTCCCCCAGCACCTCACTGCGTACATGGGCGCAGCTGCGGGTGATGAGCCGGGATATGTGCATCTGGGAGTACCCGAGCTGGTCGGCTATGCGGCTTTGCGTCATGTCCTGGAAGAAGCGCATGTAGAGGACGGCCCGCTCACGTTCGGGGAGCCTGCACAACGCCTTCCTGGCCGCCTCACGGTCGACGATGAGGTCGTAGGAAGGGTCGATGACGCCCAGGGTGTCGGCGAGGCTGTACGCGTCGTCGTCGGTGGCCAGTTCGGCGTCCAGTGAGAGGGTGCTGTAGCTCTCCAGCGCTTCCAGGCCCGTGGCGACCTCGTCCTCGGTGAGACCGGTTCGGGCGGCGATGTCGGCGGGGGCGGGTTGGGGGCTGCCGGGGCGCTGGGTGAGCTCGCGGCGTGCCAGACGGACCTGGTTGCGCAGCTCCTGCACCCGGCGGGGCACGCGCATGGCCCACGTCCGGTCCCGGAAGTGCCGTTTCACCTCGCCGGTGATGGTCGGCACGGCGTAACTCTCGAAGGCCCCGCGGCTGGGGTCGAAGCGGTTGACGGCCTTGACCAGCCCGAGCGCCGCTACCTGGCGCAGGTCTTCCATGGCTTCGCCGCGATCACGGAACCGGCCGGCAACACGGTGCGCCATGGGCAGCCAGGCCCTCACCAGCTCATCGCGCACGGCATCCCGTTCCGGCCCCTCGCCCAGTTCCGCCAGCCGCTCGAAGAGCGCGGCAGTCTGGGGGGAGTCGTCGTGGGTTCGGCGTGCGGTCCCGGTGAGAGGGGAGACAGAGGTGCTGTCGACCTGCGAACAGTCTGGGTTCATATCAGTGAGCACGGGGATCGCTCCTGAACGCGGGGTTCAGGACGGGCCTGGAGCCGGATGGCAGGCGCCGCCTGAACAGTGTCTGTCAGGGGTTCGCCACGCGGCGGGTCTGCCCGGCCCGCCGAAGGAAACCGCAGCGGGCGGGGAGAACGGAATCCCCGCGGGGCGTGCGCCTTCAGTCCGAAGCACGATTCCTCGTGTGCCCCTCAGTCATGACCATAAACACCGCCTCCCCGACTGAGCGCTGCATCCTCCACCGCCCCCACCCGGCCCGGGAATAGCCCATACCTCCCCTCCTGGGGAGGGATTCTCCGGCCAAGGAACGGATCCCCTGGCCGCCGCGCAAGCGGGACAGTCGCCCCAGCGGGTCTCGCCTGGCATGTCGGCGACGACGCCCTCCTGGTCCGTGCGCGCGGACCGCAGGTGCGGGCGTCTCCGGGCCGTACTGCTTCTCATCCAGCGGGGGACCGCTTTCCCCGCGCGCCTGCCACGGTCACGGGCCGGTGATCAAGCTCGATCGTCACACCGATCCGTTCGGCATGCGTCAGGCCCAAAGCCGCATCGGCAAGGGTGCAGGGAATCTCAGTGACTACGGCGCTACTCCGGTACGGAGTGCCTCGACGCCGCGCATCGCCGTCGCGCTCGGCCGGCCTCGCACCCTGCTCACAGGGCACCCACGCCCAGTCTGCCGAGGTCCACGTCGACGGCCCGCCGTTTCCGTCTTCCCCCCGGCAGCGGGTCAGGCACCGCCGGACCCAGCCCAGCAGTTGGACGGTTTCCCCAGCACAAGTGGCCGAACCAGGGAAACCTAAGCCGAGCCAGTCCCAGCGGGGAAGGCCACCTGGCCGACCTGACCCCTGAGTACCCCTCTTTCGCTACAACCAACATCAGTCCAGCCAATACACCCGGCCCCACAGCCCGTACGACTGCAACAGCGGCGTAAGCCGCCGTGATGGCCGTATCGGTGCGGGCGTGGACCACCAAGCCCGCACCCTGAGCTGCGACCTGCGTCTGGAGGACATGACGAGCAGGAGCACTGGGTGTTGCCACCGACATCGGGACGAGCTGTGCAGGATCTGCGACATGGACAGGCCTGCGGCCGTCACACTCATCGGCTTGACCTAGATCTCTGGGCGGGCGCCCGGACGAGCGCTCGCGGCTTCGCCGGAAGGCGGGGTGCCGCCCCTACGTCAACGGTCGGGCCCGGTCTGCGGATGCTGGGCGTTGTTGGAGTCAGCGGTTCATTGCTGCGCTCGAAATGGCGCCACCGGCCCTGCCGTCCGTGCTGGTCGCCCGGCCTCGTTTGAGGGACAAACATGAGGGAACCCGCCCAAATGAGAATGCACTCCGCACTCGTGAGGGGGTTCGACCTCATGTCGACAGGGACACTTCTGGCAATCGTCATTCCCGTCGTGGTGGTGATCGCCTTGGCAGCCGTCGCGGTTGCGCTCCTCATGCGGCGCCGGAAGCTGCGCGAGCGCTTCGGCCCGGAGTACGCACGCACGATGGAGGACGCCGACAGCCGCACGGCGGGCGAGCGCGAGCTCAGAGCCCGCGAGAAGCGGCACGACGCGCTGGACATCAAGCCGCTGGACAGCAGCGTCAGGGAGCGGTACACGCGGGACTGGACCAGCGTGCAGGACGAGTTCGTGGACCGACCGGAGGCCGCCGTGCACGACGCGGACCACCTGGTGACCTCCTTGATGCACGAGCGCGGCTACCCCACCCAGGACTTCGAGCAACAGCTCAAGGACCTCTCGGTCGAGCACGGCCGCACGCTCGAGCACTATCGGGCCGCCCACGACGTCGACGTGCTCAGCACCCACCACGAGGCGACCACGGAACAGCTGCGGGGGGCCATGGTTCAATACCGCGCCCTGTTCGACGAGCTGCTCGCCGACGGCGGCCAATCCCGCCGTGCTCCGGCCTGAACGGCTCAGCGAACGGACAGCCGCCCGGCTTCCGCGAACGGAGGAGACATGCAACACGAAGACACACCGGCTACCGCCACCGCGAGCGGGCTGTCCACCGACGACCTCGCCCAGTCCCGCGACCGGTCCACGCAAGAAGGAAGAGCCGGCACGCAGGCCGATGTCCCCACTTTCCCCGGCGAGAGCACGGACACGCCCGGCAGACCCGTTGACGACGAGACCGCGGAGACCGACGACAACACCCACGGTTCGGGCCAGGGCACTCGAGCCGAGGAGGACGTCCCGCAGTTGCTCAGCGCTGAGGACGAAGAAGGGTTCCGCACTCGCTGGCAGGAAGTGCAGAACAGATTCGTCGACGACCCGCGCGACGCCGTGCACACCGCCGACGCCCTCGTCGCCGACGTGATGCAAAGGCTGGCCGCCACATTCGCCGACCACAAGCAGGAACTGGAAGGACAGTGGAACCGAGGCGAACGGGCGAACACCGAAGACCTGCGCCTGGCACTGCGACACTACCGCTCGTTCTTCAACCGCCTGCTGGTCACCTGACACAACGCAGCAGTCCAGCACCTGCCCCTGACTACGCCCTCCTGATCGCCGTGCTCACCCGCCGTGCGGGTCATTGGAACGGGCGTGGTCGGCTGCGGACGCCGACAGCACCATCCATCACCAGGGCAGGATCGCTACAGCGGTGCCACATGCGCACCGGATTCCCACCTCTCCCTACCCGCAGTCAGAGTCATCGCTGGGGAGAATCTGGGGAGTTCGAGGAGCGCTGGGGAGTTCGTGGGGAGAATCGACTGCGTAACGCCACACCATCCTGAACGACGCTGAAAGAGTCATCTGCGCAGTTCAGAAACGGACACGACCGCATCACCACAGGTCAGCAGGACCTAAGGGCTGTCCCGTAACGATCTCCGTGGTGTGGGCCGGACGGAAACCTGTCGGTAGGACCGTGGACGGCCACGGGTGAGTCCGGGACCATGGCCTGCATGTCAACCTGGACTATCAAGGCGGAGCCTGTCATTGGCACGGATGTCGACGAGGTGACGCGTCAGTACTTCACCGAGATGGGGCGGCGGGTGCTGGGGCGTTCAGCCACAGAGGCAGAGCTTCGAGCGGTGCTTGTTGAGGACCCTCACCATGACCTCAGCCCGCCTGACGGCGAGTTTCTCGTAGCACGCAACGGTGAGGGCGAGTTCCTGGGCTGCGCAGGGTTGCGACTGCTGAGGGGTGATCCTGAGACTGCGGAGCTCAAGCGGATGTACGTGCTCCCCGCTGGGCGGGGAGCAGGATTGGGCCGCGGCCTCCTCCTCGCCGTCGAGGAATCTGCTGCGAGGCTCGGTGCCATCAGGATTGTGTGTGAGACCAACACCCAACTTGCTGAGGCACGAGCTTTGTACATCAGGCACGGCTACAAGGAGACCGCGCCATACGAAGGGCATGGCGAGGCGGATCACTGGTACGCCAAGGTACTCAGCTGAAGGCCAGGAGATCGAGCTCGAGTCGGCCCCACTGAGATGATCTTGCTGTGGCTGGTGTGATCACGGCGTCTGAGCCGACTTGGATAGCCCCGTTCACCGGGCTGAGCTCGCGGGTCTTCGGGAAGTTGGTGAAGCAGCTGCGCCAAGAGAATGCCGACACCCCGGCCCGGGGGCGGCCATGGAAGCTGCCGCTGGAGGATCGCGTGCTGCTGGTAGCCGCATACTGGCGCACCAACCTCACTCTGCGACAATTGGCCCCATTGTTCGGGGTGTCAAAGTTCTCCGCCAACCGGGTCATCGACCACCTCGGCCCGAAGATCGCCCTGCGGCAGCGCAAGCAGTTCGCCAAGGACACCGTCCTCATCGTGGACGGCACCCTGGTTCCCACCCGCGACCACGCGGTCGCCGAGCAGTCCAAGAACTACCGATACTCCACCAACCACCAGGTCGTCATCGACGCCGACACCCGCCTGGTTGTCGCGGTCGGCCGTCCGCTGCCCGGCAACCGCAACGACTGCAAGGCGTGGGAGGAGTCCGGCGCGAAGGCCGCCGTGGGTAAGTCCCTGACGATGGCCGACGGGCACAACCTCGCACTCGCCGGGTAGCGCCATTCCTGTCGCGAGAAGATCGCTCGATCCGACCTCTATACGTGGCTCTCCCGCTCGTAGATCATTTGTAGCTGTGACAGACACGGCTAGCCCCCCCTCATGGCCCACAGGCATCAGCGCGATCACCCTCTTCGTCGAGGATCTGGACGCCACGAAGCTGTTCTACCGGGAGGTCTTCGGACTACCGGTGGCCTTCGAGAATGACAACTCAGCTGTCTTCGAATTCGGCAACACCATCATCAACCTGCTGAAGACCACCGCAGCGCCCGAGCTCATCGCACCCGCTCGCGTTGCCCAGGCTGACGCTGGCTCCCGCCTCCAACTCACCCTGCCCGTGGACGATGTGGACGCGATGTGCAAGGAACTGGCCGCCCGCGGTGTGACACTGCTCAATGGCCCCATGGACCGGTCCTGGGGCATACGGACCGCCAGCTTCCGCGATCCCGGCGGCCACATCTGGGAAATCGCCAAGTGACTGCGTCGCCGGACCCCGAGATCCGGGCACTCCTATCGTTCCTGCACGGACAGCGCCGCCACGTCCTTGGCATAGTCGACGGCCTCGACACGGATGCCCTGCGCCAGCCCGTGCTGCCATCAGGATGGAACTGCCTCGGCCTCGTCCAGCATCTCGCCCTAGACGTTGAGCGGTTCTGGTTCCGTGCGGTGGTAGTCGGCGAGGAAGATGTCATCAAGTCTCTGGGCGACGACGGTGACGCATGGCACGTGGGGCCAGAGGCTCAGGCCGCCGAGATCCTCGACCGATACCGCACGGAGACCGACCTCGCAGACAGCATCATCCGTGCCACCGCTGCGGACGCTCCCCTGGCCTGGTGGCCCCACCAGCTCTTCGGCGAGCCGCACCTGCACACCCATCGAGACATCTTGCTGCACGTGATCACCGAGACTGCGTGCCATGCCGGCCACCTCGATGCTGCGCGAGAACTCCTCGACGGCCGACGATGGATGGTCCTGACCTAACGCGACTCGGCAGGTGTGCCACCAGGGCCATGCATAGATTACGAAGGGCCAGAACAGCTTTACGGGACAGCCCTTAGTGACAACTCCATGCCCACGAGCTCTGCTGGGGCCATCCCATCGGGGGCGTGGGCACCACCCTCTCCCCGAGTCGAGCCGGATTCCCCGCCGATGCGACACGGTGCCGCTGCATCCGCGGGGACTCTGGTGATCTTCAGCCGCTGATGTGCGCCGACGAGACGGCCTGGGCCGCGGACGCACGTCATCGGCGCCGTCAGACGGTGGATTGAGCGCCGGGGAGTGCTTGGCCGAAGTCGATGTCGGAGTATCGGCGCTTGAGACCGGCGCCGGTTCCGCTGATCGTCGTCGATCCAATGGTCACCGGTCCGGCCGCAGATCCTCGGGCCGTCCACAGCAGGCCATCGGAGTTCTCGCCGGGGGTGCCCACCATCACCTCCGCCTTCCCGTCCTTCGTGACGTCGACCAGATGCGTCGACGTGCCGAACAGATCTCCGGTCTCGGCCGTTCCGGGCACGCCGCTGCTGTTCTGCGAATAGGCGAGCGAGCCGACCGTGGTGAGGCCGGCGGCCGATCCTCGCAGCAGCGTCGCCTGTCCCGCGCCCGCGGTGGATCCCAGCGCCTCCCCGGGAGAGCCGACCAGGACGTCGGCATACTTGTCGCCGTTGGTGTCACCGACGCTGAGCGACACCCCGAACTGGTCGCCGTCCTCACCGCTTCCGGGCACGCCTGCGGTGTCCTGATGGATGATCTGCGGCTTCTGGGCGGCGGTGATGCCCTGGGGGCTTCCGTAGAGAACCTGGATCTCGCCACCGCGGTGCGCGGGCGTGGCACCGGATGTCAGTGACGCGTCGTACGGTGATCCGGTGACCAGGTCGCCGTAGCCGTCGCCGTTGATGTCACCGATCTGGCCGGACAGGCCGTCAGCGAGGGGCAGCTCGGTGTAGGTGCCGCCGTGCCCCTCGGCGTAGACCGGTCCGCTCACGTCTCCGTCGGTCGGGCCGGGCAACCAGAAACGCTCGGCCCTTCCATCGCCGTCGACATCCCCCATGACGACACCACGGTTGGTCCCGATCGCGTTCACGAAGGTCCTGCGGGCCGAGGCACCGGCGCGGGTGAACGGCCCTGTGTAGGTGGTGGCACCGCAGTTGCCCGTGACTCCGATGTCGGGAGCCCCGTCACCCGTGACGTCCCCGACGGCGAGGCCGGCCGCGAAGCGGCATCCCTCGTCGAGACCGGTCGGCTGTGAGATGGTCGCACCGCCCTTGAGGCCGGTCGAGCTTCCCCACACCACGGTGAGTGAGCCGACGCCCCCCATGGTGCCCACGGACTCGTCCGGAGTCCCGATCAGCAGGTCGGCGTAGCCGTCGCGGTCGAGGTCCGCGGAAGCGACGGCCGTGCCGAACCCGTCCCATTCCTCCGGTGCGCCGGGAATGCCGGAGGTGGCTTGCGTGATGACCGTGCGGCGGGAGGCCGACACTCCGTTGGCCGAGCCGTACAGCACGACCACCGCACCCGCCGCGTCGACCGTGCCGTCGGCTGCTCCGGGCGCGCCGACGGCCACGTCACGGTAGCCGTCACCGTTGAAGTCGTCCTGAACCGCGGCGGTGTTGGCGCCCCGGTAGGGCGCGGCCGCCGCTGCGGCCGTGGCCGGCAGCACGACGGCGGTCAGCGTGGCTGCCGTACTGACGGCGATGGCGGAGGCCAGGAATCGAGAGGCGAAGCGGCCCGGGGTGCGGACGCAGGGGCGGGAGGACATGACGGCTCCGGGTTCAAGGAAGGGCGGGATCGAGTGGGGAAGCTTCACGGGCCGGTCACCACGCCTCCGAAGCCGGCGGCGCCGGCCGAGCCGAGACCCGCGCCGCCGGTGCCGACCGTGACGGAGCCGGCCGCGGTGATGGACGAGGCCGAGCCACGCAGCGACCACACGACGCCCACACCGCCGTTCTCACCGGGGGCGCCCACGACGAGATCCGCGTAGCCGTCCTTGTTGAGGTCGAGGACACGCACGGCCGCGCCGAAGGCGTCGCCGGACTCCGAACTGCCGGACACACCGGGGCTGTTCTGCGTCAAGGTGCGGGCGTGGGCGGTGTCGAGCTGTCCGGTGGTACCGCGTACGACAGTGACGGCTCCGCTGCCGCCGTCCTCGCCCGGCGCGCCGATCACGAGGTCGGCGCGGCCGTCCTTGTCGGTGTCACCGATCGCGACCGAGGCGCCGAACCGGTCCTTCGCTTCGCCCGAACCGGGTACGCCCGCGGTGTCCTGCGTGATGGTCTGGACTTGGCTCGGGGAGCCCCCGTATCCGGCGTCGTAGTAGATGGTGATCTGGCCGCCGAGGGAGGTACCCGGGCTCTGCGACGGGTCTTCGGGGTTGCCGATGACGAGGTCGGGGGAACCGTTGCCGTTCAGGTCGCCCACTGCGGAGGTGGTGCCGGCGGGCAGGTCGGCGCCCTCGAAGCCGGCCGGGTCGGCGAAGTAGGTGTGCGGGTCGTCGCCGGTCCCGTCGTAGCCCCAGCCTCCGTCCGACACGCCTCGGCCGTGGACTATCAGGCGGTCGTCGTCGGTGTTCGGCAGGTCCATCGGGGTCAGGGCGACGATGCCGTGAGCCGGGTTGAACCCGTAGCCGTTGCCGGAGGTGCCGGACTGCGCGGACAGGTCGGCAGGCATGAAGGTGACCTCGGCGTCGTTGGCTCCGACCGCGATCGACAGCTTGCCGTCGCTGACCGGGTTCAGACCGTTGTAGGTGCCCACGGCCAACGTCCGTCCGTACGCGTCGTGCGAGCTCGGCCACGGGTCGTCGACCGGCTTCGCCTTCGTCAGACCGGAAGCGGTGCCGTAGACGATCGTGACCGAGCCACCGCCGACGTCTCCGTCGACCTCCTCGCCGGGAGAACCCACGACCAGATCGCTGTACCCGTCACGGTTGAGGTCGTAAACGACGACAGCCGCGCCGAAGCGGTCGCCGGCTTCGGCCGTTCCCGGGACGCCGGTGGAGTTCTGCGTCAGTACGGTGCGTCTGGTGGGATCGATACCGTGCGAGGTGCCGTACATGACGACCACTGCACCCGCCTTGGCATGGCCCGCCACCGTGGCGTCCGGGGCGGACAGGACGATGTCGCGGTAACCGTCCTTGTTCACATCGCCCGGCGTACCGACGACGGCCTCGGCGCTCGCCGCGACGAATGGGGTGAGCCCCGAGGCGAGCAGCGTTGCGGACATCAGCAGGGTGCGTTTGCGCACGAGCTTCTCCAGAGAGGGGATTTCAGGGTAAGAGGCCACGTACCGAACTCCTGGAGACCAGTACGCGGCATGGCCGCGTCAAGTTCGGTGCACACAAGACTCCTGAAGGGGCAGGAGGGTTGCACAACGTCGGAAAGTTTCTGCGCAGAGCGGAGGCACCGTCATCGCACTCTCTGGCAGACGGCAACTGCGGGAGCCCGTCCTGCATGACGTGGCCGTCACGGCTGTACCCGGCACGAACGGCGGGCGTGGGCGGCGGCCGGTGGGATCGGCCGCCGTGCGGTCCGGTCAGTGCTTGTGGTGGGGCTGGGCGACTCGGCTCTTGGTGGAGGTGACCGTCGGGTCGAGGTCCTTGAACTGCCTGGTGTAGGAGCCCACCACGATTCCCCTCTCGTTCCGGGACCTGGCCAACTGCTGGAACGAGGCGGTCCTGGACGCGGTGGTGAGGATCCGGATCGCGCTGCGCTGCAGGTCGCCCAGGCGCATCGTGTAGGCGTTGGCGGCGGGGTACTTGCCGGTGAGAGTGACGGTGTACGCGGTCACGGGGCTCGCGGTGTCTCCCGGGGTGGCGTGCTGCACGTCCGAGACTGTGATCGCAGCCTTCTGGGCGGCGGTCAGGGCGGTGGAGGCGAGCAGGTCCTGGACGGCCCGGTAGGCGTCGTCGACCGAGGCGTACTTCGGGTGGGCGGTGTAGGTCTGGTTGTTGATCGCGTCGATGGTGGTGGTACCGGACAGCGGAGCCTTCGACAGGTCGGTCGAGGAGTCCACGGTGGTGGTGATGGCGGCGGTGCCGCCGGCGGCGAGGGTGAGTCCGCCGAGCTGGACGGTGTAGCTGGTGACGCCGGTGCTTCTGACGGTCTTGGTGTAGGCGGGCAGGCCGTTGATGTCGACGGTCGGCGTGGCCTTGATGATCGCGTTGACGATGTCCGAGGGCCTGCCGCCGGGCTCGATGAGGTCGTTGCCGGAGTACATGGTGTTGGTGGCGCCGTGAGCCCCGCCCCAGTCGCTCATCACGGTGCCCTTGAACCCCCACTCGCCGCGCAGCACATCGGTGAGCAGGTCGTAGTTGCCGGAGGCGTAGGTCCCGTTGACCTTGTTGTACGAGCTCATGACGGACATCGGCTGGGCGGCCTTGACGGCGATCTCGAAGCCCTTGAGCTCGATCTCGCGCAGGGCCCGCTCGCCTGCGACGTCGTTGCCGGAGTTGCGTGCGGTTTCCTGGTTGTTGCCGGCGAGGTGCTTGATGGTCACGCCGACGCCGGGGTTGCTCTGGACGCCCTTGGTGGTGGCGGCCGCGGTGAGTCCGGAGACGAGCGGGTCCTCCGAGTAGTACTCGAAGTTGCGGCCGTTGAGCGGGTCGCGGTGGATGTTCATGCCGGGGGCCAGCCACAGGGAGACGCCGTAGGTGTTCATCTCCTTGCCGACGGCGGTGCCGACCTGATCGACGAGGTCACGGTCCCAGGTCTGGGCGAGGAGGGTGCCGATGGGCCAGGCCGTGCCGTACTGGTACGTGGCGGGGGTGGTGGCGATCTGCTGGGTGAGCCGGAGTCCCGCGGGCCCGTCGGACAGCGTCATGCTCGGGATGCCGAGGTCTTCGTGAGCGCCGGTGGTGTATCCGGCGGCTCCGACGGCTGACAGGGTGGTGCCTGGGACGCTGGAGCCTTCCACGAGGTCGGCCAGCTGCTTCACGGAGAGTCCGGCGACGAACTGCTCGATCGAGGTCTTGCCCCTGGCGACGTCGTACAGCGTGCTGCCGGAGCTGGTGTGGACGTACTCGACCCTCTCGCCGGTCTTGGGCGCGTAGGGGGCGCCGGTGCCTTCCCAGTCGTTCTCGCCGCGGTCGAGGTAGACGGTGGTGGAGGAGACCTTCGCGCCGTCGAGGGCGTAGTAGGGCGAGGAGGAGTCGACGGTGACGTCCTGCTCGAAGGCGGAGGCGTGGTCCTGGGTGCTGAACGAGCGGGGGTCGAGGGTGATGCGCCGGGCGGCGGCGATCTCCCTCGTCTCGTCGGGGTAGGTGTAGAAGTCGGCCGGCGCGCTGGAGAGTTCGGTGGCAGGCTTCTGGTCGGCCAGTTCGTTGTGGTCCTGCTCGGTCACCACATCCATCGCCAGGTTCAGCTTGGCGGCGACGTGGGTGTTGCGGGACGAGTTGCCGACACGGACCAGGTAGTCGCCGGCGTCGAGGACCCACGCGGCCCGGGATTCGCTGTAGGAGGCCAGGGAGGAGGTGTCGAAGCTGATCGTGACGGTCTGTGAGGCGCCGGGGGCCAGGTTGTCCGTCTTCGCGTAGCCGGCCAGCTGCTGGTAGGCCTTGTCGGCGCCGGTCTGCGGGGCGGAGACGTAGACCTGCACGGTCTCCTTGCCGCTGTAACGGTGTCCGGTGTTGGTGACCTTGGCGGTGACCGCCACGTGCTGGGCGCTCGCGGTGACCTTCTGGGCCTGGATGCCGAAGTCGGTGTAGGAACCGCCGTACCCGAAGGCGTAGTTGACGACGGACGCGGGGTCGTTCTTGTTGATCGAGCGGTAGAAGGAGTCGAAGTAGCGGTAGCCGACGTAGATGCCCTCGGTGTATTCCTCGGTCGCCGAGTTGCCGTCGTTGTTCGCGAAGGTCGCGGACGCCGGGTAGGCGGAATAGCTGGACGCCCAGGTGTCGGTGAGCTTCCCGGAGGGGGTGACGGTGCCGTTGAGGACGTCGGCCAGGGCGTTGCCGCTCTCCTGGCCGGCCTGGCTCATCAGCAGCATCGAATCGAGAGCCCGGCCGCCGGAGGAGTCCTTCTCGGCGGCGTTGATCTGCTGGTAGAAGCCGGTGTCGATGATGCCGCCGGAGTTGATGACCACGACGACATGCTGGTAGGTGCGGCCCAGCAGTTCGAGGTTGGCGCGCTCGGTGTCACCGAGGAGATAGTCGCCCTTGCCGGAGGAACGGTCGGAGCGCTCACCGGAGTTGCGGGCGATGACGTAGACGGCGGTGCCGGTCTTGGCGGTCGGCTTCACCGTGTCCTCGGTCAGCGGCTGTTCCACGGAGGCGTAGTCGACCGTCGGGCCGAAGATGCCGTCCGAGGGGGTGCCGTACTTGGTGTCGTAGGCGCTGGTCATGGCGGACCAGTAGGCGTTGCCGGTGGTCACTCTGTAGCCGGCGTTCTCCAGGCCCTGGCGGGCGGTGATGGTGTACCGGTTGTTCACGTCGCCCGAGCCGGTACCGCCCTTGACGGTCCGGTAGGCGCCGACGCCGTAGAGGGCGATGTTGCCGGACGGCGCGACGGGGAGTGCCTGCTCGTGGTTCTCCAGCAGGACCATGCCCTGCTCGGCCGCCTTGCGGGACAGCGCGGCGTCGGCCTGCTCCAGGCCCACCGGCTGGGGGTCGGTGGCCTCCGCCTGAGCGGGATTCCGCCCACCGAACATCAGCGTGGACGCCACGACCGAGGCTGCGGCGGCCGCGATCACCGGTCTGGTCCGGGGGTGTCGCGGAAGGAAGGTCATCGACGGCGTCCTCTCTGTCCCAGTCCGACTGAGAGCCGGACGCAAAGAGGAGGCTATGGAGCACTTTTCGGTCCGTCAATAACTGAAAACCATTGCGATTCTCAGGTTTTACGTCAAACCGTCAAAACAATCCGCCGATGATTGGCGTAATAGAAGGCGGTCACTATCATCGGCGCATGGATGTGACCTCCGATCGCTCCTCGCCGCGCAACAGGACCCGGGAGGAGATCTTCCGCATCATGCAGGGCGGCGGGGCCCTCACGCGCGCGCACCTCGTCGAGGCCACCGGTCTGTCCCGCAGCACGGTCAACCACGCCGTCTCCCGGCTGATAGCCGAGGGGCGTGTGACGGAGGGCGATCCGGCGGCCAAGGGACCGGGCAGCGGCAGCGGGCGCCCGGCAGGCGTACTGCGATGCGTCCACGGCCGAAGCAGTTCCGCCGCACTCGACTTCGGACACAACCACATCAACGTCGCCGTCGTCGACGGCTCCGGCCACATGATCGCCCAGCGACGCGCCGACCTGGACGTCGACCTGTGTGCGGCCGAAGCCATGGACGCCGCCGCCGAGATGCTGGGGGCCCTTCGCAAAGGCCACGACGTCGACGACCTGTCCACCGTCGTCGTCGGCATTCCCGGCCCGCTGGACTCCGCCTCCGGCCTGGTCCGTTCACCCACGATCCTCTCCAGCTGGGTCGGCCTCGATCCCCGACGGGAGCTGGAACACCGGCTGGGTCTGCGGGTCCACGTCGAGAACGACGCCGTACTGGGCGCCTACGGCGAACTGCGGCGGGGCGCCGGCCGGGGCTACACGGACTTCCTCTACGTGAAGGTGTCCCACGGCATCGGCGCAGGGATCGTGCTCAACGGTGAGCCCTACCGGGGATCGCTCGGCTTCGCCGGGGAGATCGGCCACACACCACTGCCCGGATACACGGAACTGTGCCGGTGCGGCAGACGCGGCTGTCTGGAGGCAGTCGTCTCCGTCTCCTCGGTCATGGCGCAGGTCGCCCACACCCATCCCAACCTGGATCCCGACGCCTCGCTCGCGGACCAACCGGACGACGCCACCACCCGGCGCATCCTGAACGACGCGGGCCGCATGCTCGGAGGGGTCCTGTCCGTCCTGAGCAACCTCCTCAACCCGGCCGCACTGATCATCGGAGGCGAACTCGGAGCCATGGGCAGCCCCCTGCTGGAGGGCGTCGCCTCGGCAGTGCAGCGCAATGCCCAGCCCGCGATCGCCGCATCCCTCGACATCCTGCCCGCCCAACTCGGAGAGAACGCGGAACTTGTCGGCGCGGCCGCGCTCGCCGGCGCGCTCGCCCGTAGCTGACCGAGGGCCCTCAGGACCGGGCAGCAGTCGCGCCCTTCTTCGCGCAGGGCGCCATCAGCGGCTAACGTCCGAACAAGGGCGTGAGCGCTGTGCGCAGATCGTCGATCCGGCGATAGTGGACACCGGCCATCCCGGCCTCACGGGCCGCCGTGACGTTCACTGCGACATCGTCGACGAACAAGCAGCGTTCAGCGGTGACCCCGACGCGTTCGGCAGCGATGCGGTAGACCCTGGGGTCGGGTTTCGCCACGCCGATTCGGGCCGTGTTCACCACCGTGTGGGCGACGCGGTCCAGTCCCTGACGGGCGAGGTCCTGCTCCAGACGTGTGGTTCCGTTGGAGACCAGAGCCACGCGGGCGACCTCGCGGACCCGGGTGAGCAGGGCCACCAGTTCCAGGTCCACGAGCGGGGCGCGACCGGACCAGGCGGTCACGGCGGCGCGGGCCCGTTTGTGGGAGCCGCAGGTGTCGGCGAGGTCTGTCGCCACGTTGGACCGCCACTGTTCGTCGGTGATCTCGCCGGTGATGGCGGGGTTGACACGAGCGGGTGCGAAGGCCGCGGCGGCGAGGGAGCCGACAGGCAGCCCGTGCGCGTGCTCAATGTCGTCGTCGGCGGGCCAGTGCCGCAGTACGCCGTCGATGTCGCAGAGTACGGCGGCATAGGGCAGGGACGAACCGGCCGGACAGTTCTCAGTCACGCCAACAGTCTGCACTGCGCACCGATCCCGGGAAGGCTCATCCGTCAGGACAACAGGGGCGCAAGCAGGTTCACTTGGTAGACCGCCGATGGTCCCTGATCAAGAGTCGGCGCCCGGGGCCGTACGGCTCCCCGACCCGCAGGTCGAAGGCACGTGCCCTCGGTTCAGACAGCACCTGCCGAGGCTTTGCGGGCAAGCAGTTGAATCTCCTGGAACTGCCGTCGGTCGGTGGGCTGAGGCTCGCGAACCATCCGGGCCACCTCGGCTAACCCGGCCTTGCGCAGCATCGCGGCGAGGTGATCAGGCCACCACCGATAGGCCGGCGTGACCGCGTGGTCGAAGACCTGCGTCGGGTGGGACGGATCCTCGCTTGCCGAAAAGCCGATCAGAAGGTGGCCGCCAGGTGCCAGCACACGATGGAACTCCGCCAGGATGACGGGGAGTTCCTGCGGTGGAGTGTGGATGATGGACCAACGTGAGAGTACGCCGCCCAGCACCCCGTCAGCGATGTTCAACGCGGCCATCCAGCCCACGTCGAACCGCAGGCCCGGATAGGCCTGTCGAGCCAACTCGACCATCGCGGAAGAGGCATCGACACCGAATGCCGCCAGCCCCAACTCGTCCAGATGAGCGGTGATATGGCCAGGCCCACACCCCAGATCCGCGACCTGACCGTCCCCACTGGCACCCACGACCTCGGCGAAGACACTCAAGATCGCACGGTCCAAAGGCCTTTCACGCAGCTCGTCCCGGAACCGCTGCGCATACAGGGGGGCAGTAGCGTCGTAGGCCTCGCGGGTGACACGGAGGACATCGTGTTCGACCATGCTCGCGACAGTAGCTTCTGGCGCTGAGCCGAGCCCAGAGAATCACGATCTTCCAGCCAGCCTGCCTGCCTGCCTGCCTGCCTGCCTGCCTGCCTGCCTGCCTGCCTGCCTGCCTGCCTGCCTGCCGCCAGACTCAGCCACGAACGACCGGCGTCGACCCCGGTCATGAGTGCTGCCACGCGCTCCGGCGGCGGATCCGCCGCAAGCAGGGCGGCCGTCTCCCGTCCCGGGCACAGCCACCTGGACCAATCAGTCTCTGGCCGCATGGCCTCCTGGCCGCAGCCATGAAACACCTAATGCACCGCGCTCAGGGAGCGGGCGGCGAGGGCCTGCGGATGACAATCGGTTGTGCTGCCTCGGCGCGGGCGCGGGCGGTCGCGGCCTCGACCTCCTCGCGGGCGACTTCCTTGTAAAGGCGATTCCCGTGGGCGTCGGTGATGTCGATGACGATGCCGGTCCACTCCTCGGCGGGCTCCTCAGGCACCTGCCCGAGCTGGTACTCCGCCTCCTGGAGCAGTTCCTCCGTCACCCGGACCCCGGTCAGCCGTTCGGCCAGGGCGAGGGTCGCCGCCTTGTTGTCGACACGCCCGCCCGCCTCGCCCTCGTCGTCCGACAGATCGAAACCGACCTCACGCATCAACGAGTTGAGGGCGTCGGGAGTGCTGCCGCTTCTGACTGTGGGCCATTCGAAGGTGGTCCGAAGTTCCCCGTCCTCGTACCAGTGAAAGAAGTGCATGGGCTTGCCTCCATTGCTGGAGTGCAGCACAGCGGACCCGCCCGCCGACAATGCCTCCAGGAAGCGCACCTGCATCCCCATACCCCCGTCTCCGACGAACAGGACGAGTGTCCAGTCACCGCCTTCGCCTGGCGTGGTGAACGCGCCCGCGACGAAGGAGTCGGCCCAGTGGTCCGTCAGGTCGAGCAGTTCATCCTGCCGCTCGATCAGCGCGTCCGCCCCCGTGCACGTACCCTGCGGCTCCGCCTCCATCACCCGCAGCACCGCTGCCGGGGCGACGCCCCGCACCAGGGCCAGGGTGCACCCGATATCCAGCGCGTGGCCGAACAGCGGAGAGGAACGTATCCAGGCATAGTCATGTGCGGTCACCGAAGTCATGGACCAGAGTCTGCCTGCTGCCACTGACAAGGCCCGTGAAACAGCCTGCGTGAAACAGACTGCACCCGTCCCAGCCCGTGCACGTACCGCGTCGCCCCGGCCGGTTACCGATACGGCTGACATGCTGGCGCACATGGCCACGCCACTGACCGCGAGACAACGACTTGCCGCTCTGCCCGGATACGCGGCCGTGAGCGGTGAGGACTTCACGGGCCAGAACCTTGCTTCCACTCGCGCGTTGCGGCTGAGGTTCACTCGCTGCTCGTTCACCGGAGCCGATCTACGCCACGCCACCCTGGGCGGGTGTTGGTTCAAGTTCTGCGACTTCACCGGCGCGGACCTGCGCGGCGCTTCACTACGCGGGGTCAGCCTGGCCGGATGCGACCTACGGGGTGCTGACTTGCGCGACACCGATATGACCGAGTCCACGTTCGGAAGCGTGAACACCGGCAAGCCTCCGCGCGGACTGACCGACGTCACCGGGGCCCGGTTCGAGGGAGCGTCCCTGCGCAATGTTCAAGTGGAAGGCGTCATCGGGTGGCCGCCCGGGCACGGCGGGAATGAGTAGGGGCTGTCTGCCGGTGCACGGTCAGTTGATGGCGTGTTCTGCGGCGTCCGCGTCCACTACGCCGAGCCCCGCCTGCCTGATCCCGTCACCCCGTACGGGGCGACGAAGGCTGCGGCGCGGACAGGGTTCTTCACACCCACCCGAACACCGTAAATCGCCCGCACCTCGCGGTGACGGCCCCTCTGGAGCATTGCCCAGGGCCACTCGTGCCCGCACTCGATCGAGCCCTCAAGCGGGTGTGGAACCTCGGTAACTACCTGACGCTTTGGGATCTCGGGAGGCGGGACCCCAACATGATCGTGTCCGTACAGGCCCGCTCTGTCCTGTCGCCTTGGCCGAAATGAGAACCACGAGTCTCCCGCCGACGTCGTAGTGCAGTGTGCCGACTGCTTGAGCTGTGGGGGACCACGTGAACGGCGCCATCTACCTCTGATCTTGGCCGGTGCTCCGCCCTTCAGGGCGGGGGTGAAGGCCATCCTTGGCCCGGAGGCGCGAAGCGCCGGAGTGCTCTGCGCCT
>NZ_JBVHQB010000052.1:0-28008 GCF_055567635.1 Streptomyces sp. NPDC026500 | reverse complement strand
ACCACAGCAATCTCGTCCGGAGTCACACACCCTCAACGCCACACCAAGCCCCAAGGACACGCACCACTCCAACCGACCTGACCAGGCACTACTAGGGCCTGCCGCACCGCAATGCGCAGGGAACCCGATGCGCTGCCAGTGGGTGGAATCGAACCTTCGGATGGAGGAGCTGAGGCGGCCCAGGGCGTCAAGGCCGTTCGGCCCGAAGTCGTCGAGCAGAAGGGCCAGCGGGGACGTGACGCGTTGGAGCGCGACGAGTTCTTGGTTCAGGGGCGTCTGATCCACGTCGAGCAGGTGCCCGTGCCGGCGAGGGTTGCCTCCCTCGACGATGCCGTCCGCGTCCGGAAGACCACCCCACCAGGGCCAACGACGTAAGACAGGCCTCCACCGTTCGAGCCAAAGACCAAGCCACCGGCCTCCTGGTCCGCACCGACATCAATGGCGCCGAACTCCTTGAGCTGCGGAAGGCGCCCGGGACGCCTGACCGGACAGGGAACGAGTAGCCGCCTTCAGGCCCGCCGGGGCGACACATCCAGAGCGCCGAGCAGACACGCTCCGGATGTCACGCATTCGCGACTCGGCCAGGCGATCTTCACCTTCCGCTTGGCCCGCACAAAATGAGGTGGGAAACGGCTCAACGAGACAGACAGCTGAAAAGGAGCAAATTTTCAAAGGCCGTCGCGCGTGCGTTTTTACCGGCCACGGGTAGCGATTAAATTCGGCCAGTTGTGTGGCGCGATATTGTGCGCACGGGCGTGAACTGTCACCGTCGTGCGCGGAATGACAGCCCGATCATGACTTTCGACGACCTCAACTCCGTTGCTGTGTACGGCCGTTGGTTCGCAAATGCGCCGACGCGGCCAGAATGCCAATTTCTCCTCCATTTGCCGGATCCAGGCCTGAGGCAGCCGTGTGCCGGGCGGGCGACACCTTCCATGAACGACAAATCCCAGCGCTGTGCGGTTTTGGGTCGGTCAACCAGTCCGACGGTAATCCGCAGATCCATTGAAGGAGATGTTTCGCAGTCATGAGAAAGAGTTCATATCGTGTTCACGCCGACAAACCGCGCATCCGAGATCGGGGCATCATGAGCGCGAGACCGGGGTGGAGAGTCCGCATCGGAGTTTTCGCCGCCACGACGGCGCTTCTCTCGGCCGGCACCCTGCTCGGTGCCAATCCGGCGTCGGCGGCGCCCGCGGCGATCAGGCTGACCTCCTCGTCCTGCCCCGGCGTAATCCTGCAGGGCCAGGTGAGCGGCTGCGTCACGGAGTTGCAGAACCTGCTCAACGCCCACGGTGCCGGTCTGGTGGTGGACGGCAACTTCGGGGCGAACACGCTCTACGCGGTGCGCGAGTACCAGGCGTCCGTCGCGATCGCGGTGGACGGGCAGGTGGGCCCCCAGACCAAGAGCAAGCTGTACGCGACCGGAGGCTCGGCGCCCTCCCCGATCAATCTCATGTCGTCGTCGTGCCCGGCGAACGTCGTCCAGGGGAACAAGGGCGGCTGCGTCACCGAACTGCAGCGCCTGCTCCGCCACTTCGGCTACGCGATCGACGTGGACGGCGATTTCGGACCGGCGACGGACAGCGCGGTCCGAAGCTTCCAGTCGGCGAACGGCCTGTCGGTCGACGGCCAGGTCGGCACGAACACCAAGCGGGAGCTCTACAACACCGACGAGTCGCCATCGACAGCTTTGGACCTGCGATCGGCGTCCTGCCCGTCGAACATCGTGGAGGGGCAGAGCGGCGGTTGCGTCGCGACGCTGCAGGCCCTGCTCAACGGCAAGGGCCAACATCTTGATGTGGACGGCCAGTTCGGGCCCCTGACCCTGACGGCCGTGAAGTCGTTCCAGTCCGCGGCGGGCCTTTCCGTCGACGGCGAGGTGGGCCCGAACACCAAGACCGCCCTGTACGCGAACATCAGCACGGGCGGCGGCAATGGCGCACCGGCGCCGATCAACCTGAACTCCAGCTTGTGCCCGAGCAACATCGTGAAGGGCCAGAAGAGCGGCTGCGTCACCGAGCTGCAGAGCCTGCTCAACCACCACGGCGCTGATCTCGCCGTCGACGGCGACTTCGGACCGATGACCGACAGCGCGGTGCGGGACTTCCAGGCCGAGAAGGGCCTCTCGGTCGACGCCCAGGTGGGCCCGAACACCAAGGCCGCTCTGTACGGCGCGGTCACCCCGCCGTCGTCGCCCCCGCCCGGCGGCGGGTACAGCAAGATCCTCAGTGTGGCCGCGGCCGAGGTCGGCACGGTCGAGGGCAGCGCCCGGGCGAACAGCTACGGGTCGGCCGTGGGCCTGTCGCTGTCCACCAGCAACTACGCCTGGTGCGCGACCTTCGTGAGCTGGGTGGCCAAGCAGACCGGGGCCTCCTCCTACCGCAACACCTACGTTTCGGGCTGGGTCAAGCAGGCTCGGGCCGGTAACTACCACCTGTCGGTGACGACGAACCCGCAGCCGGGCGACATCGTGGCCTTCGACTGGAACGGTGGCAACGACTACACCGGCGGGCATGAACACATAGGCATCGTGAGAACGGTGAGCGGGGGCTCCAGCTTCACCACCGTCGAAGGCAACACGGGCAACCCCAACGGCGGTTCGGACGGCGTCTACGTCAAGACCCGCGGTACGAACAGCGGATACGACGTGATGTTCATCCGAGTCCGCTGACCGGTTGACCGGCTGACCAACTGATCAGATGCCTGGCCGAGAGCGTTCGTCCGGGCGTTTCGTCAGCGGTCCGGAGTGCGAGCCCGTGATGCCGGGTCCCGCAGACAGCGGCGGTCTCGTCGGCCCGGCGGCCGGCCGTGATCCATCAGTCACCACCCGATGGATCACGGCTGGCCCGCATGCGCACCGACCGTCCGGTCACGCCGTGGCCGGCCCGGATGCCGGCTCGGCGGACAGGAACACCGGTGTCACCTGGACCGGCAAGCCGACCACTCCGCCGTCGCGATCCACTGGGACGGGTGTGCCGAAGACGTCGACAGCGTGCGCCTCCGCGTGGGGCCAGGGGCGCTCGATACGCGTGGCGGCCTCTTCCTCGCCGGCGAACACGTCACCGGCGGTCCAGATGACCTCCAGGGCGCCGCGCCCGTGCCGCTCCACCTCGAAGACGTAGAGGTCGGGACGGTGCTCGACGACGACCCGGCGCACCTGGTCGACATCCTCGAGTTGCGCGGCCAGGAGCGCGAACGTGTCGGCCGACGGGTGGCGGACGGCCAGCTGGGTTCCCTCGTAGTCGAGCAGCGCCAGCTTGCCGAAGAGGAATCCCATCAGGTTGAGCCGATCGCGGTAACCGGGGACCTCCGGGGCGAGGTTCCAGCACACCGTGCGGCTGATACCGGCGGCCAGGGCGAGAATGTTGCGCGTCACGATCTGCCGGCAGTTGATCCGGTCTCGCCGCGCGCTCAGTTCCGGCGGGCAGTCCTCCATGAACATCCGCAGGGTGTCCGGGAGTTCGGCCGAGCGGTCGTACAACGCGCGCATGGTGCGGCGGTCCGGCGGTTCGGCCTCCGGACCCGGGTCCGGGGCGGTGAAGACCGCGGTCATCTCCCGCTGGAACGCCGTCTGCGCCTCGGGGAACTCGAACAATGTCGGGCCGTTGTACTCGCCCGCCACCACGGGCCGCTCGTAGCCGTGCGCGCGCATCATGGCGCGGGCGTCGTCGACGTATGCCGGGATGTCATGCGGGTCGCCGTACAGGTTCACGCAGAACAGGTCGTAGTCGTCGCGGCCCCGGTCCACCACATGACCGAAGAACTCCCTGGCGGGGCTGCCCTGGGGGCTGGACAGCACGTCGTAGCCGCAGCCGCCGAGGACGATCCGGGCAGCAGGGTCGGCCTCCCGTACGGCCAGGGCGAAGGTGGCGAGCTGTTCGACGTACTCGGGGGCGGTGCCGTCCCAGAGCAGGCCGGTATTGCTGGGCTCGTTGTTGCACTGCCAGTACTCGACACGGCCCCGGCACCGGGACATCGTGCGAGCCGCCATGGCCGTCGCCGACGAGGGCGGAGCGGAGGCTCTGACGATGTCCGCGGTGGCCAAGCGGCTGGGCCCGTACACGCCCATGGCCCTCTATCGGCACGTGCTGAGCAAGGACGGACTCGTCGATCTGATGCTCGACGCCGCCACCGCGGAGGTCCCACTGCCTCAGGAGCGAGCGGATGACGGACGGTCGGCCCTGAGGGCGGTGGCCATGGAGACCTGGGCGATGGCCAAACGGCACCTCTGGTACGCCCAACTCGCCCCGACCCGGCCTCCGTTGGGTCCCTACGCGATGCGCCGAACCGAATTCCAGCTCGGTGTCCTCGTGGAGCAGGGTGCGGACCTCGGCCGGGCGGTCGCCTACGCGGCACTCCTCGACCGCCATGTCCTGGGCAGCGCGCAACAGGTGGCCGAGGAACACGCGATGCGGCGCCGGCTCGGCCTCGACACCCCGCAGCGGCTCACCGAGGCCGTCACCGCGGCCCAAGGACTCGCGGAACAGGGAGGCCATGAGCTGCTCGCCCGCTGGATGAGGGCACCGACGGGGCCCGACATGGACGAGCAGTTCGAAATCAGCCTGACCTTTCTGCTCGACGGCATCGAGGCAGAGTTGAACCGCTGAGGTTCCCTGGCGAGGAGAGCGGCCGCATGCGCCCGACGGGGTCCGGACCGCAGGGGCCCGTGCGGCCCACTGGCCTGGCATGGTTGTTCTGGCCCGCCTCGGTTCCCGTCCGACGGCCGGTCCGACAACGGCTTGCGCAAGAACTGCGGCGCGCAACCATCGCAGGAGGGCGAATGGCGCACACTCCGCACGAGAAGTACCCGCCCGAGGGCAAGTCCCTGGGACACGGCCCCGACCGTGAGTCCAAGGTGCCGGTCACCTACTCCGCCGAGACACCTCTGGTACGCAAACTGTGGTGGCGGGTCCGCTCGGCGGTGAAGCGGCCGCAAAGGGCGCACCGCCGGACGCGTTGACACACCGGCCAGGGCCGGGGACGCCTTTCCGTATGACGTACCGACCGCCTGCGGGCAGGCCTCTCCGCGCCGAGTGTCACGCCTGACGGGAACCTTCGCCCGGGACCGGCCTTACCGCTAGGCTCAGGTGCATACCTGTGGTCAGCGGGAAGGGCGAAACGCCCGAGGCGCAGCCGACTTCCGGTATGAGCGCCTTGTCCGTCAATACCCCGTTCAGTGCATGGCAGTGCGACCCGTCCGTCGAGGCGGCGCCCGGGACTCCTTAGACCGGCCGCCGCCGACCGAACAAGAGCCGAATCGCCCGTCACGCCGGAACTCACCGGCCGGCACCGCTGCTTGAGCGCCGACCGGCAGATACTCGCGTCCGCGTACCGACACCCAACTCACAGAGGTCCGATGCCCACCCTCAGACTTGGCAAGTACCTGACATTGGCGGCTGCGGCACTCCTGCTGTTGGCCACGGCTCCCGGGGCGGTCGCCGCCACCGCGGATCCTGTGGGCAGCGCGCAGACAGCTTCCGCTTCCGCCGCCGCTCCGGCGACCGAGACGTGGCAACCGCCGTTGTCCACTCGCGGGCGGTACATCGTGGACGCCGACGGAAACCGTTTCCGGCTGAAGTCGGCCAACTGGGACGGCGCGCAGGGCTCCTGGACGGGCAGCGGCAGCATCGACGACCCGGCCAACCACCACGCCGGCCAGGACTCCTACGGCATCCCCCTCGGCCTGGACCGCGCGTCCCTGCCCCAACTGCTCGGCGATTTCCACCGGTTGGGTATCAACAGCATCCGGCTTCCCTTCTCCAACGCGCTGATCCATACGACGACGCCGGTGCCGGACGTCGCCGTCGCGGCCAATCCGGGGCTGCGCGGCAAGACACCCCTGCAGGTCTACGACGCCGTGGTCGCAGCCCTCACCCAGGACGGGTTCGCGGTCGTCCTCAACAACCACACCAACACCTCTCGATGGTGCTGCGGCGTCGACGGCAACGAACGCTGGAACAGTGGCCAGTCGACACAGCAGTGGGCGGACGACTGGGTGTTCATGGCCCGCCGTTACGCCGGTGATCCGCGGGTGGTGGGCGCCGACCTCTACAACGAGGTGCGCCGTGACGTACTGGACGACCCCAACTGGGGTCTGGGTGACGCCCACGACTGGTACGCGGCCGCCCAGCTCGCCGCGGACCGCATCCTCTCCGAGGCCAATCCCAACCTCCTCATCGTCATCGAGGGGATCAACTGGACCGGTCTGCCGGTCGACGGGCTGCCACACGGCCGCCCCACCCTCACCCCGGCGCGGATGCTCTCGCACACCCTCGTCGCCGCCCACAAGCTGGTGTACTCCGCCCACTTCTACGGATATACCGGCCCCAACCACAGCGGCGCCACAGGGATCGGCGAAACCCACGACGCCCGCTACCAGGACCTCACGCGCGACCAGCTCTACCAAGTCCTCAACGACGAGGCCTTCTTCGTCTCCTCGGAGGAGAACCAGCACTTCACCGCACCTGTGTGGATCAGCGAGTTCGGCATCGGAGCCGGCGAGACGAACACGGCCGCCCGTACCTGGTTCGGCAACATCACCGACTACTTCGCCGACCACGACGTCGACTTCGCCTACTGGCCGCTCGTCGGCTGGGAGGGACACGACGACTGGGCCCTGCTGCGTTACGACACCTCGGGCAACCGGTACGGCATCCTCGACCAGTCCGACTGGCGCGGGACCGCGTGGAGTCGGCTCATGACCGCTCCGACGCGTACCGGGTCCGTCCCTGCGGTCCCCAGCTGGCACATGCTCGCCACCGATCACGGCGACTACGTGCAGTCGCTCCGGGTGCGGGCCGGCGGTGACTGGAACTCGGGTGCCTCCAAGGCCACTTGCTCCGACGGCCAGCGGCTGATCGGTCTCGGCCACAGCGGCGTCCGTGCGCTGTGCACCGACGTCTCCACCGGCGACCTCCGTTCCGCGGACAACAGCCAGACCGTCGTCACCGACGAGCGCTACGTTCCCGCGGGCGGCGACTGGGCCTCCGGATACACCAAGTTGCAGTGTCCCGCGGGGAACTTCCTCATCGGCTACAGCCGCCGAGGCGGCCGGACGTCGGCGGGACTGTGCGTTCCTTCCGGCCCCTCGTTGGCGGGCGC
Organism: Streptomyces sp. NPDC026500; assembly: GCF_055567635.1. NCBI lineage: Bacteria > Bacillati > Actinomycetota > Actinomycetes > Kitasatosporales > Streptomycetaceae > Streptomyces > Streptomyces sp. NPDC026500. Next base: position 20,904 of record NZ_JBVHQB010000052.1, on the reverse strand, counting down.
CGGGCGAACCGTGTGGTTCGACCGTTCCGACAACCGGCCCGCCAACGCGGCCGGCGGCGACTTCGCGAACGGCGACTACAAGGGCCAGTGCGCCGACGACGAGTACGCCGCCGGGATCGCCTTCACCACCCGCCTGGGCGCCGGTCAGGGCCCAGCGGCCCTGCTGTGCCGCAAGCTGAACTGATCACAAGTCGTCCGGCATGGACGCGGTCCGCACGCCGGGGCGAAGGGCGCCCAGGACGTGCCGTGCCGTGAGTGACGTACTGCCGCGCGAAAGCCTTCGCCGCCGAGACCCGGCTGACCCAGCCCCATGAGCGCAGGTCAACCGGGTCCCGTCGGAGTGTCCACCCGATTCCACGTGGGGGAGTGAACCGCACCTTTCACTGCCGCCACCGCCACCTGCCCCTCGATGTCGCGCGGGCAGCGACCGGGACCGACCAGAACGCCGAACCGACGCGCCTGCGTCACCGAGTCCGGGTACTACAGCGGGGTTCGGGCCGGAGCGGCCCACGCCTGCTCCTCGAACTCGCCTGCCACACCGTGCGATCGGCTCATTGCCGCGCACCACTTGGCGTTGTTCCGGGCGGCGGCCCGGACCAGGGATTGGATCGACGTCCTCATGAATACGGATCATGGCACGGGCAGGCCGTGCGCCCCCTCCCGGTTCACCGGGCGGACGCCTCGCCCGGAGGGCGACGGATTGGGGTGAGGGCCCGAGACCGGGCAGGGATTCGGGCCCTCACGTGCCGCGCATCCGTCGGGGGCGTTTGCGCGATGACCTCTTCAACGAGCTTCGTGCCCGAGGGATACGATCCGCCGCTCGACCGGGGCCGGAGCCGTCAGCGGGTCGCGCCGACCCCACTCTGTCGCTTGCTTCGTCTCGTGCCGTGGTGGTGTCTCCGTCTGGGAGAACGGGCAAGGCGTTCGGGGTCCTGATGCGGCGGTCCTGGACAACTCGCCGATGGGGCGAACGCCTGAACCGCCGACCATGACCACACACCTACGCCATCCGCGCGGCCTCATGTCGCGGCGCGACGGTCGCGAGTGCTCCCCGAGCGGCCTTTCCGTCCGGCCAGACCCACCCGGCGACAAGGCGTCCGGGCGAATTCTGCTCGACCTCCTCCGGCCGCAGGACGCGGTTGACGTGAACGTCAAGCGCGTCGCCGGGGCCAGTTCCGTGCATGCTGACGGTCGGGTCAGGGGTGTCGCTCCGGCTCTGATGCTGCGGTACCGTCTCACCGCGCATGAGGGCGCGCAACTGCGCCATCACCACCGGGTCGTGAACGCCGTCGTAGAGCCACCGGGTACCGAGCACCCCGTGTTCGGAGGTCCCGATCAACGCCTCGTCGGGGACGCCTTCCAGCACCGCACCGCGGTAGCCCATCGGCACCAGATACGCCACCGGCTCCTGCGCGGTGGCGTCCACCACGACCATGATCTCGATCCCGACCGCACCCGCCGGATCGTTCAAACGGAACCCACCGGCCTTGACCAGTTCCGGCGCTTCCGCGTCACCCACGTACCAACTCTGCTTCGGCAGCCAGCCGGTGAGCAGTTCCAGCTTGGTGGGCGTCATGGTGGTGTGGTGGATGGTGGCCATGCGAGCTCCCTCAGGCGTAGGTCTGGCCCGTCCTCCAACGGGGCGTGATCGAACCTATAGGAACTCGCCGTGCCTCCCGAGCGGCAGTGAACTGGCCTCGTGAGCTTGCCCGTTGTCCATGTGACGATGGACAGCCATGCTCCCCGCCTGTACGGCGTCAGAGGACACCGGAGGTCAAAGACGACTCACGGCAGACGCTCGACCAGCCGGTCGACGAGCGGGGCCGGGTGTGACAGTGCGGCGAGGTGTCCGCCCGGAATGGTCTCGGCCTCGATCCCGAGGCGGTCGTGGGCCACTCGGCGCTGGAACTCCAGCGGGAAGAACCGGTCCTCGGCACCTGAAAGCACACGCGTGGTCACGTCGGGCCATCGTTTGATGTCGCAGGGCTGGTTGAAGGCGATGTCGGCCTCGGGCCGCTCATGCTCCGCCCCGGCGGCGGCGACCTCGGCCGGTACGTCGTGCAGGAAGTAGGTGTCCAGGTCGAATTCGGCGCCGTATCCGCCCGCTTCGGCCGCCGCGAGGCGGGCCGGCTCCGATCCGGTGTCGCCCCACCACTGTCCGGGCGTCTCGCCCGGCAGCGGCACCATCGCGTTGACGAGCACCAGCAGCCCGACGGGAACGCGGGCGCAGACCATCGGCGCCGTGAAGCCGCCCATCGACTGGGCCACCAGCACGACATCGTCGTGACCGTCGATCGCCGCAACCACCGCGTCGGTGTACTCGGGCAGCCCCGATGAGTCGTCGGCGCCGGGCAGATCGACCGAGACCACCTCGTGCCCCCTCGCGCGCAACTCCGACACCACACGATGCCAGTACCAGGCCGCGCCCCCGGCCCCTGGAACCAAGACAAACATGCTCATCCCTGCCTCCGTCCGTTTCACCCTCAAGCCGTACAGACCGTCGGGAGCGACGAAAGTCATCGGTCGCGGTGACGACCTAGCGCCGTTGTCGATCAATGTTCCAGTCGGACGGCAGGGCTTGATCGCAGAACACGCAGACGAAGTCGTCCTCGCGCACAACATTGACCTCTTGGCATGACACGCAACGACGGAACACGACCCGGTGGGTGAACCCGGCGGGGCGATCGAACCCGGCTCGGTCCAGAGCATCCGCAACGGCCGACCACGAGTCGACGTCCGGGCAGTATCCGGTCGACTGGTTACTGACCTCGTCGACCACCCACTGCCCGAACTCCTCGCGGAAGCTCACCTCACCAGCACTCAGCACCGCATCTCCACCCGCGCAGACCACATGCTCGCTGCGGCGCGGCGCCAATCGGAGCACACCTTCGGTATCGACCACGAAGGTGAACGGCTCGGCCAGCTCTTCCACGTCGCGAGCCGACACCCACAGGGTGAAGTCCGCCGCCGAGCGGATGCTCGCGCCCTCTCCGCCCGGCCGGACGAGAACCCTCAGATCGCTGGGCCCGACATAGCGGTAAGCGAGTCCCGGCACGTTCATGTGGTCCAACCTAGGCCGACACCGCGGCGTCGGCCATCACATACAGTGCGGTCAGGACTCGCCCTTCTGCAGCGGCCGTCGCCTCCTGGAAGTTCGTGGTCCGTGGCGAGAGACGAGGCAGGCATTCGGATGCGGGACATGGGCGAGGGCGCGGGAACGCTGTCTGGTGCTCGGCCGACCGCGTACAGCGCCGTGTCCACCTCCCTGGCCCTGCGGAGTGATCTGGGGCTCAGCGAGCTCATGGAGACCGCCGCACCGCTCGGTTCCGGTATCGGTGGGCGATCCGCGCTCCTGGAGGTCGCCGGTACGCCGGTGTTCGTCAAGCGGGTCCCTCTGACCGAGGTCGAGCTGCGGCCCGAGAATGTGCGAACCACTGCGAACGTGTTCGGACTACCGCTCTTCTGCCAGTACGGCATCGGTGGGCCGGGGTTCGGGGCGTGGCGGGAAGTCGCCGTCCACACCATGACCACCAACTGGGTTCTCGCCGGGCAGCATCAGGGATTTCCGCTGATGTACCACTGGCGAGTGCTGCCGGACACGGCACCGGCTCTTCCGGACGAGCTTGCCGACGTGGATCAGGCCGTGGCCTATTGGGGAGGCGGGCCGGAAGTACGTCGTCGTATCGAGGCCCTCGGAGAGTCCCCGGCGAGCCTCGTGCTGTTCCTCGAATACATCCCTCAGACGCTGCACGACTGGCTCGACGAGCAGGTACGAGCCGGCGCGGGGGCCGTCGACCGTGCCTGCGCCCTGGTGGAGCGGGAACTGGCGGCCGGTACGTCGTTCATGAACGACCGCGGCCTCCTGCACTTCGACGCCCACTTCGAGAACATCCTCACCGACGGCCGACGCCTCTACCTCGCCGACTACGGCCTGGCTCTGTCGTCCCGCTTCGACCTGTCCGCCGCCGAGGCCGACTTCCTCGAGCGGCATCGAACGTACGATCGCGCGTACACGCTCAGCTACTTGGTGAATTGGCTGATCACGGGTCTGTACGGCCACGAGCGGACGGAACGGGTGGCGCTGATCCGCGCCTGTGCCGAAGGCGCGCGACCTCCCGCGGGCCCGCCGCAGGCCACGGCGATCCTTGCCCGCCACGCACCTCTCGCGGCAGTCGTGACGGACTTCCACGACAGGCTCCGGCACGAGAGCCGAGAGATCGCATACCCGCGGGCGGCCGTCGAGCGGCTCTTCGCATCGCGCACGGGCTGAGGGCCGGGCCCCGGGAGGGTGTTGGACCGTCGGTCGGTCATCAGCTCGGACAAGCGGGAGCCGAAGTCGTGCCGGCTGTGGGCGCGGGTGCGGCGGGCAGGCCGAACAGCTCGCCGAGCGCGCCGAGTTGGGTGTCGATCGCGTCGAGGGCGGCGAGGACCGATCGAATCGGAGGTGCCGCTGTTCCAGGTGTTCGCACCTGCTCCGACAGCGCCGCTTCCGTGGCGGTGGGCGGCGTCGGGCGGCGGCCGATCGCGCGGCGCACGGTGAGTGCGTGCGCCGCGACCTGAGTACGCCGTTGCAGCACGGCCGGGTCGGCGGTGAGCGCTTCCGGTGCCGCCCCGACGGCGCCCGCGAGGTCCTCGACGGGGTCGCCGCAGCGCCGCAGCGCCATCACGGACCCGAGCGTGAAGTGGTCCGGGTGCCGCCGAGCGGACAGTGCCCGGGGTGTCGGCACAGCGGCCAGGATCCGCATCGGAGCCGTCACGACTCCCAACTGCTCGACGCGGTAGGCGAATCGAGCCTGCGCCATGCGTACGGCCGGGCCGTCGCGCCAGTCGGCCTCCATCAACTCGCCCAGACCGGACAGTGCCGCCGCGGTGCGGGCCCGTATCACCGCCTCGGTACGGATGGGCAGAACCAGCCAGGAGGCCGCCAGGCCGAGGACCGCGCCGACCGCGATTCCCGCCAACCGGGTGTGCAGGAGGTCTCCGGGACTCTGCCCGAACCAGTCGTAGAGCAGCGAGAGTACGGCGGTGACGCAGCCCGCCCAGTAGGCGTAGCTGAGTTCGCGCAGCCATGTGGCCACCGCCAGCACGACGAAGATCACGACGACCGCGGTGTCCGACCGTGGCCCGAACTGTCCGGAGACGACGGTGGCCACCACCGTGCCGGCCGCCGCGCCGAGCGTGCGCCAGGCCCCTTTGACCAGGACGTCGCCGCGGCTGCGCGCACCACTGCACACCAGGAACGCCGTGAGCACCACCCATGCCCAGTGGTCCGGCCACAGATTCCGGCCGATCGCGAACGCGGCGGTCAACGCCGCCGCCATCTGCAGCGCCATCCGGGTGCCGGCGGGCAGCCGGCGGCGCGTTGCGCGGGGCGCCGTGGTCACCTTCGCGGAGGGCGGCCGCGGTACGAGACCGGTGCGCTGCGCCGTCCACGTCACCACGGTTCCCCAGGCGACCGCCGCCAACGCCGTCACGGCCGCCCAGGCCGTGTGCTCGTGCCCGCTCACGGGCACGGTCCCGGCGGGCACCACCAGGACCGCTATCAGCGGCAGAACGACGAGCGTGCCCGCCCGGGTCGCGCGCGCTCCGAACCGGCGCACCCAGATCGCCGCCGCGACTCCCAGGACGAACGCCGTGTCACCCGTGTCGGGGTGCTGCTGGATCAAGGTGCTCAGCTCCGCGCCCGCCGCCGCCGCGCAGGGCAGTACGACGCAGGCCAGCAGCCGATCGGTCCGGTCGAAGAGGCGTTGCACGCGACCGAGCGCCGAGGCGATCACCACCGCCTGCACCACGCTGTCCACGTGCAGCCCCGCCTCGTGTTCGACGAGCAGCGCCAATCCGTACGTGCCCAGCACGGTGGCCATGGTCACGGCCGTCGTACGCAGGTACATCCCTCGTGGATCGAAGTGCAGCGCACGACGTGTCGACCTCAAAAAGCTACGCAACACGTAGAACCACCGCCAAGAAAACCCCTGGAACAAGCCATCTGGAGATTCGCCCTCCAGTCGTATCGTAAGTGATACCTTAGCAATGTGATGGGAGAGCGAACAGAGCACGAGGACGCGGAACGATCTGAGCCCGAGCGGCGCGACAGCCGGGCGTCCGCCGAGATCCGGCAGGGCGTCATCCGGCTCGCCCGCCGGCTGAGCGCGGAGCGCCCCGCCGACGGGCTCAGCCTCAACAAGAGCAGCGTCCTCGGCCACCTGCGGCGCAACGGCCCCATGTCGGCCGGTGCGCTGGCCGCCGCCGACCACCAGCAACCGCAGTCGCTGACGCGGGTCTTCGCCGACCTGGAGCAGGAAGGCCTGATCAGCCGGACGCGCGACATGCACGACGGGCGACAGCGCGTGGTGCAACTGACCGAAGATGGCCGTGAGGCACTCGCCCGTGACATGGCGCAGCGCGACGCATGGCTCGACATCGCCCTCGTCGACCTCACGGAGACGGAGCGTCAGGTCCTGCTGCTCGCAGCCCGCCTGATGAACCGCCTCGCCGACTCCTCGACCACCGCGCCCGGCTCCACGACCCGACCCCACTGACGGAGGCTCCCGTGTCCTGGCCCGAACACGCCATCTGGTGGCACGTCCACCCCTTGAGCTTCCTTGGCGCGGAGCCGACCGCCCTGCCCGCCGGTGCACCCGCGCGGCACCGCCTGCCGGTCCTCGTCGACTGGCTGGACCATCTGGTCGGACTCGGCTGCAACGGCCTCGCGCTGGGGCCGGTCTTCGCCGCCGAGACCCACGGCTACGACACGACCGACTACTTCCGCATCGATCCCCGCCTGGGCACCGAGGCCGACCTGCTCGAACTCGTCGACCGTGCCGCGGCGCGCGGGGTCCGCGTCCTGCTCGACGGCGTCTTCAACCATGTCGGCAGGTCCTTCGCCCCCTTCGCCGATGTGACGAGGCGCGGCACCGCCTCCCCGTACGCGGACTGGTTCATCCGCGAGGGTGACGACTTCCGCACCTTCGAGGGGCACCGTCATCTGGTCGCGCTGAACCACGCGTCCCCCGCGGTCGCCGACCACGTGGTCGAGGTCCTCGACCACTGGCTCGACCGCGGCATCGCCGGCTGGCGGCTGGATGCCGCCTACGCGGTACCCCGGCCCTTCTGGCGCACCGTCACGGATCGGGTCAGGTCCCGCCACCCCGGTGTGTGGTTCAGCGGTGAGGTGATCCACGGTGACTACGCGGCGTACGTCATCGAGGGCGGCCTGGACACCGTGACGCAGTACGAGCTGTGGAAGGCGATCTGGAGCTCGCTCAACGACAGCAACCCGCACGAACTGGCCTGGGCACTCAAGCGGCACAACGCCATGATCGACACCTTTGCGCCACAGACGTTCGTCGGCAATCACGATGTCACGCGGGTCGCCAGCCGACTGGGCGAGCCCCGTCACTTGGCGCACGCGCTCACCGTGCTGTTCACGGTCGGGGGGACACCGTCCATCTACGCGGGCGACGAGCGTGGCTGGGAGGGCGTCAAGGAGGAGCGGGCGGGCGGGGACGACGCCATCCGTCCCGCGTTTCCCGTCTCCCCGTCGGACCTCGGCCCGGACGGGCTGGCCGTCCAGCGTCTTCACCAGACCCTGGTGGGCATGCGTCGTCGCCACCCCTGGCTCGTACGTGCCCAGACCCGGATCCACTCCCTCGACAACACCGTCCTCAGCTACACCCTGGCCGCGCCCGACGCCGGCGCCACCCTCGCGGTCGCCCTCAACTTCGGGCCTGCTCCGGCCACCGCCGGCATTCCGGCCGCTCCCTGGGCGCCTGTCGCGGGTGACGCTTGCGTCGATTCCGACACCGGTTCCGTTTCGCTTCCACCGATGGGCTGGTTCATTGCAACGACATCCGGCAGTCATAATTGATTCCCCGCAGCCTTGCCCTCGATTTCCGGACAACGGCCAGGTTGAGGACCGAGGGTGGCGAGTTCGCCATGACGTCAGGGCGCGCGGAACTATTGATGTACCGAATCTGTACTGTCGGAGAACGCTTCCGTCGTGTTAATGCCGCCGGATAGTTTTCACATTGTTGAAATTTTCTCGGAAGTCGATTTCAGACACTCGGTTCACGCGGCGTCGGCACTGAATGCGCGAGCCCATGCATTGCGCCAGAGCGTAAGTCGGCGCCCGTGCTGTCCGCATGCTTGAACATAGGCGACGAGGAGTTCCTCCGACGGCATGCGTAAACCGGCCAGAATGTCGGCAACCGTGCTGCGTGGCAATGGTCCCGCCCCGAGGTCGCGGGCCTTCTTCTCCATTTCGCGCAGGGATGGCTGGCCGGCGGCGAGACGTGCCTGGTGCATCGCCTCCAGCAGATGAGCCGGGTGGTATACGAGTTCGAGCTTGCGTCCGGCGCGTGGCGCGGAGGGAACCTCACGGCCGTCGGGAGTGTGGCCGGATTGCCGCGCCGCCTGCTCCCAGCGCAGTCGGGCCTCGCGCCGCGTGGCACCGCAGACCTGCGCATACGCTTCCACGACATGGCGACGGGGCAGGAAGGTGCCACGGTCGGCGCGGGACAGGGTGACGGCCGAACACGCCGGATCCGCGATCCGGAGTCCCTCGGTCAGCTCCGCCATCTGCCGGTAGGTGAGTCCGGATCGGTGGCGCAGCGAGCGTAGCCATTGAGCCAGTTCGTAGCACTGCGCGGATTGCGGGATCGGCGTTCTGCTCCGCCCCACCACTGCCCCCTGGATGTCGAGACTGCCGGATGCGTGATGCGTCCGATGGTATGTCGATCGACGGCGCCCACTGATTCGGTCGATGTCGGGGCCCGAGGGTTGCGTTCCGCTAGGAGGGCCCGTTTTGGTCTTTACTTGGGCTCGCTTATATCGACGCTATGGATGGCCTCGACGAAGAGTCAAGGAGCCTTTACTTTACTTTACTCTGCATGGGGATCCCTTTCCATTCGGTGGATGTTTGGTTCATTTTGTCCGAGAAGTGGAGTGATGGGATCCGTGCGTCCACATGGGGTTTTGCGCGGGGCGCCGGTTAAGCGCCCCAGTGGGTGTCCAGAATCCTGCTGCATAACGGCCTTGCTGGCTCATTCGCCGCTCTGCTGACATGGATTGTCCGGCCAGAGGTGCCGGCCACTCCTGCTCCTGTCAAATCTGCGGAGGAATGCAATGACAACCGTGTCCAACGCCGCTCTCGGTGAAATCATCGAACTGATCAAGGAAGTCAAGCCGGGCATAGCCGATCAGACGGTCGAGCCGGGCCACTCCGTGGTCGAGGACCTGGGCCTCGACTCGCTGGACCTGCTGCAGCTCGCCCGTCGCATCAACCGGCACTTCGGTGTCGAGTTCGACCTCGACCAGTGGAACGCCGAGGCCGACGAGCACCACCGGAGCATCGCGTCGATCGTGGCCGTCGTAGCCGCCGGCAGTCGTGCCTGAGCCGGCTGCGACCACCCGCGTCGCTCTGGTCACGGGTGGTTCGCGGGGGATCGGTGCCGCTGTCTCCCACCGCCTGGCGGCCGACGGACTCACCGTGCACCTCGTCTGCCGCAGCGCCCTGGACGCCGGGCGTCGCGTCGTGAAGGAGATCGAGGCCGCCGGCGGCCGGGCCGTACTGCACCAGGCGGACGTCGGCGACGAGGCCCAGGTCGAGGAATTGGTGGAGCAGGTGACCGCACAGGAGGGCGCACTCCACGTCCTGGTGAACAACGCGGCGGTGATCGACGACCAACTCCTCGCGGTGACCCGAACGGACCGCTGGGAGAACGTTCTGCGGACCAACCTCACCGGTCCCTTCCTGACCAGCAGGGCGGTTCTGCCGACGATGCTCGACCAGGGCTGGGGCCGCGTCATCAACATCTCCTCCAATTCGGCGCGTACCCCAGGACCGGGCCAGAGCGCCTACGCGGCGTCCAAGGGTGGCCTCGAGGCACTCACCCGAGCCCTGGCCGTGGAGGTCGGACGCAAGGGCATCCGGGTCAACTGCGTGGCACCGGGCAAGGTCCGCACGGAGATGACCGCGGCCGTCGCCGATCAGCTCGACTCGGACAGTGACGGCACCCGGTGGGGGCTCCCCGAGGACATCAGCGGACTGATCGCCTTCCTCGCCCGTGACGAGGCGGACTACATCCAGGGCCAGACGTTCACGGTGGACGGCGGCCGCATGATCATGCGCAGCCCGGGTCGGCGATCCCGGTGAACCCGGGGCGAACGGAGGCACAGCCGTGGGGGCAGTGAAGTACTGGGAGGACCTGGCGCACGCACCGGTGCGCCGGTTCGGGCCGGTGGTTTTTGGCGGCGCGCTCCTCGACCAACTCCTCGATCTGATGGGGGAGAAGCACCCGGTGCACGACAGCGACGACTTCGCCCAGGGCACGGACCGCCGGCAGCGCATCGTGCCCGGGGGCTTCATCCACTCCATCACCTCGGGCTGGGTGGTCCAGCACGGCTCCCCGGCCGCCATCGTCGGGATGCGGAGGCTGAGCTGGGACTTCGTCAGACCGCTGTATCCCGACACCCCGTTCTGGTTCACCACCGCCACCGACCGGGCGGAGGAGATCGACGACCGGCTCGGCCTGGTCGAAACCACACGCCGGGTGTTCGACGAGAACGACCGGACGTACGCCATCGGACGCATGAGCGTCGTACTGCTGCGACACGCCGCGCAGCGGACCGCAGCGGCAGGAAGGGTTCAGTGATGGACAGTCAGTATCAGCCGCTCAAGGGGCGGGTGGCCCTGGTGACCGGCGGCTCGCGGGGCATCGGCGCGGGCATCACCCGCAAACTCGCGGCCTGGGGAGCGACCCTGGCCATCAACTACGTCGACCGGGAGGGCCCGGCCAAGGAACTCGCGGCAGAACTCGGCGAGCAAGGTACGGAAGTGACCCTGCACCGCGCCGACCTCAGCGAGCCCGAGGAGATCGAGAACCTGATCGCGGAGATCGGCGAGATCCACCAGGACCTGCACATCCTTGTCCAGAACGCGGCCGCGACCAAGTTCGCCCGGCTCACCGAAGCCTCCCTCGGTGACTGGCAGTTCGTGCAGGACACCAACTCCCGGGCCACGTGGCTGCTCGCCAAGCACGCGCTCCCGCTGATGCGTGACCGCGCGGGAGCCCGCTTCATCACCATCACCAACTCCACGACCACGCGCATCATCCCGCGCGCAGGTCTCTTCGCCGCGGCCAAGGCGGGACTCGAGGCGCTGACCGACTACCTCTCCTACGAGCTGGCGCCGTACGGCATCGTCGCCAACTGCGTGCGCCCCGGACTCGTACAGACCGGGGTCTTCAAGGTCCGTCCCGACTTCGCCCATGGTGTCACCAAGGAACTGTCCGTCTCTCCGTGGCCCGGCGACCGCATGACGACGCCGGAGAACAGCGCCGACGTGGTGGCCCTGCTCTGCCTGGAGGAGGCGTCCTGGATCGCCGGGCAGACAATCACGGTGGACGGCGGATACCGTCTGTGGGGCGGCATCAGCGGTGGAGGTCGCCGTGGTGAGTGAACGCGGCGGGCGGCAGGACCGTCCCGACATCGTGGTCACCGGCATCGGTGTGATCTCCCCGGCGGGCATCGGCGCGGCCCGGCTGTGGGAAGCCATGGCCGCCGGCAAGACATTCTTCGACACCAGTGGCCACGACGGGCCGGCCCCCGCGCTGCCCTGGCCGTCGGCCGCCGTCGACACCGCGGAGATCACCTGGCCCGCCGGCCGTGACTGGGCCAACGCCGGCAAGTACGCGAACCAGTCGGCCCGTTGGGCGGTCGCCGTCGCGCGGCAGGCCCTGGAACAGGCCGGTATCACCGGCGACATGGAGGACGTACGCGGCGGAACCGTGATGGCCGTGGGCAGCAGCAGCGACGAACTGAGCGACGTCATCCCCCAACTCGCCTCCCGCTTCCGCAACGACCCGAGGCCCCTCGCGAAGTTCCTCCACGACGAGGTGCCCGACTACTCCTACATTCGCGGCATCCCTTCCCAGCTGGGCCAGTTCGTCTCCATGGCCAGCGGATTCCGGGGATCGAACGTCGCGGCCTACGGCGAGGCGGCGGCGGGCGGCACGGGTGCACTCGCCCTGGCCGTACGGCTGTTGGAGAGCGGTGAACTCGACCGGATGCTCGTCGTGGGCGTCGGAGCGCCGCTGACGATCACCGCGATGGCCGCCTTCGACCAGGACGAACCGCTCGGCACGCGCGCCACGGCCGGTGCCGGACCCTTCGACGCCGACAGGTCCGGGACCCTGGTCGGCCAGGGTGCCGCCGCCGTCCTGCTGGAGCGGGCCGACACCGCGCGGGGAACGGCTCGGGCCCGGCTCGCCGGCTGTGAGGTGCTGGTCGCCTCCGACATCGCGGCCTCGGCGAAACTCGTCGTCGACTCCGTACTCGCCGACGCGGACACCACGCCCACCGTGTGGTGGGCGCACGGCGCCGGCTCGGCCCGACTCGACCGCGTGGAGACCCAGGCGGTACTGCCGCGTGCGGGCAGCCTCCCCGTCACCGGATCGAAGGGCACCATCGGCAACGCCTTCGAGTGCTCGGCGCTCATCGACACCGCACTGGTCGTGGAGAGCCTCGGCCGCGGCGAGCTTCCCCCCGTGGGCCTGTTGCGTCGCCCCGATCCCGGACTCGGCGGTCTCGATCCGGTCATGGGGGAGAACCGCCCGCTGGGCCCGGCGGCCACAGCGCTGGTCACGGCGTTCAACCAGGGACACCACTCGACAGCGGCGGGAGCCCTCGTCATCGCATCGACGCACGGGGCTTCGGCCGACGACGGGAAGGCACGGACATGAGCGGCGACATCGTCATCACCGGTATGGGGGTGATCACCCCCATCGGCGGAGACGTCGAGACCTTCTGGTCGGCCAACCTCGAAGGCCGTTCCGGAGTGGTCCTGGAAGAGCGGATGGACACCGACGGACTGCCCTGCGGCTGGACGGCCGGGCTGATCCCGGAAGACGTCAAGGCGAAGGTCGCCGCCGACTACGGAGCACCCGACCGGTCCTGGGGCGACTCCCTCATGCTCGCGGCGGTGGACCAGGCTCTCGGCGACGCCCGGTTCGGCGAACTGCCCGCAGAGGACGGGCCGGCGGCCCTGGTCTACGCGCGTGTGTGGCCGGGCCCCACCGGATCGTTCCCGCAGGACTACGTCACGCACATGGAAGACCTCGCCGATCGCTACGACAGGATCGGCAACGAACCCTCGGCCGTCCTGGAACACCTGCGGGGCAAGCATCTCCCGCCCGAGACACGCGACTTGTCCGCCTATCCGACCGAGATCACCGAACGCCTGGGGACGCCCGTCATCCCCGTACGACTGGAAGCCACCTGCTCCGGAGGCCTGCGTGCCATCGCGGAAGCCGCCCGGCTGCTGCGCTCGGGACGCGCGCAGTACGCGGTGGTGTCGGCGGCGGTCTCCCGCAACACACCGTACGTCCTCTCCCAGTACGGCCAGCTCATGGCGCTGTCGCGCTGGAAGGGCGACCCCGCCCAAGCATCCATGCCCTTCGACAAACGCCGCACGGGCATGGTCATCAACGAGTCGGCGGGTGCGCTCGTCCTGGAGACGGCCGAGCACGCCGCCCGGCGCGGCATGGCGCAGGCGTATGCCGTCATCGGTGGCTGGGGGCTGGCGGTGGACACCCGCCACATGACCGCTCCCAGTGTGGAGATGATCGAACGGGTCATGCGCACCGCTCTCGAACAGGCCGACGCGCACCCGGACGACGTCGACACCATCAACGCCCACGGCACCTCCACCCGCCTCAACGACGTCACCGAAGCCCGCGCACTGCACCGGCTCTTCGGCGAACGGATGGCGGACCTCGACGTCAGCGCCGTGAAGTCACTGACCGGGCACGGATCGGCGGCGTCCGGTGTCGTGGAAACGGCGGTGGCGGCCCTCACGATGTGCCGGGGAATCATCCCGCCCGTCACGACCTGTACCGAGCCCGACCCCGCCTGCGCCGTGCGCACCTCCCTGACCCCGGTCCGGCGACCGGTCGGCACGGTACTGAAGAACTCCTTCGGTTTCGGCGGCCAGTACGCCTCGATGCTCTTCCGCCGTCCGGCCACGCCGCGGCCGGCACCCCAGCCGGTGTGAGCGCGATGGACCGGCTGGAATACGAGACGACCGATCCCGCCGGACCGCACCGTGGCACCGTCGTGTGGCTGCACGGCATCGGCCAGGCACCGGGCGATCTGATGGCCGTGACCCAGCGCTTCCGGCTCACCGAGGCGGGGGTGCGCGGGGTGTTCCCGCGCGCACCCGTCGCGGCACCGAGCCTGCTGAGCGGTCTGTCGGTGCCGTGCTGGTTCCCACAGAACCTCCTCGCGATCGACCGGATCGACGTCGAGGGCCTGTTGGCGGTGCACCGGCCGCTCTCGAAGCTGCTGGAGGCGGAAGCGGACCGGATCGGCGCCGGACGGATCGTGCTGGCGGGCTTCTCCCAGGGCGCCACGGTCGCCCTGACGCTGGCACTGACGTACACCGAACGGCTGGCGGGCGTGGCCCTCTACGCGCCCTTCATGCCTCCCGATCTGCCCGCACTGCTTCCGGCCGGCCGTCCCTCGTCCGCCAACAGCGGCCTGCCCGTGTGGATCGGCCACGGGGCGCGGGACTGGGTCGTCCCCGAGCGCAGTGGTGCCGGGCTGAGAGACCTGCTCACCGGCTGGGGACATCCGGTGACGTGGCAGCGCTATCCCGGCGGACACGAGCCGTTCGCCGGAGTACGGGCCTCGCTGCCCGCCTACCTCAGTGACGTCCTGGACGTCCACGTGCCGCAGGTCCCCGGGTCAGGACCCGCAGCTCGGGCGCGATGAGGGGGGATCCCGGCAAGTGCCCCGCACTGCCCGGGCTTCCGGAACCGGTATCCCTCTCCCGGTTCCGGAAGCCCGGGGCTCGTTCGTATCCGGCCAGCCTGGCCCGGCCCGGTCCCGTTGAGGGGTTCGTCCGCGGCCATCGCGCTCGGGTCGGCACCCCGTCGCTCGGGTCCCGAGGGGACGGTTCGCGCCTGACGGTTCCCGCTCCGGTCCGACAGCCGTCGACGGATCGAGGCCGGCGGAGTCCTGTGCGTCATCTCGCCGCCAACCGCTCGTCGGCTGCCGCGCCGCGGGCCGGGTGGACACGAGGCTGTACCCGAAGCTGTACCCGGTGCTGTACCCGGAAGGGACTGGAAAGGTGTCTGCACTGATGCCAAAGGCGCCACAAGCGCCACAGGTTCCGCAGGTGGCGCCCCTGAGGGCGGCTCATCTCCAGGAGGCCGAGCCGTTCGGGGTCGGCCTGCTCTTCCCCGGTCAGGGAGCCCAGCGGCCCGGAATGGGCGAGCCTTGGCGCGACACCCCGCACTGGAAGGTCGTCACCCGTCTCTCCGAGGTCTGTGGAAGGGACCTCGGCCGGCTGTTGCTGCACACCGGAGCAGAGCAGCTGACCCGCACCGACACCGCGCAACTGGCCACCTTCGCACTGGAGATGGTGGTGCTCGACGCGTTGCGCACGGCGGCGGGCGATCTGCGGCCCGCGGCGTGTGCCGGGCACAGCCTCGGTGAGTACTCCGCTCTGACCGCCGCCGGGGTGCTCGACCCGGAGGACGGCGTACGGCTGGTCGCCGAGCGCGGGGCAGCCATGGAGGAGGCGAACCGGCTCACGCCCGGCACCATGGCGGTACTCATCGGAACCGACATTGTGCCGCGGACACAAAGACTCGCCGCCCGGATGCGTACCGTGCAGCGGGCCCAGGTGTGGGTCGCCAACATCAACGGCACCGAACAGGTAGTGATCTCCGGCGCAGTCGATGACGTGGCGACGCTCGTGGAGGAGGCCACTCGCGGTGGCGCGCGGGCGATCCGTATTCCGGTCGGTGGTGCCTTCCACACACCGTTGATGGGTCCGGCCGGCCCGCGCCTGGCCGAAGCCATCGACCGCACTCCGCTTCACCCCGCACACTGCCCGGTGATCGCGAACGTCGATGCGCGCGCTCACCGTCACCATCACGAGCGATGGCGAGCGATGATGCTCCGCCAACTCGTCATGCCGGTGCGCTGGGCAGGCTCGATGCGCACTCTCACGGCCATGGCACGCGGCCCGCTCCGCCTTGTCGAAGTCGGCCCCGGCTCCACGCTCGCCAACCTCGCCCGCAGAGTCCTGCCCGAGGAGATCCCGGTACGTTCCGTCGCAACTCCGGTACAGGTGGAGGCCCTTGTTGCCGATTGGTGGCACTGACTGGGCCGTCAAGGCCGACGGCCGACGACGCGCCGAGACGGACGCCCACTACGCCACCGTGACTACAACACCGTCACCGCCCCAAGATCTGTTGCCTGCCTCCACCGGCACCGTGCCCGCGCGCTGCGGGCATCACCAAACCTGTCCGTGAGGGGGAGGGGCATGGCAGACTGCTCGGCGTTCAGGGGGTCGATGAGGCGTGAGACGTGAGCGCACCGCGGTCTGCTCCGACCGTTCCTTAGATGGTGCTGCGCGGACGGCTGCAGCAACTGAGGCGGCCGAAGGGCGTCTCGGCCCAGGACGTCGGTGGAAGGCTGCGGCAGACGCACACCACGGTCAGCAGGATCGAGCATCGCGGCTACGAACCCCATGTAGTTGCCGGACATCGTCGGCACGGACAGCTTCCGCAACGCCCTGTACCGCGAGGACCGTGGGCACCGCGAGGAAGTCGCCCTGTGCCGCGAGGTGTTCGACCGGAAGTGCCCCACAGCCATGCCCAGACGATGTACCAGGGAAGTCCCTGGCAGACGTCCGCAAGGAGACAGAACGATGAAGCACGCCATGAACGCCGCCAAAGAGCTGGGACTCCATGGGTGGCGCAAGCCCTGGAGCGCCGGCAACGGTGGCAGCTGCGTCGAAATGAAGAAACTCGGCGGCGGCATCGTGGCAGTCAGGCAGTCGACGGATCCCGACGGCCCGGCCCTCATCTGCGCCTCCTCGGTCATCGCCGAGTTCGTCGGCGCCGCCAAGGAGGGACGGGCCGACTTCCTCATCACGTGAGACGCGGCCCCTTGTCCGGCAGTCTCCAGCACAACGGAATCAACTCCTACGATCACGCCGTAGCGGCGGAGGACTGAAGTGGCAGACGCAGGAACAGGTGCCGACGACATCGACACCGGCAAACCCCAGTCGGCGCGCATGTATGACTACTTCCTCGACGGCAAGGACAACTATCGCGTCGACTGGGAGGCTGCCGAACAGGTCATATCCTTCTTCCCCGCTGTCAAGGAAATGGCCCGGACCAACCGGGACTTCATGCATCGTGCCGCTCGTCTGCTGGCACGGCGGGGCATCCGTCAGTTCCTCGACATCGGCACCGGAATTCCGACCGCGCCGAACCTCCACCAGATCGTCCAGGCCATCACCCCTGCCGCCCGCGTCGTGTACGCCGACAACGACCCGATCGTGCTCAGGCATGCAGAGGCGCTTTTGCACAGCACCCCGGAGGGACGTACCGCCTACATCCAGGCCGATGTGCAGGAGCCGGAGAAGATCCTGGCGGCGGCCAGGGACACCCTTGACTTCGATCAGCCGATCGCACTGTCCATGGTGGCCCTTCTGCACCTGGTGGGGGACGAGGACAACCCCTACGGCATCGTGGCGGAACTGCTCAAGTCGCTGTCCCCCGGGAGCCACTTGGCGCTTTCCCATGCGACGGGAGACTTCGACCCTGAAGCGTGGGAGCGAGTCGTCGAGGTCTACCGCAAGGGGGGAACATCGGCGCAGGTCCGATCGCGCAGTGAATTCGCCAGGTTCTTCAACGGACTTGAGCTCCTCGACCCCGGCATCGAACTCGCCGCGAACTGGCACCAGGAGGAGGAGGCCCAGCACACCGAGGGTGAACAGATCCCCCTGTACGTGGGCGTCGCGCGGAAGCCGTAGAGGTCACGTCGGACTGACGGGCCGGGTCGCTGTTCCCCGCTGACGGCCGCAGCGGTGAACTGAATGGCCCGGCCGCAGCTTCTGGCGCCGGTCCGTCGAACCAGCGCTCCACGCATTCGGACACCGCCGCGCCATGGCGGCGCTGCGGACGGCAAGCTGTCTGCCTACGAGAGGCAGGCGGGGTGATGGAGGTCGTACTGTTCAGCACCGCGGTCTCCCCAGATCGGCCCCGCCGCCCACCAGCAGCCAAGCGATGATCCGAGGTGGCAGGCGCTCGCGCCGCACCGTCCTCGACCCCTGCGCGCAGATACCACCCCCGAGCAGTCCCCTGGAGCCCTGACCACGATGACGACGACAGCCACAACTCCTGCTGCGACGCCCGAGCCCGACCGGCCGCACGCGGTCTGGAATGTGCTGACCGAGCGCGCGCGGGTCGGCAGCCGCCCCGGCGCACGCGCCGACGGGCACCGCGTCGCACTGGCCATCGAGGGCGGCGGGATGCGCGGCATCATCGCCGGCGGGATGGCCCTGGCGCTCCACGAACTCGGACTGACCAACAGCTTCGATGCCGTCTACGGCGCCTCCGCCGGTGCCGCCTCGGGTGCGTGGCTCCTGAGCACGAGCCCGCAATCGCTGCGCTTCTGGGCGTTCCCCAAGTACGCCAGAACACTGATCCGGCGCTCGAACCCGCTGCGCGGGCGGCCGCTCGTGGACCTGCACGCCTTCTACGAGGTGCTCTACCGCTATGGCGACCAGGACTGTGCGCCGATGGACTTCGCCTCGATCCTCGCCAGCGATGTCGAGTACCACCCGTTGGCCACCGACGCCGAGACAGGGGAATCCACCGACCTGCGGCCCTTCATAGGCGACGCCGCGGAGTTGCGCCTCGCGCTGCGGGCCAGTGCCGCCCTGCCGCTCCTGGCGGGCGACCCGGTGACGATGCGCGGGCGCCGGTTCTACGACGCAGGCGTCTCCGAATCCGTGCCGTACCGAACCGCGCTGGCTCAAGGCGCGACCCATGTCATGGTGCTGCGATCCCGGCGCGCGATCGACGTCGCGCGGCCGTCGCGTTCCGCCCCGCTCATCGCCAGGACGGTGCTGCGCCGTGAACCCGTGGCTTTGCGCCAGGTGTTCCTCGACCGGGAAGCACGCCTGGCCGAAGACGACGCCTGCCTGACCGACCACTCGGCCATCGTCTCGATCCGCCCCGCCGCCGACTCACCGCCGGTCGGTCGTCTGGCGCGCGAGGGCGACCTCCTCGAAACCGCACTGGAGGCCGGGCGCGCCGCCGTGCACGACTCCTATGGCGACCTGTACGGCGCTCGAACGCCGAGTGGCCACTGACTGATTCGCGGACCCTCACCGGACGGAGTAACGGACTGCCGCAACTCGCCTGTATCCGTCGGTAGTCGCCCAACGCGATGAAGCGTTTGCCCATGCCTTGAACCGAGCGTCGTGCTCCTGCTCGGGTCCAAGTGCCGTTCGCCGCGCTCGTCTCATTGCCGCACGACGCTACTCACGTGGGTAGGCCGGCCGGTGCGTAGTGGCTCGTCTCGGGCATCGTTGAGCACCGTTATCGTGCGAGTCAGACCTCGATCGTGCTGGACTCCGCCTTCTTCAGTAGCCAGAGCGGGAGTGACGACACGGCCGCGATGGTTGCCGCAGCGTTCGACGACTCCCGCAACGAGTACCTTGAAGCCGCCCGCGCGGGGCACATGGCGTCTCCGCGTTTCACGCCGATCGCCATCGGCGTCACCGAGACGATTCCAGCCGCCAAAGCCGACGAGTTCCGCGAGCGGCTCGCTGAACTCATCCAAGAGCTACATGAAACCGAACGCGACGAAGAGGGCGTCCAGGTCAGGCTCTTCACGGTGTTCTACGGCTTGCCCGAAGCCCAACAGTGAGGCACACGCAGCCGGTTGGCGGGTGACCGACGACGGCGACGTCACGGTCGAGGTCCCTCGCGATGCTGGGGCCGGTAGCCGGCTCACGTGCCGCCGTCACCGTCGCAATCACCGTCACCGGCGAGACGGCCCCGTCGGCCGACAGGTCATCGCACCGGTCCGGAGTCGGCCGGTACGGCGGAAGCCGTACGTCGTCGGCTCCCATGAGGATGCCGGTCGCGAGACAATGCCCGCCGATCACCATGAACTCCGCGTCCCGCGAACCCCGACCCCTCCCGGTCGGAGCACTGCGGAGGCCATGAGAGACAGTCTCGGCACGGCTTGCCGATCATTACCGAGGAAGAGGATCCATGAGAGTGTTGCCCGCCGTCACGGGTCGTGGCGAGTTCGACGCACTGGTCGTCAGGACCGATTACCTGGACGACGAAGGGTGGCAGCACGTGGCAGGGGCATTGAAGGAGCACGAGGCCCACGTCCACTTCATCGACGATCCGGCTTGGGCAGAGGCGTCCGTTGACGAAGTGCTCACGGTGGTCCGCGCCGACGAGGACCTGGCTGTTGTGTTCCTCGCCGACAGGACCTCCATGCAAAGCGAAGCTCACGCGCTGCTTGCGGTCACCACGCTGACGCGGGAGGAGTGCGTGGACGATGAGGACTACGAGCAACTGACCGAGTTCGGACGCACGTTCCGTACCACTCCCGCGGGAGTCCACGACGTGCACGCGAACTTGAGTATCGGCAACCTGGGCTTCGAGGACTACGCGGCACGAGCCCACGACGATCCGGAGAGGATCTACCGATCCTTCTGAACGGCCCGATGCTGATGGGTCTTTGAGCGAATCGACCTGTGTGGCAATGGCTGCCCAGGATGGGGGAGAGGCCGGCTTCCCCGGCGGATGAAGGGTACGAAGTAGGCCTCGAAGGCCGCATGGTGACGGTTTCTTTCAGGCGCTCTGCAGGGCCACCGGTTCGCCTGCGCGGAGCGGGCCCGGGCGTGGCTGCTTATTCGCATACTGGTAGGCATGGCCATCTATGACACGCTCGGCGCGACGTACGGCCGGACCCGGCAGCCAGAGGGCCTTCCCCCGTGAAGGTGGGCACGCGGTTATTGATCACGCGGCGAGCGTGAGTTTAGCGGTGTGGTGTCGGCGTTCGTATTCGTTGGGGCTG
>NZ_JBVHQB010000051.1:0-28332 GCF_055567635.1 Streptomyces sp. NPDC026500 | reverse complement strand
ACGGTCATGTCGGTTTCGAGGAGGCCTACGAGGGTGTGGGCCATGGCGGTGGCGATCTCGAAGGCCGGGGTCTCACGCCGCGCCAGCGCCACGAGTGCGGCGCCCGACATGGCACAGGCCTCCGCCTGGACGGCACGGGCGAGATCGGACTTGGCCGCGAAGTGGAAGAACAGGGCGCCCTTGGTGACCTGCGCGCGCTCACTGATCGTGGACAGGGTGGCGCGTTCGTAACCGGCCTGGTCGAACACGGTCGAGGCGGCCCGGATCAGGTTGTGCCTGGTTCGCTCGGACCTCTCCTGCTTCACCACGACGCGACCACCCGGACGCTCCTTGTCGTTCGGCTGCTGTTTGTCCTGCCGCAAGCGACGCTAGGAACCTGCTTTTGGATCTGTCAACGGGGCCTGGTCGCGCAGATCATCTTCACGCCATGGTGGTAATTCCCCTGCCGGAAGAGACAGTTGGAGGGAAGGGAGAGGCGGAGGAGGGGCATGGGGAGTTTTGCGCTCGGTGGCTCCGGCGTTCCTCTCAGCTCAGCTGGACACGGCCGAAGCGGTCCGCGATGTGCAGGTCCGCCTTGATGCGGGTCGCCGTCGCGTGGAGTTCGGGCAGTACGTCACTGACGCACGCCTCGGCGGTACGGCGACTGCTGTGCATGGCGACGTTCACCGCGGCCACGGCCCGTCCGCCCCGGTCGCGCACCGGGACCGCGATGGACCGCAGGCCCTGCTCCAACTCCTCCTCGACCATGGCGTATCCGGCCTTGCGCACCCGGTCCAGTTCGGCCCTGAACCGCTCCGGGTCCGTGATGGTCAACGGGGTCAACGGGTGCAACCGCTCGGGCATGCCGCCGTCCAGTACCTCCATCGCGCGGTCCTCCGGAAGATCGGCCAGGATCACTCGCCCCAGAGAGGTGGCGTACGCGGGCAGCCGGGTGCCGACGGTGACGTTGACGCTCATGATGCGGCGGGTGGAGACCCGCGCGGTGTACTGGATCTCGTCGCCGGTCAGCACCGCGAGCGACACCGAGTCGTGCAGCCGCTGGGAGAGTTCGGTCAGATGCGGGGCCGCGATCTCGGGGAGCGAGGTCCGTGAGAGTGGCGGGAAGCCGAGGCCCAGGACGCGCGGGGTGAGCCGGAAGACGCGGTCGTGCGTGGTCACGTATCCGAGGTGTTCCAGCGTGATCAGGGCGCGGCGGGCGGTCGCGCGGGCGAGTCCGGTCGCCTGCGCGACCGCGGTGAGGGTCAGTTCGGCCCGGCCCTCACCGAACGCGGTGATCACGGTCAGCCCGCGGGCCAGCGACTCGATGAACTCCCGCCCCAGTTCCTGCTTGGAGGCGCTGGTCCAGTCGGCCAGCCCGGAGGGGGTGGTGACGTTCCCGCCCGTCCCCGTGTCGACCCGCCCGTTGCTCTCCGTGAGCGGCGCCTTCCGTTCCGGTGTGGGCTCCCGGTCCAGGACCAACGTGCGTTCCATCTCGGCCACAGCCGTCCGCAGGCGCGGCAGCAGTGCGTCCCGCAGGTCGGCTGCGCTGTGCCGGCTCGTGTGGCTCACCACGTTCACCACGCAGGCGATCCGCCCCGCCTCCCGTACGGGCATCGAGACGGCGACAAGACCCGGTTCGATCAGCTGGTCGTCCAACGCCCAGCCCGTCCGGCCCGCTTCGGCCGCCCGTTGCTCGAAGTCATCTCCGACGGTGGGGAGTTGGGCGGCCGGAAGTGCCGCGGCGTCCGCTCCACCCTCGTACGGTCTGCTCCGTGCCGGCACGGCGGGAAAGCCGCGGTCCTCCGGATCGGCCGCGCGGCGCTCGCGCCAGCGTGTCCACTCCTCCTCGCTCCACGCGGAGGCGAACAGGGGGCCCGGCGCGGTGCGTTCGGCGGGGAGCAGGTCGCCGATGCGGAAGCTCAGGGACATCGCGCGGCGCCGGGTCGCCTGATGGATGAAGCGGACGCCGTCCCGGTCGCCGACGGCGAGGGACACCGACTCGTCGAGTTCGTCGGCGAGGGCGTCGGCGTGCGCGCCCAGGAGGCGGGGAAGCCGCAGAGCGGCGAGGTAGGCGTTGCCGAGTTCCATCAGACGGGGGGCCAGTACGGCGTCCCGGCCGTCGAGGCGTACGTATCCCATGCGTGCGAGGGTCGCCGTGATCCGGTCGACGGTGGACCGCGCGAGCCCGGTGGCCCGTTCGAGTCCGCTCAGACTGGACACCCCGTCCGCCTCGGTCAGCCGCCGCAGTACGGCGATCCCGCGAATGAGCGGCGTGACCGCCTCATCGGGCACCTCGGCCCCGGCAGCCCCGGCAGCCCCGGGCCCGGAGGCGGACGCCCCCGACCCGTTGCCCGTCCGGGACCCGGTGGCCGACGCTCCGTTGCCCGGCCCCGCGGCCGGCCCGGCGTTCGATGACGTGCCCCGCGATGACGTGCCGCTCGATGACGTGCCGCTCGATGACGTGCCGTTCGGGGGTGTGACGTTCGACGGCGTGGGGCTCGATGGCATGGGCTCTCCGATGCGGCTCTCAGAAGAGTCACCGTGTGGCGGATCTCAGAAGAGCCACGGTAGTGCTTGCCCGGCCGCCGAAGCAGGTCGGCCGCTTCCGGGTACGGGCGCCGGTCCGCCGCGCGCCCCCGCACGTTCGGTTGACCGTCCGGCCTTCCTTCCGACTGTCCTTCCGGCTGTCCGTCCGGCTTCCGACGCGGCTGTCCGCGCGGACGCCCGGCGGCTCGTCCGGCGTTCAGCGGCGCGTCACGTACACCCGATACTTCCCCGCGGCGTCCGGCGACGCGACCTGGACGGTGAGCCCCGCCTTCGTGTCCTTGAAGGTCTCACCGGGAGAGAAGGGCGCGTCGGAGAGTTCGGCCTGGACGTTGGGAGAACGGGTACAGCCGCCGCTGTCGCGGTGGGAGTCGAACACCGTGACGGGTCCGTTCCCCGTGTCCACGTCCGCGTCGACCTTGTAGACGAGGATGCCGGGACGGCAGACCGCGGAGTCGTTGCCCCCGTGGACGCGCAGTTCGAGGACGTACCCGCTCCGGGTGCTGGTGGGTATGACGACCAGCTTGGCGCCGCCGCGTACGGCCAGCGGGGTCAGCCTGTACTCGCTGGTGCCGCGCGCGGCCGCACAGCTGACCTGGGAGGAGTCGAGCCAGCCGAGCTTCCACTTGTGCCAGCCCAGGAGGTCGTTGTCGGCCCCCCAGTCCTCGCTCATGATGTCCCAGTGCCCGACCGCGCCGCCGCCGTCCTGGGTGTAGAGGTCGGGCAGTCCGAAGGTGTGGCCGTTCTCGTGCGGCAGTACGCGGTAGCCGGTGTCGGCGTAGGAGCCCGAGCCGTCGTCCTGGCGGCTGTAGACGAAGGACGCGTTGGCGACCGGGACGCCGTCGGCGACCGGCGCCTCGGTGTTGCCGGCGAAGGTCACGGACAGCACGGTGTCCAGCGCGGAGGGCCCGGCATTCGGTGTGACCAGCACGTTCAGGATGTCGTACGAGCGGAAGTCGACCTCGGGATCGGCCGCGGCCACGAGGTCCTGGACCAGTTCGCGGTACCCGGGATCGAAGGGCGCGCCGCGTTCTATGCCGTACGCCCTGAACGGCTTGGGCATGCGCAGCCAGTGCCGGACGGGGGCTTCGGGGCGGTAGTCGAGGCGGCCGTAGGAGGCGGTGCGGAACCATTCCTGCGTCTTCGGGAAGAACTCGTCGTACCGGTCGAGAGCGCTGCCCTTGCCGGGCGCGTCGGAGAAGTCGACCATCAGGGTCAGGGCCCGGAGGGTGCCGGTGGAGCGGGCGTACCCGGGTGCCGTCGGGATGCCTTCCCCCATCTGGACGTCGGAGGGGCCGTTGATCATGCAGGGGCCGAGCGCCGTGGACCGGGCCAGCGCGGTGGAGCCCGCCGTGGCGGAACCGACCGTCAGGTGTCCGGTTCCGGCGGAGGTGCTGACGGCCAGCGTCAGAACGGTCACCGTGACGAGCGCGGCCACACGGCGCGGGCGTATCCGGTGGCTGGACGGCTGCATGCGGGGGCCCTTCGCTCCACGGCAGCCACCGGTCTCGGACTGCGCCTTTTCGATCACCCTGAGTCGCCGACGCGCCGGGCGCGCGCTGGATGGGCCCGATCGGGTTCATCTCCGGGAGGGCCTGAAACGGCTTTCGCGGGGAGGGCACGGCAGGGTTGCGGGAGCTCCGCGATTCCGGATGGGAGGCCGGATGGGGGCCGGATCGGAGGCCGGATGGGAGCCGGGTGACGGCCTGGCGGGCGGCCGGGTGGGAGACGAGGGGGAGGCCTAGTGGGAGCCGGGGAAGACCGGGGGCGGTCGGGCGGAATCCCGGGTCGAGGCCGACCGGCCCGACCGTCCGGAGAGGCGCGGGCCGACTGTCCGGAGAGGTGCGGGCCGACTGTCCGGAGAGGTGCGGGCCGACCGTCCGGAGAAGCGCGGGCCGACCGTCCGACCGCTCCAGGCGAGGATGTGATGCAGGTCACATATTTCTCTTCCGGGCCGGGAAATAACCGGGGATCGTTTCCCCGTTTAGTCATACGTCCGAGCGAAACGGGGAGCCAATCCCCGGATCGCACTCAAGCTCCGAGATGCTTCGAGGAGTACGCCGTGGAGACCGCAACCCCCGTGCAGCGTCGAGTGGCCCGGCCGCGTGCCGATGCCCTGCGCAACCGGGAGCGGATCGTCGTCGCCGCCCGCGAGATGTTCGTCGAGTTCGGCGCCGAGGTGCCGTTCGACGAGATCGCCCGCCGGGCAGGTGTCGGCAACGCCACGCTGTACCGCAACTTCCCCGACCGCGACGCCCTCGCCCGCGAGGTCGTGTGCTCGGTGATGGACCGCACCTCGGAGTGGGTCGAGGAGGCGCTCGCCGCAGGCGGTGACGCCTTCGAGTCCCTGAGTGGCTTCGTGCACTTCGCCGCCGACGAGCGGATCGGCGCCCTGTGCCCGATGCTCTCCGAGAACTTCGACCAGAACCATCCCGACCTGGTCGCCGCGCGCGACCGGATCACCGACCTGCTCCAGCAGCTGATGGCCCGCGCCCGCGAGGCCGGACAGCTGCGCCCCGACGTCGAGTTGGGCGATCTGATGATTGCTGTCAGCCAGCTCACCAGGCCGTTGCCGGGCACCGCGTGCCAGGGCATCGACCGCTTCGTGCACCGTCATCTGCAGCTGCTCCTGGACGGTATGCGGGCCCCGGCCCGCTCCGAACTGCCCGGAGTGGCCGCCAACCTGGAGGAACTGCGACGAGCGTGACCGACGCGTCAGGTGCCGTGACCGACAGGCCGACGGCGGCTCGACCGCCCGACGACCGCTCGGGCGACCGCTCGACCGATGGCCGGCACCTCGGCCGACCGATGGACCGACAGGTTGAGTGACCGGTCGATCAGGGACCGATGAGCCCGGCACCGACCGCCGGTCAGAACTCGTAACCCGTGCTCGTACTCGACAACCACCCATAGCCCGTACAACTCGTACTCATCACGCGCGAGGCGCGCTCGTCATCAGGGACGAGTCGTGCCGAGCCGCTGCCGGCCGTCACCGTCGACGAGCCGTCCCCTTTCACTGACTTTTTCGCTACGAAGTCCCGGAGTGGGTACCCCCATGTCTGAAACAGGAACGTCCAAAGCAGTCCCGGACCCAGCGTCCGACGCGCACAGCAACCGCTGGAAGGCGCTCGTCTTCATCGCGCTCGCCCAGCTGATGGTGGTGCTCGACGCCACGATCGTGAACATCGCGCTGCCCTCCGCCCAGCAGGACCTGGGTATTTCGGACGGCAACCGGCAGTGGGTCGTCACGGCCTATGCCCTCGCCTTCGGCGGTCTGCTCCTCTTCGGCGGCCGTATCGCCGACCTGTGGGGCCGCAAGCGGGCGTTCGTCGTGGGCCTGGTCGGCTTCGCGGCGGCCTCCGCGCTCGGCGGTGCCGCGCAGAGCGGCGCGATGATGTTCGGCGCCCGTGCCCTGCAGGGTGTGTTCGGCGCGCTGCTGGCGCCCGCCGCCCTCTCGCTGCTCGCCGTGATGTTCACCGACGCCAAGGAGCGCGCCAAGGCGTTCGGCATCTACGGTGCGATCGCCGGTGGCGGTGGCGCCGTCGGCTTCATCCTCGGCGGTGTCCTCACCGAGTACATGAACTGGCGCTGGACCTTCTTCGTCAACATCCCGTTCGCGATCGTCGCGGCCGCGGGTGCGTACTTCGTCATCCGTGAGCCCAAGGGCGGCCGCAACCGTTCGCCGCTCGACATCCCCGGTGTGGTCCTGTCCACGCTCGGTCTGGTCTCCCTCGTCTACGGGTTCACTCGCGCCGCCTCCGACGGCTGGGGCGACTCCGTGACGGTCGGCCTGTTCGTGGCCTCGGCCCTGCTGCTGGCCGCGTTCGTCTTCACCGAGTCCAAGGTCAAGGCCCCGCTGCTGCCCCTGCGTGTCATCACCGAGCGCAACCGCGGCGGCGTCTACCTCTCCCTCGGTCTCGCGATCATCGCGATGTTCGGCACCTTCCTCTTCCTCACGTACTACCTGCAGATCGTGAAGGGCTACTCGCCGATCTCGACCGGCTTCGCCTTCCTGCCGATGATCGCGGGCATGATCACGGGCTCCACGCAGATCGGCGCCCGGCTGATGACCCGGGTCGCGCCGCGACTGCTGATGGGCCCCGGCTTCCTGGTCGCCGCGCTCGGCATGCTGCTCCTGGCGCAGCTGGAGATCGGCTCGTCGTACGCGTCCCTGGTGATGCCGGCGATGCTGCTGCTCGGCCTCGGTATGGGTACGGCGTTCATGCCCGCCATGTCGCTGGCCACGCACGGCATCGAGCCGCGTGACGCCGGTGTCGCCTCGGCGATGGTCAACACCTCGCAGCAGGTCGGCGGTGCGATCGGTACGGCGCTGCTGAACACGATCGCCGCCTCCGCGACCACCGCGTACATCAAGGACCACATGGCGGGCGCCGGCACCAAGGCGCAGCAGCAGCTCGTCCAGGCGGAGGGCATGGTGCACGGCTACAGCAACGCGATCTGGTTCGCCGTCGGCATCCTCGTGGTCGCCGCGGGAATCGCCTTCACCCTGATCAACACCGGCCGTCCGGACGCCTCCATGGTCGTCGGCTCCGGCACGGGCGAAGGCGCGGAGGACGAGCTGAAGGTGCCGGTCGTCGCCCACTGACGGCACTAGCTCACTCCGGGTACTTCGGGTACTTCGCGTACGAACGCGGGGTGGGGACGCCTCGTCCGTACGAGTCCGGGGACTGCCCCGGCTCCCAGAACAGGGAGCCGGGGCAGTCCCTTGTCCGGGCTCCCGGGCACTAGCCGGGGGGCCGACGGCGGGATTCACCTCGGCCACCGCCCCCGACGTCATCGCCGGGGCGAGCGCAAGGGCCCTACCGCAGCCAGGGCAGATCCGCGCCCGCGTCCTTCGGCTGGAGTCCCTCGGCGATGATCCGCATGGCCTCGCCGAAGGCCTTCTGCTGGTCAGGGCCGAGCCGGTCGAACAGGGCCTGGCGTACGGCGGCCACATGGCCCGGCGCGGTGCGCCGCAGCACTTCGTAGCCGTCGTCGGTCAGGACCGCGAACTGCCCCCGCTTGTCGGACGGGCAGTCCTCGCGGCGTACCCAGCCGCTCTTCTCCAGGCGCGCGACGGCATGCGAGAGCCGGGAACGGGTGATCTTCGCGTTCATGGCCAGTTCGGTCATCCGCAGCCGGCGGCGTGGTGCCTCGGCGAGCTGCACGAGCAGGCCGTAGTAGATGTGCGGCATACCCGCGTCGCGCTGGAGCTGGCGGTCGAGGTGGTCCTCCAGGAGGGTCGTGGCGTGCATGTACGCGCGCCAGATGCGCTGTTCCTCGTCGGTGAGCCAGCGCGGCTCTTCAGCGGGAGCGGGTGCCGTGTTCATGTACTCCACTGTACGAGCCTCTTCTTGAAACTTAAACAAACTCGCCGTAGTCTCGACAGAAGAGCTTGAGACTTTAAGCAATTGCTTCAAAGGTCAAGCACCACCGCCGTACGCTGGAAATCTCTGGAGGGAGCCGCCATGTCCGCAGCCACCGAGGAGCGCCCCGCGCCGGAGCGCATGCCCGCCCTCTATCTCAGCCATGGTGCCCCGCCGCTCGCCGACGACCCGGTCTGGCCCGGCCAGCTCGCCGCCTGGTCCGCCGGCCTGCCCCGCCCCAAGGCGATCCTCATGGTCTCCGCCCACTGGGAGGAGGCTCCGCTCGCGCTCGGCGCGATCGAGACGGTCCCTCTCGTGTACGACTTCTGGGGCTTCCCGGAGCACTACTACCAGGTGACGTACGCGGCCCCGGGCGCTCCGCTGCTCGCCGAGTCCGTACGGAAGCTGCTCCGTGCGCCGGGGACGCCGGTGCAGGACATCCCGGACCGCGGACTCGACCACGGCGCGTACGTCCCCCTAGTGGAGATGTTCCCCGAGGCGGACATCCCGGTGCTCCAGATCTCCATGCCGACGCTCGACCCGGTCCGGCTGTTCGAGATCGGCCGGAAGCTGGCGCCGCTGCGTGACGAGGGTGTGCTGATCGTCGGCTCCGGCTTCTTCACCCACAATCTCGCGGCCCTGCGGCACACCGGCGGGGGCGTCCCCACGTGGTCGAGCGAGTTCGACGACTGGGGGCACCGCGCGCTGGAGGCCGGTGACGTGGACGCGCTGCTCGACTTCGAGCGGAAGTCCCCGGCGGGCCCTCTCGCCCACCCGCGCACCGAACACTTCGCCCCGCTCTTCGTGACCATGGGCGCGGCCGACGCCTCCGGCGAGCTCGACGGGCAGCGGTCCGTCATCGACGGATTCTGGCTGGGGATGGCGAAGCGGTCGGTGCAGTTCGGCTGAGCGCCCGGCGTTCCCGATCCGGGGGCCCGAGCGGCACGTGATCTGAACGGCACGTGACCTGAACGGCCAAGTGACCTGAACGGCACCGCCTGGAGGGCGAGTTCTAGCGGGTGAGTTCCTTCTCGTACCAGGCGACGTCCCAGTAGCGGCCGAATTTGCGGCCGACCTCCCGGTAGGTCCCGACGTGCTGGAACCCGAAGCGTTCGTGCAGGCGCACGGACGCTTCGTTGGGTAGCGCGATGCCCGCGTACGCCCGGTGCAGGTCCTCGGTGGCGAGCGCCGCGAAGAGGGCTTCGTAGAGGAGCGTGCCGACGCCGCGGCGGGCGGCGTCCGGGGCGACGTAGACCGTGAGCTCGACCGAGGTCGCGTAGGCGGGCTTCACGCGAAAAGGGCTGGATGTGGCGTACCCAAGAATCGTCTGTGAATCCGTGTCCGTGGCAACCATCAGGCGGTGCGGTCCGTCTTCAGGGTGGGAGAGCAGCCACGGACGACGTTCTTCCGGCGTGAAGGCGTCGGTGTCGAATGTGATGGGCGTCTCACGTACGTAGTGGTTGTAAAGGTCCGTGAGTGCGCCGAGGTCGGCTGCGACCCCCGGCCTGACCTGCACATCTGTACGTTCTGACCGCATCAGCCCTCCCGTGTGGTGCGACAGGGTACTGCATGATCAGAAAAATCAAGGTGCGGGTTGGGAATTCTGTCCTGATTCCAGTCGTTGTTTCCAACAGATGCCGGGCACCCGGGAGGGTGAAACCCGATGTCCAGGACCACCCGCAAGCCCACCACGCAAGGGAGCACGCATGGCAACCCGTGCCGTCGCCCGTCGTAAGTCCGCCACCGGCGGGACCGCCGACGCGGCACGCAGTGTTCGCGCCGGAGGCGGCGAAATCGCCGATCGCGACCTGGTCGGCATGTACCTCGACGAGATCGCGCGAACACCGCTGCTCGACGCCGCCAAGGAAGTCGAGTTGTCCCAGGTCATCGAGGCGGGTGTGTTCGCGCGGCAGATCCTCGACGGCGAGGCGGAGGCCAAGGCGGACGCGTCCCGTGAGGAGCTGGAGGCGCTGGTCGCCGACAGCGAGCGCGCGAAGGACGTATTCATCCGCTCGAACCTCCGGCTGGTCGTGGCCGTGGCGCGCCGTTACCCGCGCAGCGGCCTGCCCCTGCTCGACCTGATCCAGGAGGGGAACGCCGGCCTGGTGCGCGCGGTCGAGAAGTTCGACTACCGCAAGGGCTTCAAGTTCTCGACGTACGCCACCTGGTGGATCCGGCAGGCCATCACCCGTTCCATAGCGGACCAGTCGCGCACGATCCGCCTCCCCGTCCACCTGGTCGAGGAACTGGGCAGGATCCGTCGCGTGCAGCGCGAGTTCAACCGTGAGAACGGGCGGGAGCCCGAGCACACGGAGATAGCCACCGAGCTCGGTTCGACGCCGGAGCGCGTGGGCGACGTGCTGGACTGGGCCCGCGACCCGGTCTCGCTGAACATGGCGGTGGACGACGAGGGTGAGACCCAGTTCGGCGACCTGCTGGAGGACACCTCGGCCGTGTCGCCCGAGCAGTCGGTTCTCACACTGCTGCGCAGCGAGGAGCTGGACGACCTGATCGGCCACCTCGACCAGCGCACCGCCTCCATCATCAAGATGCGGTACGGCATCGATGACGGCCGGGAGCGGACGCTCACAGAGGTCGGCAAGGAGCACGGGCTCACGCGCGAGCGCATCCGCCAGATCGAGAAGCACGCCCTGCTCGAACTGAAGAAGCTGGCGCGCGACACCGGATTCGACGCGGCGGCGTAGCGACGGAGGGGTGCGCGCAGGGCACGGGGCGAGCCGGGTGAGCGCGGTGAGTGGGCCGTACGGGTTCATTCACCGCGAGGGTGCGAGACCCGCCTTGCCCGGTCCGCGCACGGGCACCCCCGCCACGTTGGCCACAAGTCGACCAGACATGGCCATGTAAGGCCGCTTCAACCTGCTGGGCTCTGGGAACAAGACTTCAGGGTCCACGCTTCAGGGTCCCAACCGGGCGGATGCACACCGCCCCCCAGAACCGAGTCCCGACGCACACCCCCCCCGCGCCGGGACTCTCCCAGAGCCGAGCTTCGGCGCCTCCCCCCCCTGGCGCCGAAGCTCGGCTCCATCTTGTTTCGGGGGACGGGTTCTTTTCCGGGGGCGGGCCGGGATCCGATCGGGGTCGTGCGCCGGGATCCGAATGAGAGTCGCGCGCCGGGATCCGAATCAGGGCGAGCCGTGCCTTCGGGCCGGTCTTCGAACCGGGTCCGAAGGGGTGGGACCGGGGTGCGCGCGGTGGGGTTCCGGGCAGGATGAGGACGGGCCACCCCGAACCTGAACCCCGGGGTGACCCGGATGGCAGATTCTGCCACAGCGGCATAACCTGCCGTCCTTGACGGCCCGACGGGTGTCACCGGTCCCGTACGCCCCGCCGCTCGTCAAGTGCCGTCAAGAGCCGTCAGTCTGCGGGTCTCCTCCCGCCCGGCTCAGCCGTGCGCCCAAGGCCCTTACGTACTCCACGAGTTCTCTCGGCTCCCGGACCGTGAACTCGCAGTCGACCATCGCGATGCGCACTGCCAGCCATTCCACCGAGTCGCCGGCGGAGGCGCGCAGGCGGCAGCTGTGCTCGTCGATCGGCTCGGGCACGCCGACCCACGCGGGCACGCGCGCCGCGACGAAGTCGGCCGGTGCGGCGAAGGTGACGTCGAACGTGTACGTGTCCTGCCGCCGGTACATCGACTGCCGCAGGAATTCGGCGGCGTTCCCTGTCGGCAGTTCGCGGGGTGTGAACCGGGCCCCCGTCGCGAAGGGCTCGGTCACCCGGTCGACGCGGAACGTCCGCCAGTCCTCGCGGTCGAGGTCGTATGCGACGAGGTACCAGCGCCGACCGGTGGAGACCAGCCGGTACGGCTCGGTCAGCCGCCGCGACGGTGTTCCGTCCCCGGAGCGGTAGGCGAACCGCAGCCGCTCCTGTCCCGCGACGCTCGACGCCATCACGGTCAGCGTCTCGGGCGCGATGCTCGCCCCGTCTCCGCTGGTCAGGGGGGTGGTCGCGGCCTGCAGTGTGGACACGCGATGCCGCAGCCGGGACGGCAGCACCTGCTCCAGCTTGGCGAGGGCCCGTACGGAGGCCTCGTCCACGCCCGCGACGGCGTGCCCGGCGCCGGCCCGCAGGCCCACCGCGATGGCCACGGCCTCCTCGTCGTCGAGGACGAGCGGCGGCATCGCCTTGCCCGCCACCAGCCGGTAGCCGCCGTCCGCGCCCTTGGTCGCCTGCACCGGATAGCCCAGCTCGCGGAGTCGGTCGACGTCGCGGCGGACCGTGCGACGGGACACCCCGAGGCGCTCGGACAGCTCGCCGCCAGGCCATTCGCGGGGCGTCTGGAGGAGGGAGAGGAGCTGGAGAAGCCTTGCCGGTGTATCGGTCGTCATGTTTTCCAGGGTGCCGTAGAACTAGGACATGATCTGACCTAATCAGGCCTTACCTTTACGGCATGACCTCCACCGACACCTCTGAGACAGCTCTCAGCAGCCCGGCACCCGGCGCGGCGGCCGACCGCCGGCGCTGGTTCGCCCTCGCCATCGTGATGACCGCGGCCTTCATGGACCTGGTCGACGTCACGATCGTCAACATCGCGATCCCGTCGATCCGGCGGGACGCGGGCGCCACGTTCAGCCAGATCCAGTGGATCACCGCGGGATACGCGTTGGCCTTCGCCGCGGGACTCATCACCGGTGGGCGGCTCGGCGACATCTACGGCCGCAAGCGGCTCTTCCTCCTCGGCATAGCCGGTTTCACGTTCGCGTCGGCGCTGTGCGGCTTCGCGGCGAACCCGGAGATGCTCGTCGCCTCGCGCATTCTGCAGGGCGCCATGGCCGCGATGATGGTGCCGCAGGTGCTGTCGATCGTGCACGCCACGTTCCCTGCGCACGAGCGCGGCAAGGTCTTCGGCCTCTTCGGCGCGATCGTCGGCCTGGGCGCGGTCTCTGGTCCACTCCTCGGCGCCTTGCTCATCGAGTGGAACCTCTTCGGCCTGGAGTGGCGGCCGATCTTCCTCATCAACCTGCCCGTCGGCATCGTCGCGCTGATCCTGGGCCGCCGCTTCATCAGCGAGTCCAAGGCCCCGAAGGCCCTGAAGCTCGACCTCGTCGGCGTCGCCCTCGTCACGCTCGGCCTGCTGATGCTGCTCTACCCGCTGACCCGCGGCCGTGAGCTGGGCTGGCCGCTGTGGGGGTACGTCTCGATGGCCGGCTCCCTCGTGGTCTTCGCGGCACTGGTGGCGTACGAGAAGCAGAAGACGGCGCGGGACGGTTCACCGCTGGTCGAGCTGTCGCTGTTCAAGGTGAAGAGCTTCGCGGCGGGCATCGCCGTGCAGACCGTCTTCGGGATCGCCCTCGGCATCTTCTTCCTGGTCTGGACGATGTACATGCAGTTCGGGCTGGGCTGGAGCGCGCTGCGGGCGGGGCTGACAGGGGTGCCGTTCTCGATCGCCGTCTCTGCCGCGGCGGGCATGTCCGTGCAGCTGCTGGTTCCGCGTTTCGGGCGCAAGGTACTCCAGGCGGGCGCCCTGCTCATGGCGCTCGGAGTCCTGCTCTACATCTGGGAGTCCGACCGGTACGGCATGTCCATCGCCTCCTGGCAGATGGCCCTTCCGTTGGTGGTCATGGGCGCGGGCATGGGCTTCATCGTCGCCCCGCTGACGGACGCGGTGCTCTCGGAGGTCCCGCGTGAGCACGCGGGCTCGGCGTCGGGCCTGATCAACACCGTGCAGCAGATGGGCAACGCGCTCGGCCTCGGCCTCGTCTCGGTCGTCTTCTTCGGCGAGATCAGCGACCACCTGACCCGCGCCCAGGTGGGCCCGGCCTTCGCGAACGCCTTCGAGCACGCGCTGGGTTGGGTGGCCGCGGTGCTGACCGTCATCTTCCTGCTGATGTTCGCCCTGCCGAAGCGGCCGGCACAGCATGTGGAGGGCGCGGAGGACGGGACGGACGCCCAGGACCAGGTTCAGGACGAGGACCGGAGCCAGGATCAGGACGAGGACCGGAAGCCGGAACTCATCGGCTGAGCCCCGCCCAGGTCCGCCACCACGCTCGACGCGGAGGTCCAGGAAGGAAGGGGCCCCGGCACCTCAGGTGCCGGGGCCCCTTCCGTCTTCAGCCCAGTCGTGCAGCGCGCCGTTCCATCGCGTCCCGGGCGGCGTCCTCCGTCGCGTACACCTCGCACATGTGCCGCCGGTCCGGCGTCGCCGTGTGCTCGACCTCCCACAGGGAGATCTCCTGCCCGTCGCGCAGCAGGAACGCGTGCTCGTAGAGCGAGAAGCACAGCCCCGCCTGACCGGCGCGGCACGGGCGCCCGAAGGCCTGCGTGATCTGGTGCGCGAACGCCTCCCGGAGCAGGAGCGTCGTGAGGTCGGCGCCCGGCCGGTCCGGATTCTCCGCGCGCCGCAGAAGCCGGCGCGCGTGATCGGCGGAGTCGTCGGGCACGTAGGTGTGCCGCGGCTCGGGGATCGCCGACAACTGCACGAACACGGGCAGCTCGAAGTCCGGCGCGTCCGGAGGGAGGGGGAGCCGGGCCGTGGCGGCGCGCAACTCCTCCTCGTCGACGTAGACCTCGTGCTGGGCGTCGCGACCGGTCGCCGTGTTGTGCACGAGTTCCCACAGCGTGACGGCGGAACCGTCGGCGAGCAGCCATGTGTGCCGGTACGTCTCCCGGTGCAGCCCCGCGCTGTGGTGCGCGGAGTGCAGCGAGCTGTCGTGCGCCAGCGCGCAGTCGAGTCGCCGTATCGCCTCGTCGGGCAGCTCGAACGAGTTCAGGGCGCGGCCCAGAAGTCGTGCGAGATGCTCCTCCGGAGACTCGGGCGACTCGGGTGGTTCGTACGCTGCTGTCTCGTACGGAACGCTCAAGGTTTCTCCCGGCGTTGCTGCATGTCACCTTGTGGGTGCATACCGTAGCCCCTCGGTCGGACATCATGTCCGCGAACCGAGAAAACGTACGGACGGAAAACGGGCGGGTCGCGCGGCAAGTTCCCGCACGGCCCGCACGGACGTCAAAAGGCCCTCGTCAGACGGGACTTCCCGCGGTCCACGCGCTCCACGAAAGGTTCAAGCCGTTGAGCCCATTGTCCGGCACGACGGTCTTGCCGGGACAGTTCCCGACCGCTACGACGTTCCGTCGAGCGAGTCGTGATCCGCACCAGTACATGAAGAGGACGCGGCGGCGACTCAACGGGTTCCCGTCACCCCGATCCGATCACCGTCACCCGGGCCGATCACCGATCACCGTCACCTGGGCCGATCACCGTCACCCGGGCCGATCACCATCACGTGAGTGAACCGGGCGGGCGGTCGCCCAACTAGCTCTCTCGGTAGAGCTCTTCGTACGACGGCCACGCTCCGCCCGGGCCGTCCACCGACTCCGCGGCGCGCACAGCGCGCACGATCGCGCGCGTCACCAGGTCCGCGCCCGCCGCCAGGATCTCGTTGAGCGCCAGGGGGTTTTCGGTGGCGAGCGGCCGGGCGCCCGTGGCCAGCGCGAACACCGTGTCCCCGTCGTTCAGCAGATGCACCGGCCGCACGGCGCGCGCGATCCCGTCGTGCGCCGTCCCCGCGAGCTTCTGCGCCTGCGCCCGGGTCAGACCGGCGTCGGTGGCGACGACGGCGAGCGTGGTGTTCAACGGGGGCGGCGCGTTCCTCGCGGCGGCCTCCGCGAGTCGCAGCCGCGCGGACTCGCGCACCGGGGCGGACGGACACGCCGTCCGTCCTCGCGTCAACTCCCCGTACAGTGCCCCCGTTTCCGGTTCGACCACCGAGCCCGCCGCATTGGCCACCACCAGCGCGGCCACCGTGATGCCGGACTCCAGCACCGCGCTCGCCGTCCCGACCCCGCCCTTGATCTGCCCGACCACCGCCCCGGTGCCGGCGCCCACGCCTCCCTCGCGCACCGGCGCGCGCAGTGCACTCGCGTCGGCAGCCTCGACCGCGGCGCGGCCGGTGGAAGCGTCCGGCCGTGACCGGAAGTCGCCGCCCCGCCCGAGATCGAAGACGCAGGCGGCGGGCACGACGGGCACGACGTGCGCGGGGTCCGGCCCCACGCGCACTCCGCGTCCCCTCTCCTCCAGCCACGCCATCACGCCCGACGCCGAGTCCAGCCCGTACGC
This sequence comes from Streptomyces sp. NPDC026500, assembly GCF_055567635.1. NCBI lineage: Bacteria > Bacillati > Actinomycetota > Actinomycetes > Kitasatosporales > Streptomycetaceae > Streptomyces > Streptomyces sp. NPDC026500. Next base: position 12,369 of record NZ_JBVHQB010000051.1, on the reverse strand, counting down.
GCTGCCGCCGGTCAGCACGACCGCCTCGATCTTCTGCACGAGATTGCGCGGATCGAGCGCGTCCGTCTCCTTCGTGCCGGGCCCGCCGCCGCGCACGTCCACGGCGGCGATCACGCCTCCCTCGGGAGCGAGCACCACCGTCGTCCCCGTGAGCCAACCGTCCCCGGTGCGCGTCGCGTGTCCCACCCGCAGACCCGCGACATCTGTCAGAGCGTCAACTGTCATGCGCCCAGTGTTCCCCGGCCGCGGGCCCCCGGAGAGGCAGCCGTACGCACCGGGATCTGGCGCCGCCACCGCCGGCGCGCCGTCCTCCCTGCGCGCGCCTGCTCGTCTCCCCTTGCGCCCGGCCCCTGCTCGTCTCTCTACACGCCCCTTGCCGCGCCGGCCGTCGCTTCCCGCGTCACCATCCGCGTCGTCATCACCACCCCGACCGCCACAGCCAGTGCCGAGACGATGCCCGCGGCGAGTACCGCCCAGTCGCCCAGGAAGGTGCACAGGATGACGAGCAGCGCGGTGGTCGGCAGAACGAGTTGCTGGGCGATGCCGACCTTGAAGTAGCGGGAGTGCAGCGCCCAGACGGCGAGGAAGTACAGCGCGGTCGGCAGCGTCACCGCGGCGGACGCCGAGAGTGCCGAGATGTGCGCGGTGCCGACCGTCTGCTCCACCGCGACCTCCAGACCCGCGCCGATCGCGGCAGCCGACGCGAAGATCAGATAGTGGCCGTACCCCCAGAGGAAGGCCTGCCCACTGGACCGGAGATGGCCGTGGATCGGCACGACGAAGTAGATCCACCAGGCGGAGAACACGATCAGCAGCCCGCCCGCGGCGATCGGCAGCAGCTCGCTCAGCGCGTCGTGCTCGTCGACGGCCGACTTCACCGCGACGGTGGCGGCGGCGATCGTCTCGCCCAGCACGATGATCGTGAACAGTCCGTACCGCTCGGAGATGTGGTGCGGATGCCAGGACGTGGTGAAGTCCTTCTCCGCGAACAGCGGGACGCAGAGCTCGGCGACGGCCACCACCAGGAACACCCATGGGACGCCCGGCTCAGGCGTGAGCAACAGGCCCAGCCAGCCGACCTGGCACAGCAGTACGCCGCCCGCGTACCGCAGCGCCATGGTTCTCTCGGCTCCCTCGGTGGACCGTGCCACCCGTAGCCATTGCGCGATCATCGCGAACCGCATGATCACGTAGCCGAGCCAGACGACCAGGAAGTCATGGCTCTCGAACGCCTTGGACACCCCGGCCGCGAGCACCAGGACGCCTGCGATCTGCACCAGCGTGACGACCCGGTAGAGCACGTCGTCGTTGTCGTACGCCGACGCGAACCAGCTGAAATTCATCCAAGCCCACCAGATGGCAAAGAAGATCATCGCGTAGTTGAGGATGCCCTCACCCGCGTGACCCTCCGCCACGGCGTGCACCAGTTGGGCGCCGGCCTGGGCGATGGCCACCACGAAACACAGGTCGAACAGGAGCTCCAGCGGCGACGCGACCCTGTGCGCCTCGTCGCGGCCGCGAGCGGTCATTCTGCGCAGCGGCCGGTGGCCCGCGGGCCGTGGTGTCGCGGCGGACTCCGGTGTGGAACGGGACGTCATACGGCCAAGCACAGCAGAAAAGTTCCAGAAATTCTTGTGAATGCGTTCACAAGCGACCCTCGGCTCGAAGGGGTGACGGGATGCCAGGTCAGGGGTGTCATGGGGATCCGAACCCGCCAGGGCGGACGACCCTCGGGGCTGCTCGCGACGACCCGGTGCCGGGTCCCTGATCGGGGCCCCGCGCCGCCCACCCGCTCCCGCGGGTCGTACGTCCGACGCGCCGCCGAAGCGCCCGGCCGACCCGGGGTGGGCCGCCGCCCCCGCGGCGTACCCTTGAGGAATGAGTCCCGCCCCCGCCCCCGAACCGCGCGATCCGAAGCCGGCACTGGTCTTCGACGATCCGTTGAGCCAGCAGTCCTCGGACGATACGGACCGTGGGTGGGGCGAGCGGGCCGACAGCGCTGGTGACAGTGCCGCCGACCTGAAGCGCTTCCTCGACGAGAAGCCGCCCCACCACATCTGAGCCCGGCCCCTGGCCTTGTGGCGTCCGGATTTCCGGCCCCTGGATTCGAGGCGCCCGGATTTGAGGCGCCCGGATTCCCGGATGTCGGTCTCCTGGTTCCGGGATTCCCGACCGGTGGCCTCCCGGCTCCCGGTCTGCCGACCCCCGGATTCCAGGCCCCCGGTCTCCCGGAGTCGGCGTCCCCCGAGCTTCCGGGCGCGGGCCCACGGTTCGCCGTCAGTACTCGCGGCGTCCCGGACCGCGCTGGGCGACCAGCGCGTCGCGGATCTCCTTCAGCACCTCCAGCTCGGACACCTCGATGACCTCGCGCGCGCCTTCCTTCGCCTTCTGGCGAGCTGCCTGCCGGGCCAGGAACTTGGCCATCGGCAGAACCATCAGGAAGTAGACGACCGCGGCGGTGATCACGAAGCTGAGCGTGGCGCCCAGCACCGAGCCCCACATGAGGCGGATGCCCGTGGCGGTTGCCCCGGTGCCCCGGCACGGGCTCTCCAGGCAGGCGCTGTAGTTGTCGAGGTTCTTCGTGCCGACAGCACCGACCAGCGGGTTGATGATGCCCTTCACCACGGAGTTGACGATGTTGGTGAAGGCCGCGCCAATGACCACGGCGACGGCCAGGTCGATGACGTTGCCGCGCATCAGGAAGGCCTTGAAGCCCTCCCACACGCTGGGCTGCTTGTTTTCGCTCACTGGGAGGCCCCTCCGCACGGGTTGTGGAACAAACAGCTCCGCAACCTACGGCAGGGCGTGCCGGGCCCATCCAACTGGGTAGCTCGAACGAGGGGCTTGACACGGTTTCGTCAGTCATCGCAGCGTCACCGCCAGCCGTGATGTGGTGCCGGCACCGGCCAGCCGTGCGGCCGTCGTGCGCGGGACGGAGAGGACGACCAGCGCTCCGGTGTCGGTGGTCCCGACGTCCGGAACCCCGGTGACCCGCGCCCCGGTCGCGAGCACCCGTGCCTCACCGCCGCTGTCCGCGGCGACCACGTCGACCCGGTCGCCGGGACGCAACAGGCTCACCGTGGCGCCGTCCGCGATCCGGACCGGCGCCCTCACCGTCTCGACCGCGACGGGCCCGCGTACGGGCGCGGAAGCCGTGGTGGAGGCGGACGCGGACGAGGCAGGGGGCGCGGACGCCGGATGCCCGCGCGCCTGCTCGGCGTCACCCGGGCCGGCCGCCACGAGGGCGGCCGCCGTCATCGCCAGGCCGGCGGCCACCGCCCGCCTCCTGTGCCGCGCGAGGAGCCGCAGCCGATACCGCCCGCCCCGCACACGCACCGGCGCGAACTGCGGCACCTCGCAGGTCGGAGGCGCGTCCGCGCCGGGCGGGCGGATGAGTTGAGAGAGCTGTGCCATGGTGACCACCACCTTCGACGAGGGATCGGCTTGCGATCCCACGATGAGGTCTCGCGGCGGAGCCCGCCGGCGCCCGTGGATCACCGAGGGGTTGTGGACAACTCCCTCACCCGAACGGGAGGTTCCGCCCGCGTTCCGGCCCGGGGATCGCGGGCGTCGCCCTGGCCCCCGCCGCCTCGATGGTGATGACCATCGCGACGGCGGGGGCCAGGGCGACGGCGAGGGGCCACCGCGATAGTGAGGACCACCGCGACGGCGGGGGCCTGGGCGGGCGACCGCCCCGCGGCCCCGGTAACCTGCCGCCTGCCGCCTGCCGCCTGCCGCCTGCCGCCTGCCGCCTGCCGCCTGCCGCCTGCCGCCTGCCGCCTGGGTCGGACGGGCTGGACGGGGCTGGACGGGACGGGGCGGGGCGGGACGAGAGTCCGGTCAGGGCTGGGCCGCTGCCGTGGCCGCCGCCGTTACGGCAGCTCGAAGCCGGGATCCATTCCGCCCAGGGCCGTCGTGCACAGGCAGTCCCGCGTTCCGTTCGCCGGCAGTCCGGCGACCGCGTCGAAGAGCACGCCCCGCAACCGGTCCACATTCGCCGCGAACACCTTGAGCACCTCGTCGTGCGACACGCCCTCGCCGCTCTCGGCTCCCGCGTCGAGGTCGGTGACCAGTGTCAACGACGTGTAGCAGAGCTCCAGTTCACGGGCGAGCGCGGCCTCGGGGTGCCCGGTCATGCCGACCACCGCCCAGCCCTGCGCCTGGTGCCAGAGCGATTCGGCCCGGGTGGAGAACCGCGGACCCTCTATGACCACGAGCGTGCCGCCGGCCACCGGTTCCCAGTCCCTTCCGCGCGCCGCTTGCAGGGCGACCTCGCGTCCGACGGGGCAGTACGGGTCGGCCAGCGACACGTGCACCACGTTCGGCACCGAGCCGTCCGGCAGCGGCAGCCCGTCGAAGTAGGACTGCGGCCGTGACTTCGTACGGTCCACGAACTGGTCCGGAACGAGCAGGGTTCCGGGCCCGTACTCCGGACGCAGTCCGCCGACGGCACAGGGGCCGAGGATCTGGCGGGCGCCGACGGAGCGCAGCGCCCACAGGTTGGCCCGGTAGTTGATGCGGTGCGGCGGCAGATGGTGGCCGCGGCCGTGACGGGGGAGGAAGGCGACCCGCCGGCCGGCGATCTCGCCGACGAACAGGGAGTCGCTGGGCGGCCCGTAGGGGGTCTCCACCTGCAGCTCGGTCACGTCGTCGAGGAAGGAGTAGAAGCCCGAGCCGCCGATGACGCCGATCTCGGCCAAGGCCGTCGACTGCCCGGCCGGGGTCTTTGGGTTCTCCGTGTTCGCCATGAACGGCACCCTAGCCGGGAGGGGGAAACGCCGAAGACCCCGTCGTCGTACGACGACGGGGTCTCGTGGAAACGACCCGGTGGGGCCTCGCGGAGACGGCTGGGCCGGGGACGGCAGCCCCGGCGACCGAGGCCCTAAGCGGCGGAGCTGCTGGACGAGCCAGTGCCCGACGACTTCGCGTCCGAGGACGACGACGTGGACGTCGACGACGAGGACTTCGAGTCCGACGCGGACGCGGACGTGGACGGCTTCGACGCCGGCGAGCTGCTCGACGAGGAGCCGCGGCTGTCATTGCGGTAGAAGCCGGAGCCCTTGAAGACAATGCCGACGGCCGAGAACACCTTCTTCAGGCGGCCGCTGCAGTTTGGGCATTCGGTCAGGGCGTCATCGGTGAACTTCTGCACCGCCTCGAGGCCCTCGCCGCACTCGGTGCACTGGTACTGGTAGGTCGGCACTTGTCTTCCTCCTGGCACTCTCACTCAGTGAGTGCTAACGACGGTCCATACTGACGTATTCCGCGAGATCAGTCCACTGTCACCGGCACGCGGTGACCGACGCCACGTGCGACGGCACGGCTCGGGGCCTGTGTGGCGAGGCGTGAGCGCAGTGCCACCAGGGTCGCCAGAGCCAGTGCCGTCCCGGCCATCGGCACCAGGAATCCGGCGCCGTCCCAGAGCCTGTCCTCCATCTGTCCGGCGACGGTGACGGCCGCTGCCTGGCCGAGCGCGACGGCGCCGGTGAGCCACGTGAAGGCCTCGGTGCGGGCGCCCTGCGGAACGAGGCTCTCGACCAGGGTGTAGCCGGTGATCAGGGTCGGGGCGATGCACATACCGACCACAAGACCGAGGCCGGCGAGCACGATCACCGAGTTCGCCGCCCACAGCCCGGAGGCGGCGAGCGCGAGCGCGGCGTACCCGAGAACCAGCCGCCGCTGCGGGGCCACCCTCCAGGCGATGGCGCCGCAGACGATGCCGGAGATCATGTTGCCCGCCGCGAAGACGCCGTACAGGACACCGTTCAGGCCGGGCTCGCCGATCGACTCGCTGTACGCGGCCAGCGAGACCTGCATGCCGCCGAAGACGGAGCCGATGCCGAGGAAGGTCATGATCAGAACGCGTACGCCGGGGATCCGCAGAGCGGAACCGTGCTCCACGCGCGCGTGCCCCTCGACGGCGACCGAGGGCTGTGTGCTCTTCTGCGCGGCGAACAGCAGACCGCCGATCAGAGTCAGCGAGGCCTCGGTCAGCAGGCCCGCGGAGGGGTCGACGGCCGTGCACAGCGCTGTGGCGAGCAGCGGGCCGAAGACGAAGGTCAGCTCGTCCGTGACGGACTCGAAGGCCGCCGCGGTCGACATCAGGGGCGAGCCCTGAAGCTTCACGCCCCAGCGGGCCCGCACCATGGGGCCGACCTGCGGCACCGAGGCGCCGGTCGGTACGGCGGCCGCGAAAAGCGCCCACAAGGGAGCGTCCGCCAGCGCGAGCGCGGTCAGGGAGAAGCCGGACACGGCGTGCACGAGGACGCCGGGCAGCAGGACGGCCCGCTGTCCGTGCCGGTCGGCCAGACGCCCGGTGAAGGGCGCGAAGAGCGCCATGGAGACACCGGTGACGGCGGCGACCGCGCCGGCCGCCCCGTACGAGCCGGTGGTGTGCTGCACGAGCAGCACGATGGAGATCGTCAGCATGGCGAACGGCTGGCGGGCGGCGAAGCCGGGGAGCAGGAACGTCCAGGCGCCGCGGGTGCGCAGCAGCTGTCCGTATCCAGGACGGGAGGTGACCGTGGATGCCACGGCCCGTGCCTTTCTGCCGCCTGGTAGCGCGCCCGTGCGGGGGCGCCGAGAGCTGTCCTCTTGCGCGGATCTGCGGTAGGTACCGGCGCCTCCTGCGGGAGGACGTCACGGCCGCCATACGGTCGCGCCAGCTCTGCGTCAGGCAGAGTTGGTTCGATCAAGGTGTGCCTTCATCGTACAGGGGGCGGGCGTCGCCAGGCCTGTGAAAATGAGCACCACGGGATCGTGCGCCTGTGAAAGCCTCTCGCTTCTTGAGGCGCCGTTCGGTATCTCGTAAGAAGCGTGTCCGGTGTCCCGCAGGGGTCCGTCCGGTGCCGCGTCACAGACCTGTTCGGTGCCTCGTCCGGTGTTCCGTTCCGCCGTCGCCGATGCCCAGCCAGTCGGCGAGCTTGCCGCCCTGGCCCACCGCGCGCAGCCGCCTCTCGGCCGCGTCCCGGACCGGGTCGGTCGCCACCACGAGCAGTTCGTCGCCGAGCCGCAGCACCGTCGTGGGCATCGGTACGAAGGACTTCGCGTCGCGGACGACGAGGGTGACCGCCGCGCCCGGGGGCAGCCGCAGCTCGCCCACCTCGACGCCGTGCATACGCGACCCCTTGGGGATCGCGACGGACAGCAGATGGCCGCGCAGTCGCTCCAGGGGCGCCGATTCGATGCCCAGGTCGGCGGCCCCGGGGGACTCCCCGAGACGGAGTTTGCGGGCCAGCCAGGGCAGGGTCGGGCCCTGGATGAGGGTGTAGACGACGACCAGGACGAAGACGATGTTGAAGATCCGCTTGCTCTCGGCGATGCCGCTCACCATCGGGATCGTCGCCAGGATGATGGGTACGGCGCCGCGCAGCCCCGCCCAGGACAGCAGCGCCTGCTCCTGCCACGGGATGCGGAACGGCAGCAGGCTGACGACGACGCTCAGCGGCCGCGCCACCATGGTCAGCACCAGGCCAATGACGAGCGCGGGCCAGATGTCGTCGCCCATCTCGTGCGGGGTGACCAGCAGACCGAGCAGCACGAACATGCCGATCTGGGCGATCCAGCCGAGCCCCTCGGCGAAGCCGCGGGTGGCGGGCGAGTGCGGCAGTTTCGCGTTGCCGAGCAGCATGGAGGCGAGGTAGACGGCGAGGAAGCCGCTGCCGTGCGCGAGCGCGCCGGCCGCGTACGCGACGACCGCGATCGCCATCACCGCGATCGGGTAGAGGCCGGAGGCCGGCAACGCCACGTGCCGCAGGCCGTACGCGCCCAGCCAGCCGACCGAGAGACCGATGGCGGCGCCGATGGCCAGCTCCAGCGCTATCACGCCGAGCAGCGTGTACCAGTGCTCCACCGGTCCCGCCGTGGAGAACGCGACGACGAGGATGACCACCGGGGCGTCGTTGAAGCCCGACTCGGCCTCCAGGATGCCCGTCACGCGCGCGGGGAGGGGGATCTTCCGCAGGACCGAGAAGACCGCCGCGGCGTCCGTCGAGGAGACGACCGCCCCGATGATGAGCGCCTGCCGCCACTCCAGCCCGATCAGATAGTGCGCGGCCGTCGCCGTGACGCCGACGCTCACCGCGACGCCCACCACTGCCAGCGAGGAGGCCGCCGGCAGAGCCGGTCTGATCTCCTTCCACTTCGTGCCGAGACCGCCTTCGGCCAGGATCACGACCAGGGCCGCGTACCCGATGACCTGGGTCAGCTCGGCATTGCTGAAGTGGACGTCGCCGACCCCGTCCTGGCCGATCGCGACGCCGATCCCCAGGTACACGAGCAGCGTTGGAAGCCCGCTGCGTGAGGAGATCCGGACCGCCGCGACCGCGAGGAGCAGGACGAGCGAGCACACGAGCAGGAGCTGGTTGAGGTGGTGGACAGTCAGGGGCTGTTCCTTTCTCGCCGATCCGGTCCCGTCGCGGACGGCCTCCGGATCTGAGGACCGGAAGCCGGCCACTTCAGTGCAAGTACTTCGTTACCTTACCTAACTCTTGACGCTTTCTTGACGTTCCCGGAGGCAAGATCGAACGGTCGTGCTTCCCGGTTTCCTACTCCGCGTCAAGGCGCGGTTGGCCCTGCGCCTATGGTTGCCCCAGCACTCCAGGACCGCCTGCCGCTCGCGTTAGGACAGCAAGGACAGCGATGCCCCCCAACACCACCGCCTCTTCCGGCCAACAGCCCGGCAAGTCCGGCAGGAAGAAGGGGCGCAAAGCCCGACTGTTCTTGATTGTCCTGGTTCTCGCCATCATCGGAGGCATCGCCTTCGGCGCGTACTGGAGCATCAGCACTGTGCGCGCCTCCTTCCCGCAGACCAAGGGCTCCCTCCAGCTCGACGGCCTCTCGGGACCCGTGACCGTGCAGCGCGACGGCAACGGGATCCCGCAGATCTACGCCTCGTCCGACGAGGACCTGTTCATGGCCCAGGGCTTCGTCCAGGCGCAGGACCGGTTCTACGAGATGGACGTGCGCCGCCACATGACCTCGGGCCGGCTGTCCGAGATGTTCGGCGAGGGCCAGGTCAAGAACGACGAGTTCCTGCGCACGCTGGGCTGGGACCGGATCGCGAAGAAGGAGTACGACACCAAGCTGTCGGCCTCCACGAAGAAGTACCTCCAGTCGTACGCCAAGGGAGTCAACGCCTACCTGAAGGGCAAGGACGGCAAGGACATCTCCCTGGAGTACGCGGCACTCGGCTTCACCAACGACTACCAGCCGACGGAGTGGACCCCGGTCGACTCGGTGGCCTGGCTCAAGGCGATGGCCTGGGACCTGCGCGGCAACATGCAGGAAGAGATCGACCGCTCCCTCATGACGAGCCGGCTCGGCCCGAAGCAGATCGCGGACCTGTACCCGGACTACCCGTACAGCCGGAACAAGACAATCGTCCGTACGGGCTCGTACGACAGTGTCACGGGGACGTACGGCCAGACCGACACCACCTCGACGTCCACGGCGGGCACCGGGCTCACGGGCAACACCGCGACGCCCGCCGGGTTCCAGAGCCAGCTCTCGGGGCTCTACAAGGTCCTCGACGGCCTTCCCACCGCCGTCGGCGTGAACGGCAACGGCATCGGCTCCAACTCCTGGGTCGTCGCGGGAAGCCACACGATCACCGGCAAGCCGCTGCTGGCCAACGACCCGCACCTGTCGGCCTCGCTGCCGTCGGTCTGGTACCAGATGGGCCTGCACTGCACCGCCGTCTCCGCCGCGTGCCAGTACGACGTCACCGGCTACACCTTCGCGGGCATGCCCGGCGTGGTCATCGGCCACAACGCGGACATGGCCTGGGGCATGACCAACTCCGGGGTCGACGTCACCGACCTCTACCTGGAGAAGATCACCGGCGAGGGCTACGCGTACGACGGCAAGGTGCTGCCCTTCACCACCCGCAAGGAGACGATCAAGGTCGCGGGCGGCGCCGCCAAGACGATCGTCGTCCGGCAGACCGAAGACGGAATGCCGCTGCTCTCCGACCGTGACGACGAACTGGTCCAGGTCGGCAAGAAGGCCACGGTCGAAGCCGGGGCGCCCGACCGCGGCGACGGCTACGCGATAGCGCTGCGCTGGACCGCGCTGGACCCGGGCAACACCATGGACGCCGTCTTCGAGATGGACAAGGCGTCGAACTGGACCGAGTTCCGCAAGGCGGCCGCGTCCTTCGAGGTGCCGTCCCAGAACCTGGTCTACGCCGACGGCGCCGGCGCGGGCGGCAACATCGGCTACCAGCTGCCCGGCAAGATCCCCACGCGCGCCAAGGGCGACGACGGCTCACTGCCCTCGCCCGGCTGGGACTCCAAGTACCGCTGGACCGGCTACATCAAGCAGTCCGCCCTGCCCTACGAGTACAACCCCAAGCGCGGCTACATCGTGACCGCCAACCAGGCGGTCGTCGAGCCGGACAAGTACCCCTACACGCTCACCACGGACTGGGGCTACGGCACCCGCAGCCAGCGGATCACCGACCTGATCGAGTCGAAGACCAGGGGCGGCGCCAAGATCTCGACCGATGACATGCGCCAGATGCAGCTCGACAACAGCAGCGAGATCGCCAAGCTGATCGTGCCCAAGCTGCTCAAGATCGACGTGGCCGACAAGAACGTCCGTGACGCGCAGAAGCTCCTGGAGGGCTGGGACTACACCCAGGACTCCGACTCCGCTGCCGCCGCCTACTTCAACGCCACCTGGCGCAACATCCTCAAGCTCGCCTTCGGCAACAAGCTGCCCAAGGAGCTGCGGGTCAAGGGCCAGTGCCTGTGGGTCGACCGGATCGACACCACCGGCCCCGCGGACGCGAACCAGACGGTGCGCGAGTGTGGCGAGCGCGACGCGGACCAGGCGCAGCCGGACGGCGGCGACCGCTGGTTCGAGGTCGTCCGCAAGATCATCGACGACGAGAACAACGACTGGTGGAAGTCGCCCAGGACGCGCACCGACAAGGCGACCGAAACCCGGGACGACCTGTTCGGCCGGGCCATGAAGGACGCCCGCTGGGAGCTGACCGCCAAGCTCGGCAAGGACATGGACACCTGGAGCTGGGGCCGGCTGCACCGCCTGTTCCTGAAGAACCAGACCCTCGGTACCGAAGGCCCCCGCTTCCTGCAGTACATGCTCAACCGGGGCCCCTGGAACCTCAGCGGCGGCGAGGCGACGGTCAACGCGACCGGCTGGAACGCGGCGGGCGGCTACGGAGTGGTCTGGGTCCCCTCGATGCGGATGGTCGTCAACCTCCAGGACCTCGACAAGTCCAAGTGGATAAACCTCTCGGGCGCCTCGGGGCACGCCTACAGCGCCCACTACACCGACCAGACGGAGAAGTGGGCCAAGGGCGAACTCCTGCCGTGGGCCTTCTCCAAGAAGGCCGTCGACAAGAAGACGACCGACACCCTGGTCCTGAAACCGTGAGGCTCCGACGGGCGTCGAGATGCTGACGTCCTGAAGCCGGTGCCTGACGGAAGTGGCCCTCCACGCGTGCGTGGAGGGCCACTTCGCGTCCGCCGTCAGCCGTTCTTCGTCCCGTCGCCGGTCAGCGGAAGCGGCGCACGCCGGAGGGGGTCACCACGGCGTGGACGGGCCGGTCGTGCGCCTCCTCCGGGATGCGCTCGACGACTTCGGTGTCGTACAGGAGCACCACCAGTGCGGGATCCGCGCCGGAGCGCTCCAGGCGGGCCAGTACACGGTCGTACGAGCCTCCGCCGCGCCCCAGCCGCATTCCGCGCGCGTCGACGGCGAGACCGGGCAGCAGAACGGCGTCCGCGTCCTGGACGGCCGTCGGCCCCAGTCGCTCGCCCCGGGGCTCCAGGAGGGCCAATTTCCCGCCGTGTCGGACTTGTTCGAGGGAGTCCGCTCCGGTGTACGCCCCCCAGTCCAGATCGTTGTCCGCCATCAGGACCGGCAGGAGGACGCGCACCCCGCGCGCGCGGAGCGCGTCCAGGAGCGCGAGGGTGCCCGGTTCGCTCCCCATGGAGACGTAGGCCGCCACCGTGCGGGCGTGTGCCAGTTCGGGCAGCTCCAGGGCGCGGGCGGCGAGGGCGGCGGCGGATTCCCGCACGTCATCGGCCGTCAACCCATTTCTCACCAACAGGAATCCTCGCCGCAACATTCGCTTGTCAGGCTCTGGTTCACGTCGGACGTGGCTCACAGGTGACTCCACAGTTCTCTCAATCCGCTCATATGACTGCGAATTGACCGGGGACACAGATTCTGCACAAAGTCACCGGTTATGGTTGCGGACATGACTGAGTCACGCCCCAGGATCAGCAAGGCTGTCATCCCCGCAGCCGGCCTCGGCACCCGGTTCCTGCCGGCCACCAAGGCCACGCCCAAGGAGATGCTGCCGGTCGTCGACAAGCCGGCGATCCAGTACGTGGTCGA
>NZ_JBVHQB010000050.1:0-29858 GCF_055567635.1 Streptomyces sp. NPDC026500 | reverse complement strand
CGCCTCGACCACATCCACCTCGGACACCGACAGACCAGCACTCGCCAACGCCTGCCGGATCACCCGCTGTTGCGACGGACCGTTCGGCGCCGTCAGACCGTTCGACGCACCGTCCTGATTGATCGCCGAACCCCGCACCACCGCCAGCACCGGATGACCGTTGCGCTCCGCGTCCGACAGCCGCTCGACCAGGAGGACGCCCGCGCCCTCCGACCACCCGGTGCCGTCCGCGTCGGCCGAGAAGGCCTTGCAGCGACCGTCGGCCGCCAGTCCGCGCTGTCGGCTGAACTCCACGAACGGTGCGGGGGTCGCCATCACCGTCACACCGCCCGCGAGGGCCAGCTCGCACTCGCCGTTGCGCAGCGCCTGCACCGCCAGGTGCAGCGCCACCAGCGACGACGAACAGGCCGTGTCGACCGTGACGGCAGGCCCCTCCAGACCGAAGGCGTAGGAGAGCCGACCGGAGATCACGCTCGCGGCGTTGCCGGTGCCGAGGAAGCCCTCGACGCCCTCGGGCAGCACGGTGAGGCGCGAGGCGTAGTCGTGGTACATGACGCCGGCGAAGACACCTGTGCGGCTGCCGCGCAGCGACGTCGGCTCGATGCCGGCCCGCTCGAACGCCTCCCACGAGGTCTCCAGCAGCAACCGCTGCTGCGGGTCCATGGCGAGGGCCTCGCGGGGCGAGATGCCGAAGAACGCCGGGTCGAAATGGCCCGCGTCGCGCACGAACCCGCCCTCGCGGGCGTAACTGGTGCCCTGGTGGTCGGGGTCGGCGTCGTACAGCGCCTCGATGTCCCAGCCGCGGTCGTCCGGGAAGCCGGAGACGGCGTCCCGGCCCTCCACGACGAGCCGCCACAGGTCGTCCGGGGTCTCCACACCACCGGGATAGCGACAGCCGAGACCGACGATGGCGATGGGCTCGTCGTCCCGGAGGACGGTGGCCGCCGGCGCGTTCAACACCGGCGCGGCACCCATGAGTTCGTTGTGCAGGTGCGTGGCGAGGATCGTCGCGGTCGGGTGGTCGAAGACCAGCGTGGCGGGCAGCCGCAACCCGGTCGCCGAGGCGAGCAGGTTGCGCAGTTCGACGGCGGTCAGCGAGTCGAAGCCCAGCTCGCGGAAGGAGCGGTCCGTCGCCACCGCTTCCGGCCCGGCGTACCCGAGGACCGTGGCGACCTGGCTGCGCACGGTCTCCAGCACGTGAGCGGTCTGCTCCTCGACCGTCATCCGGCCCAGCCGCCCGGCCAGGGCGTTACCGCTGTCCGCGGCCTGCGAGGCGCGGCGCACGGTGGCCCGGACCAGGCCGCTGAGCAGCGGCGGGACCGGGCCGGCCCGCAGCGCGGCCAGGTCGAGCTTCACCGGCACCAGCAGCGCCTGCTCGGAAGCCGTCGCGGTATCGAAGAGCGCCAGACCCTCGGCCGCCTCCAGAGGCAGCACGCCGCCCCGGCCGAGGCGCGAGACATCCTTGTCGTCGAGCGCGTCGGCCATGCCGGAGGCCTCGGCCCACAGACCCCAGGCCAGCGACGTCGCCGCCAGCCCCAGCGCCCTGCGGTGCTGGGCCAGAGCGTCCAGGAACACGTTGCCCGCCGCGTAGTTGGCCTGACCCGCACCACCGAAGACTCCGGCGGCCGAGGAGAACACCACGAACAGGTCCAGGTTCCCCGTGAGTTCGTGCAGGTGCCAGGCCGCGTCCACCTTCGGACGCAGGACCCTGGAAACCCGCTCGGCCGTCAGCGAGCCCACTGTGCCGTCATCCAGCACACCGGCCGTGTGGACCACACCCGAAACCGGATGCTCCGCCAACAGCGCGGCCAGCGCCGCACGGTCGGCCACATCACACGCGGCCCACACGACCTCCGCACCCAACTCGGTCAGCTGGGACGTCAGTTCGGCCGCACCAGGGGCCTTCGCACCTCGACGCGAGACCAACAACAGCTTCCGCACACCGCGTTCCGACACCAAATGCCGCGCGAACAGGCCACCCAGCGCACCACTCGCACCCGTCACCAGGACCGTACCCGCCGACGTCACGGGCTCCACATCGGCAACGATCGCCCGAGTCAACCGCGGCACCAGCAGCGCACCCTCACGCACCGCGACCTCCGGCTCGCCCGAGGCGAGGGTCACGAGGGCGGGGTCGGGCAGCCCAGGGCCGTCGACGTCCAGCAGGGCGAACCGACCCGGGTTCTCGGTGGCGGCGGAGCGGACGAGACCACGCACCGCCGCACCGACGAGGTCGGCCACGGGGTCGCCGGTGCGGGCGGCAACGGCACCACGCGTGACGAACACCAGGCGCGCGGCGGCGAACTTGTCTTCGGCCAGCCACTCCTGGGCCAGCGCGAGCGCGGCGGCGACCCGTCCGTGCACGGCGTCGGGCAGCCCGGCGCCGTCCGTGACCGCGTCGGCGTCCGGCTCCACATCGACGATCACCAACTCCGGTACCCCGCCCGTTGCGATGGCAGCCAGGTCGGCGTAACGAGGGGCGTTCACATCGGGGAGCCCGGCCCCCAGGACGGCACGGCTCGGAGCCGGCGCCGAACGGTCGGCCGGGACCTCGGTCCAGTCGATCGCGTACAGCGAATCCTGCCGACCACCGCGCGCGGCGCCGATCTGCTCGGCGGAAATGGCGCGCAGCACCAGCGAGTCAACGGAAGCGACGGGTTCGCCCGTGGTGTCGGCGAGCTCCAGCGACACCGCGTCGCGACCGGCCGGGGCCAGCCGCACCCGTACCGCCGAGGCACCCGTCGCGTGCAGCCGCACGCCGCTCCAGGCGAACGGCAGTCGGGCGCCCTCCTCCTCACTGCCGGACGGGGCGTCGCCCAGGGCGAGGGTGTGCAGGGCCGAGTCGAGCAGGGCCGGGTGCAGCCCGAAGGCGTTCGCGTCGGTCCCCGCTCCACCGGGCAGTGCCAGCTCGGCGAAGAGCTCGTCGCCGCGCCGCCAAGCCGCGCGCAGCCCCTGGAACAGCGGCCCGTACGCGAGGCCCGCGGCGTCCAGCACCTCGTACGCGCCCTCCGCCGGCAGTGGGTTCGCACCGGCCGGCGGCCACGCGCCCAGGTCCGTGCCGGCGGGCCGTACCTCGTCGGTGAGCAGGCCTTCGGCGTGCCGCAGCCACGGCTCTTCCTTGAGGTCGGGCCGGGAGAACACGGCGACCGGCCGCCGGCCGGATTCGTCGGGCGGCCCGACGGTCAACTGCACCTGTACGGCGCCCTGTTCGGGCAGCACCAGCGGGGCCTGGAGGGTCAGTTCGTCCAGCGCGGGGCAGCCGACGCGCTCGCCTGCGTGCAGGGCGAGCTCGACCAGGGCCGTGCCGGGGAGCAGCACGGAGCCCATGACAGCGTGGTCGGCCAGCCAGGGGTGGGTGCGCAGGGAGAGCCTGCCCGTGAACACGCTGCCGTCGGCGTCCGCGAGCGCGACCACCGCGCCCAGCAGCGGGTGCCCGGCCGGGGCCATGCCCAGCCCGGACGCGTCGCCGGGCAGCACGGCACCGGCCTCGGGCCAGTAGCGCTCGCGCTGGAAGGCGTACGTCGGGAGGTCGACCCGGCGGGCGCCGGAACCGGCGAAGTACGCGGCCCAGTCGACGCGCGTGCCGTGAGCGTGAGCCTGGGCCAGGGCGGTGACGGCGGTCTCGGCCTCGTCGCGGCCGGCGCGCAGGACGGGGACGAAGGCAGTGGTGTCGGCGTTCTCGACGCATTCCTGGGCCATGGCGGAGAGCACACCGTCCGGACCCAGCTCGACAAACGTGGTGACACCAGCGGCTTCCAGGGCGCGGATGCCGTCGGCGAAACGGACCACCTCACGGACGTGCCGCACCCAGAACTCGGGCCGCGTGAGCTCCTCCGGAGCGAGAGCACCGCTCACATTCGAGATCACCGATATCTTCGGCAGCTCGTACGTCAGTGACTCCGCGACCTCGCGGAAGGCGTCCAGCATGCCGTCCATGTGCGGCGAGTGGAAGGCATGGCTGACGGTCAATCGCTTGGACTTGCGGTCCTTGAACGATCCGGCGATCCGCTCGGCCTCGTCCGCGTCACCGGCGATGACGACGGACCGCGGCCCATTGATCGCGGCGATGCTCACCCGCTCGTTGAGCAGCGGGGTGACCTCATCCTCGGTCGCCTGGAGCGCGATCATCACGCCGCCCTCGGGCAGCGCCTGCATCAGCCGACCACGGGCCGACACCAGCTTGCAGGCGTCCTCCAGGCTCAGCACCCCGGACACATGCGCGGCAGCGATCTCACCGATCGAGTGCCCGGCAACAAAGTCCGGACGCACACCCCACGACTCGAACAATCGGAACAACGCCACCTCGACCGCGAACAACGCAGGCTGCGCGAACTCCGTACGGTTCAACAGCTCGGCGTCCTCGCCGAACAGCACGTTCTTCAGAGGGAGTTCGAGATCCAGCCGCCCCGCCACAGCGTCCAGCGCCGCCGCGAACACCGGCTGCGAGGCGTACAACTCACGCCCCATACCCAGCCGCTGACTCCCCTGCCCCGTGAACAGGAACGCCGTGCGACCGCTCTTGGTGGCCGTGCCCTGGAGGACTTCGGTGACCGGGCGGCCCTCGGCGAGGGCGTCGAGACGGGCGAGCACGGTGGCGGCCGTGTCGTTCGCGCCGGTCAGGATTACGGCCCGGTGGTCGAAGGCGGCACGGCCGGTGGCCAGTGACTGGGCGAGGTCGGTGAGCGTGACGTCCGGGTGGGCCGCGAGGTGGCCGTGCAGGGCGCGCGCCTGGGCGGCCAGGGCTTCTGCGCTGCGCCCGGAGAGGCGCAGCGGTAGTACGGCCGGGGCAGCGGGGCGCTCGACCGGCTCGACCGGCTCGGCCTGCGGTTCCTCCGGGGCCTGCTCGATGATCGTGTGGGCGTTGGTGCCGCTGATACCGAAGGAGGAGACACCCGCTCGGCGCGGCCGGCCGGTCTCGGGCCAGGCCACGGGCTCCGTCAGCAGCGATACCGCGCCCTCGGTCCACTCGACATGCGACGAGGGCCGCTCGGCGTGCAGCGTCCTGGGCAGGGTGCCGTGGCGCATCGCCATGACCATCTTGATGATGCCCGCGACACCGGCCGCGGCCTGGGTGTGCCCGAGGTTGGACTTGATGGAGCCCAGCCAGAGCGGCTGGTCGGCGGTGTGCTCGCGGCCGTACGTGGCGAGCAGCGCCTGCGCCTCGATCGGGTCACCGAGCATCGTGCCCGTGCCGTGCGCCTCGACCGCGTCCACCTCGGACGCGGACAGCCCCGCGCTCGCCAAGGCGGCTCGGATGACCCGCTGTTGGGACGGACCGTTGGGCGCGGTGAGGCCGTTGGAAGCGCCGTCCTGGTTGATCGCCGAACCCCGCACCACCGCGAGGACGGGGTGCCCGTTGCGGCGGGCGTCGGACAGTCGCTCGACCAGGAGCATGCCCGCACCCTCGCCCCAGCCGGTGCCGTCGGCGTCCGCGGAGAAGGCGCGGCAGCGGCCGTCGGGCGACAGGCCGCGCTGTCTGCTGAAGCCGACGAACGTGCCCGGCGTGGCCATGACGGTCACACCACCGGCCAGCGCCATGTCGCACTCACCGTTGCGCAGCGCGTGCACGGCCATGTGGAGCGCGATCAGCGAGGAGGAGCAGGCCGTGTCGATGGTGACGGCCGGACCCTCCAGGCCGAAGGTGTAGGAGACGCGGCCGGAGGCGATACTGCCGGTGCTGCCCGAGCCGAGGGTGCCGTCGGCGCCGTCGGCGGAGCCCTCCACCAGGGTCGCGTAGTCGTGGTACATCACGCCGGCGAAGACTCCGGTACGGCTGCCGCGCACGGTGGCCGGGTCGATGCCGGCCCGTTCGAACGCCTCCCAGGTGGTCTCCAGCAGCAGCCGCTGCTGCGGGTCCGTACCGACGGCGTCGCGCGGCGAGATGCCGAAGAACGTCGGGTCGAAGGCGGCGGCGTCGTGCAGGAAGCCGCCGTGCCGGGTGTACGAGGTGCCGGGGTGGTCCGGGTCGGGGTCGTACAGCGCCTCGACGTCCCAGCCGCGGTCGCTGGGGAAGCCGGAGACGGCGTCCACGCCACCGTCCAGGAGCTGCCACAGCTCCTCGGGGGTGGTGACACCACCGGGGAAACGGCAGCTCATCGCCACGATGGCGATGGGGTCGTCGGAGACGGCCGCGGGCGCGGGCGCTCCGGTCGCCGACTGGGCCGTGGCCCCTCCGAGTTCGCCGGCCAGGTGGCGGGCGAGCACCAGGGAGGACGGGTGGTCGAAGACGAGCGTGGTGGGCAGTCGGCGGCCCACGGCGGCACCGAGCCGGTTGCGCAGCTCGACAGCGGTGAGGGAGTCGAAGCCCAGCTCGCTGAAGGCGTGCTCGGGGTCGACGGCGTCCGGAGAGGCGTGGCCGAGCACATCGGCGACGTGCCGCAGCACCACATCCAGCAGCACACGTTCGCGTTCGCCGGCGTCGAGTCCCAGGAGCCGCTGCTCCAACGCGGGCAGGTCCGTCGCGCTGCCGGCGGAGGCGGCGCGCCGCACGGGGGTGCGGACCAACGCCCGCATGAGAGGCACGACTTCGGTGCCCGCCGTCGGAACGGTGAGCCGCATGGGCACGAGCAGGCCCGGGGCCGGACCGGTCGCGCCGAGGGTGTCCGCGAGGTCGAGCAGGGTGAGGCCCTCGGCAGCGGTGAGGCCGTGGACGCCGGCGCGCCGCATCCGGTCGCGGGCGGTGTCGTCGAGCGCGCGTGCCATGCCGTCGGCGTCCTCCCACAGACCCCAGGCCAGTGAGAGGCCGGGCAGACCGGCCGCACGCCGGTACTGGGCAAGGGCGTCGAGGAAGCTGTTGGCGGCGGCGTAGTTGCCCTGTCCGGGGGCGCCGAACACACCGGCGGCCGAGGAGAACAGGACGAACGCCGAAAGATCGCGGTCGCGGGTCAACTCGTGCAGATTCAGGGCGGCGTCGGCCTTGGGCCGCAGCACGGTGTCCAGTTGCTCGGGGGTGAGCGAGTCGACGACGCCGTCGTCCAGGACACCGGCGGCGTGCACCACACCCGTCAGCGGGTGCGCCTCGGACACGGACGCGAGCACCGCGGCCAGCGCGTCCCGGTCGGCCGCATCGCACGCGGCCCACGTCACGATGGCGCCGAACTCCTCCAGTTCAGCGGTCAGTTCGGCCGCACCCGGGGCCTGCTCTCCGCTGCGGCTGAGCAGCAGCAGGTGGCGTGCCCCCCGCTCGGCCGCCAGGTGCCGGGCGACGAGCCGGCCGAGCGTACCGGTGGCGCCGGTGACCAGCACCGTGCCGTTCGCGTCGTACGTCGGCGCCTCGGCGGGCTCACCGGCGGGTACGCGGGCCAGTCGGGGCGCGAGCACGGCGCTGTCACGCAGGGCCAGTTGGGGCTCGTCGCCGGCGAGTGCGGCACCGAGCAGGTCGAGCGAGGGCGCAGCGGCGTCCACGAGGAGGAAGCGGCCCGGGTGCTCGGACTGCGCGGAGCGCACCAGGCCGTGGACGGCGGCGTGCACCGGGTCGGTCACCGCGTCCTCGTCGCGCGCGGCGACCGCGCCCTCGGTGAGCAGGACCAGCCGGGTGCGGTCGAGCCGCTCCTCGGCGAGCCACCGCTGGAGCAGGGCCAGCGTGCGGTGCGCGGCCGAACGTACGGCCTCGGGGGTGGGGGCGGGCGCCTGCGGGTACGGCACGAGGACCGCGTCCGGGGCGGTCTCGCCCGCGTCCAACGCCGCCACCAGGGCGGCGAGATCGGCGTACCGCGCCGCCTGCTCCCCCGCCACCGGGAGGCCCGCGTCACGCCTGGCCTCTGCCTCCGCGAGGTCCGCGTCACGGTCGCCGCTCGCCATCGCGAGGCCCGCGTCACCTTCGTCCCTCGCCGTCGCGAAGTCCCCGAGCACGGTCCACCGCACCCCGGCCTCTCCGGCCGGAAGCGTCACCGGGGCCCAGTCCACCCGGAACAGCGAGTCGTGCCCGCGCCCGGTGGCGAGGTCACCCGCCGAAACGGCCCGCAGCGTGACCGACTCGATGTCGGCGACGGGCCGACCGGCGCCGTCGGCCAGGGCGAACGACACCGCGTCCGCGCCGGCCCGGGCGAGCCGTACGCGCAGCACGGAGGCGCCCACGGTGTGCAGGGACACCCCGCTCCACACGAACGGCAGCCGGCCCCGGCCGGTGTCCTCGACGAGCCCGCCGAGGCCGATGGCGTGCAGCGCGGCGTCCAGCAGCGCGGGGTGGATTCCGAACTGCGTGTGCTCGGCACCCTGTTCGGCCTCCGTGGCCACCTCGACGTACACGGCGTCGTCGGTGCGCCAGGCGGCGCGCACACCGCGGAAGGCGGGCCCGTACTCCAGACCGGCCTCGGCGAGTCCGGCGTACAGCTCCTCGACGGGCAGCGGTACGGAGCCGGTGGGCGGCCACTCGGCGAGGGAGGTGGCCGGTTCGGGGGCGCCGGTGCCGAGGACGCCGTCGGCGTGCCGGGTCCACGGTTCGAGGGGGTCCGCGCCCTCGGGGCGGGAGTGCACGCCGAGGATGCGTCGGCCGGTCGCGTCGGGGGCGCCGACCCACAACTGGAGCTGCACGGCGCCCTGTTCGGGCAGCACGAGCGGGGCTTGCAGGGCGAGCTCCTCCAGCAGGTCGCAGCCGACCTGGTCGCCGGCGCGGATCGCCAGCTCGACGAAGGCGGCGCCGGGCAGCACGACCGAGCCGTGCACGGTGTGGTCGGCCAGCCAGGGATGGGTGTCCAGGCCCAGCCGGCCGGTGCAGAGGAAGCCGTTGGTGTCGGCGAGCGCGACGGCCGCGCCGAGCAGCGGGTGCCCGGCGGAGCCGAGCCCGGCCGCCGTGACGTCGCTCGCGGGCCGCCCGGCGTCCAGCCAGTAGCGCTCGCGCTGGAAGGCGTACGTGGGCAGATCGGCGCGCCCGGCGCCCGAACCGGCGTGGTAGGCGGCCCAGTCCACGGTCACGCCCCGCACATGGAGGCGGGCCAGGGCGCCGGTCACCGCCTCGGTCTCGGGGCGGTCCTTGCGCAGCAGGGGCACGACGGCGGCGGGAGTGTCGGTGAGGCATTCCTCGGCGAGCGCCGACAGGACGCCGTCGGGGCCCAGTTCCACGAAGTGCGTGACGTTGCGGGCGGCGAGGGTGCGGATACCGTCGAGGAAACGGACGGCCTCGCGGACGTGGCGCACCCAGAACTCGGGCTGCGTCAACTGCTCCGAAACGAGTGCACCGCTCACATTCGAGACCAGTGCTGTCCGAGGGGTCGCGTAGGTGATGCTCTCCGCCACGGCGCGGAATTCGTCGAGCATGCCGTCCATGTGCGGCGAGTGGAACGCGTGACTGACCGTGAGTCGCTTGGACCTGCGGTCGCCGAACGATCCGGCGATCCGCTCGGCCTCCTCCGCGTCACCCGCGATGACCACCGACCGCGGACCGTTGATCGCCGCGATGCTCACCCGCTCGTTCAGAAGCGGAGCGACCTCGTCCTCCGTCGCCTGAAGGGCGATCATCACGCCACCCTCCGGCAGCGCCTGCATCAACCGACCCCGAGCAGCCACCAGTCGGCAGGCGTCCTCGAGCGAGAACACCCCCGCCACATGCGCGGCAGCGATCTCACCGATCGAATGCCCGGACACGAAGTCCGGCCGCACACCCCACGACTCGACGAGCCGGAACAGCGCCACCTCGACGGCGAACAGCGCCGGCTGCGCGAACTCCGTACGGTTCAGCAACTCCGGGTCGTCCCCGAACAGCACGTCCTTCAACGGCAGTTCGAGATCCAGCCGCTCCGCCACAGCGTCCAGCGCCGCCGCGAACACCGGCTGGGACGCGTACAACTCACGCCCCATACCCAGCCGCTGACTGCCCTGCCCCGTGAACAGGAAGGCCAGCTTGCCGGCGACCGGGCGGCCCCGGACGACGCCGGGGACGGTCCGCTCGACGTCGAGGTCGAGGTCGGCGAGGGCCGCGAGCGCGGCGGTGAGACCGTCGCGGTCGGGGGCGGTGAGCACCGCCCGGTGCTCGAAGTCGGTGCGCCCGGTGGCGAGGGTGTGGGCGACGTCGAAGGTGCCGAGGTCGGGGTGGTCGGTCAGGTGGGCGTGGAGGCGGGCGGCCTGGGCGCGCAGCGCGGCCGGGGTGCGCCCGGAGAGGTTCCACACCGCAGCCCCGGGAGCGGGCGCGGCGGCCCCGGGCGCGGCGGGCTCCGCGGTCTGCTCGGGCTCGGGGGCCTGTTCCAGGACGGTGTGCGCGTTGGTGCCGCTGATGCCGAAGGAGGACACCGCGGCGCGGCGCGGGCGGCCGGTCTCGGGCCAGGGGCGTCGCTCGGTGAGGAGCTCGACGGCGCCCTCGGTCCAGTCGACGTTGGGCGTGGGCTCGTCCGCGTGCAGGGTGCGCGGCAGGACGCCGTGGCGCATGGCCATGACCATCTTGATGATGCCCGCGACGCCGGCGGCGGCCTGGGTGTGGCCGATGTTCGATTTGACGGAGCCCAGGTACAGGGGCTGTCCGTCGGTGTGCTCGCGCCCGTAGGTGGCGAGCAGGGCCTGGGCCTCGATGGGGTCGCCGAGGGTGGTGCCGGTGCCGTGCGCCTCGACCGCGTCGATGTGCGCGGCCGGCAGGCGGGCCTCGCCGAGGGCCTGGCGGATGACGCGCTGCTGGGACGGGCCGTTGGGGGCCGTGAGGCCGCTGCTGGCGCCGTCCTGGTTGACGGCGGAGCCACGGACCAGGGCGAGCACGGGGTGACCGTTGCGGCGGGCCTCGGACAGCCGCTCCAGTACGAGCATGCCGGCGCCCTCGCCCCAGCCGGTGCCGTCGGCGGAGGCGGCGAAGGACTTGCAGCGGCCGTCGCCGGCCAGACCCCGCTGTCGGCTGAACTCCGTGAAGGTGCCGGGCGTGGACATCACGGTGACACCGCCGGCGAGGGCGAGCGTGCACTCGCCCTTGCGCAGCGCCTGGGCGGCGAGGTGCAGCGCGACCAGCGAGGAGGAGCAGGCCGTGTCGACCGTGACCGCCGGGCCCTCCAGGCCGAGGGTGTAGGCGATGCGGCCGGAGGCGATGCTGCCGGAGCTGCCGTTGCCGAGGAAGGGCTCGACCTCCTCGGCGACACTGAACAGCCGGGCCGCGTAGTCGTGGTACATCAGCCCGGCGAAGACGCCGGTGCGGCTGCCGCGCAGTGTGGTCGGGTCGATGCCGGCCCGCTCGAACGCCTCCCAGGAGATCTCCAGGAGCAGCCGCTGCTGCGGGTCCATGGCGAGGGCCTCGCGCGGGGAGATCCCGAAGAAGGCGGGGTCGAAGTCGGCGGCGTCGTGCAGGAAGCCGCCGACCTTCTCGTACGCGTCGATGCCCGACTCGGGGTCGGGGTCGAACAGGACGTCACCCGGCCAGCCCCGGTCGGTGGGGTAGGGGGTGGCCGCGTCGACGCCGCCCGCGACGAGCTCCCAGAGCCGTTCGGGGGTGTCGACGCCACCGGGGTAGCGGCAGCTCATCGCGACGACCGCGATGGGTTCCTGCTCGCGTTCCTCGACCTCGCGCAGCCGTCGCCGCGCCTCGCGGAGGTCGGTCGTCGCCCGCTTGAGGTAATCGAGGTACTTCTCCTCGTTCACCATTACGCCATCCCCGTGGTCTTGGTCGGAATGCTCGCGCGGAGCAGGTGGGTCATCAGGAAGGTCATCAGGAAGGGGCCGGTGGGGGCCGCCCGGAGGGGGCCGGTGACGGCGGCCGGGTGCCGCCCCGTCACCGGGGGCCCGCTCACAGCCCGCCCCGGAGCCCGGCCGGGCCGGTGCCGGTCAGGACAGGCCCAGTTCGTCGTCGAGCAGGTCGAAGATCTCGTCGGCCGTGGCGGACTCGATCGAGCGGTCCTGGGCATCGGTGTCCGGTGCACTGTGCGTCTCGTTCCACTTCGCCAGGAGGTCGCGCAGCCGGGCGGTGATGCCCGTGGCGTCCTCGTCGTCGGGGCCGACGCCCGCCAGGATCGATTCGAGCCGGTCCAGCTCGGTGTGGACGGCCCGCCGGGGGGTGTCGTCCGTGCCCAGCCGCTCGCCGAGGTATCCGGCGAGCGCCTCCGGCGAGGGGTAGTCGAAGATCAGCGTGACCGGCAGGCGCAGCCCGCAGCCGGAGGTGAGCCGGTTGCGCAGGTCGACTGCGGTCAGCGAGTCGAAGCCGAGGTCGAGGAAGCCGCGCGCCGGGTCGACGTCGTCCGGGCCGGCGTGGCCGAGGACGCCGGCGACCTGGGTGCGCACCAGGTCCATCAGGGCCTGGGCGCGCTCGGTGGTCGGCAGGGCGGCCAGCCGGTCCGCGAGGGAGCCGCCCGCCTCCGTGCCGAACCCGGTGCCGGTACGGGTCCCGGGGTCGGCGGCGGCCCGGCGCACCGGGACGTGTACCAGGGAGCGCAGCAGCGGCGGCAGGGTGCCGTCGGCCGCCTGGGCGCGCAGGGCGGCCGGTTCGATCCGCATGGGCACCAGGACGGCGTCGTCCAGGGTGTGCGCGATGTCGAAGAGGGCCAGTCCCTCCTCGGGCGCCAGGGCGGCCACGCCGGAGCGGGCCATCCGGGCCAGGTCGGCCTCGTCGAGGGCGCCGGCCATGCCGTCCTCGGCGGTCCACAGGCCCCAGGCCAGCGAGGTCGCGGTCAGTCCGCGGGCCCTGCGGTGCTGGGCGAGGGCGTCCAGGAAGCTGTTGGCCGCCGCGTAGTTGCCCTGGCCCGGGGCGCCGAAGCAGCCGGCGACCGAGGAGAACAGCACGAACGCGCTCAGCTCGTGTCCTTCGGTCAGCTCGTGCAGGTTCCAGGCCGCGTCGAGCTTGGGCCGCAGCACGGTGTCCAGGCGCTCGGGGGTGAGCGAGTCGATGATGCCGTCGTCCAGGACGCCGGCGGTGTGCACCACCGCCGTCAGCGGGTGCTCGGCGGGGATGCCGGCGAGCACCGCCGCTAGCGCGTCCCGGTCGGCCGCGTCGCACGCGGCCCAGCTGACCGACGCACCCAACTCCTCGACACTGGCGGCGAGTTCGGACGCGCCCGGGGCCTGCTCGCCCCGTCGGCTGAGCAGCAGCAGCCGGCGTGCGCCCCGCTCGGCCACCAGGTGGTGGGCGAAGATCCGGCCGAGGGTGCCGGTGGCCCCGGTGACCAGGACCGTGCCCTCGGGGTCGAGGGCGGGTGCCTGGCGGTCGGTGCGGGCCACGCGGCGCAGCCGGAAGGCGTGCGCGCGACCGGCCCGCAGGGCCAGCTGCGGCTCGTCGACGGCCAGGGCGGCGGCCAGCGCTGCGGCGGAGGCGTCGCTGCCGTCGGTGTCGGCGAGGACGAACCGGCCCGGGTTCTCCGACTGGGCGGTGCGCACCAGGCCCCACACCGGGGCGTGGACCAGGTCGGTGACGGGCTCGCCCGGTTCGGCGGCGACCGCGCCGCTGGTGAGCAGCACCAGCCGGGAGCCGTCGAGGCGTTCCTCGGCGAGCCACTGCTGGACGAGGTCGAGCGCGCGGTGCGCGGCGGCCCGGGCGGTGGCCGCCCGGCCGCTGGTGGTGACGGCGGGGGTGAGCGGGACGACGACGGTGTCGGGCACCGGTGCGCCCGCCTCCAGCGCGGCGCGCAGCGCGGCGAGGTCGGCGTGGGTCTCGACGGGCCGGTCGCCGGGGTGGAAGGCGCCCGGGTCCTCGCCGAGCACCGCCCAGCGCCCGTCGGTGGGCGCGGTCCCTGTGCCGGGCAGCGCGGCCCAGTCGAGGGCGAACAACGACTCGTGGTGGGTGGAAGGGCCCTCGCCGAGCCCGCCGGCGGGCACCGGACGCAGCACGAGCGAGCCGACGGTGGCGACGGGCGCGCCGGTGGGGTCGGCCAGGTCGAGTGCGACGCCGCCGTCCTCGGCGGCGGCCAGCCGCACGCGCAGCCCGGTCGCGCCGGTGGCGTGCAGCCGTACGCCGGTCCAGGCGAAGGGCAGTCGGGCGCCCTCGACGGGGGCGTCGGCGCTCGCGCCGGGGGTGGCCAGGCCCAGCGCGTGCAGGGCCGCGTCGAAGAGCGCGGGGTGCAGTCCGTAGGCGTCGGCGTCGGCCGCGTACGACGGGTCGAGCGCGACCTCGGCGAACACCTCCTCGCCGCGCCGCCAGGCGGCCCGCAGGCCCTGGAAGCCGGGGCCGTAGCCGAGTCCGGCGAGGGCCGCGCCCGGGTAGAACCCGTCGACGGGCAGTTCCTCGGCGCCGGTCGGGGGCCACTGGCTGAGGTCCGCCGCGGGGGCCTCGGGGGCCCGCGCGGTCAGGACGCCGGCCGCGTGCCGGGTCCAGGGCTCCTCGGCGGGGGCGTCGGCGCGCCGGGAGTGCAGGGTCAGGGCGCGCCGCCCGCTGTCGTCGGGACCGGCCACGGCCAGCTGGAACTGCACGGCTCCCCGCTCGGGCAGGGTCAGCGGCGCCTCGACGGTGAGCTCGTCCAGTACGTCGCAGCCGACGTGGTCTCCGGCGCGCAGGGCCAGTTCCACGAGGGCCGTGCCGGGCAGCACCACGGTGTCGCCGACCGTGTGCTCGGCCAGCCAGGGCTGGACGGAGACGGCGAGTCGGCCGGTGAGCACCAGCCCGTCGGAGGCGGGCAGTTCGACGGTGGCGCCCAGCAGCGGGTGGTCCGCGCCGTCCAGACCGGCCGCCAGGACGTCCTCGACGGAGACGCCCACGTCCAGCCAGTAGCGCTTGCGCTGGAAGGGGTAGGTGGGCAGCTCCACCCGGCGGGCGCCGGTGCCCGCGTAGTACGCGGTCCAGTCGACGGGCGCGCCGTGGACGTGGGCGAGGGCCAGGGCGGTGGTGGCGGTGTCGGCCTCGGGCCGGCCGGCACGCAGCAGCGGCACGAACACCGCGCCGTCGCCGGTCACGCACTCCTGGGCGAGCGCGGACAGCACGCCGTCCGGGCCCAGTTCCAGATAGGTCGTGACGCCGGACTCCTCCAGGGTGCGCACGCCGTCGAGGAAGCGGACACTCTCGCGCACGTGGCGCACCCAGAAGTCGGGGTCGGTGAGCTCGTCGGTGACGAGCGCGCCGGTGAGGTTGGAGACGACCGGGACGAAGGGGGTCTCGTACACGAGGCTCTCCGCGACCTTGCGGAAGTCGGCGAGCATGCCGTCCATCAGCGGCGAGTGGAAGGCGTGGCTGACCGTGAGGCGCTTGGACCTGCGGTCCGCGAACGATCCGGCAAGCCTGTCCGTCTCGTCCGGGTCACCCGCGATCACCACCGACCGCGGCCCGTTGACCGCCGCGATGCTCACGTTCTCCGTCAGCAGCGGCGCGACCTCGGACTCGGTCGCCTGGAGCGCAGTCATCGCGCCGCCCTCGGGCAGAGCCTGCATCAACCGGCCCCGCGCGGCGACGAGTTCGCAGGCGTCCTGCAGGGAGAGCACCCCGGCCAGGTGCGCTGCGACGATCTCGCCGATCGAGTGGCCGCAGAGCACGTCGGGCCGGACGCCCCACGCCTCGACGAGCCGGAACAGGGCCACCTCGATGGCGAACAGTGCGGGCTGCGCGTACTCCGTCCGGTTCAGCACCTCGGCGTCCTCGCCGAACAGCACGCTCTGGAGCGGCAGTTCGAGGTGACGGTCGAGCTCGGCGCAGACCTCGTCCAGGGCACGGGCGAAGACCGGGTGGGCCGCGTACAGTTCACGACCCGCGCCCGGACGCTGGCTGCCCTGCCCGGTGAACAGGAAGGCGGTGCGGCCCTCGCGGGCGGTGCCGTGCAGCACCCCGGGAGCCTGCTCGCCGCGCGCCAACGCGTCGAGTGCGGCCAGCAGTTCGTCCCGGTCGCCGGCGAGCAGCGCTGCACGCCGCTCCAGCGCGGAGCGGGTGGTGGCCAGGGACAGCGCCAGGTCCACCGGCCGCAGCTCCGGATTCGCCCGTACGTGGGCGCCGAGCCTGCGGGCCTGGGCGCGCAGCGCGTCCTCGCCGCGCGCCGACACCAGCAGCGGCACCGTCTCCGGCGGCACAGTCACCGTCACCGGCGTGACCTGCCCGGTCGGCTCCGCCCCGCGAGCATGGTCTGGCTCGGGAGCGAGGTCCGGCTCGGGGGCCTGCTCGATGATGGCGTGCGCGTTGGTGCCGCTGATGCCGAAGGAGGACACGCCCGCGCGGCGCGGCCGGCCGGTCTCGGGCCAGGCGACCTGTTCGGTGAGCAGCGAGACCGCGCCCGCCGACCAGTCCACGTGCGGGGTCGCCTCGTCCACGTGCAGGGTCTTGGGGACCACGCCGTGGCGCATCGCCATGACCATCTTGATCACGCCGGCGACGCCCGAAGCGGCCTGGGTGTGGCCGAGGTTGGACTTCACCGAGCCCAGCAGCAGCGGCCGGTCGTCGGTGTGCTCGCGGCCGTACGTGGCGAGCAGCGCCTGCGCCTCGATGGGGTCGCCGAGGGTGGTGCCGGTGCCGTGCGCCTCGACCACGTCGACCTCGCCCGCACCCACGCCCGCGTTGGCGAGGGCGGCGCGGATGACCCGCTGCTGGGAGGGGCCGTTGGGGGCGGTGAGGCCGTTGGACGCACCGTCCTGGTTGACGGCGGAGCCGCGCACGACGGCCAGGATCTGGTGGCCGTTGCGCCGGGCGTCGGACAGCCGCTCCAGCAGCAGCATGCCCGCGCCCTCGCCCCAGCCGGTGCCGTCGGCGGCGGCCGCGAAGGACTTGCAGCGCCCGTCGGCGGCAAGACCCCGCTGCCGGCTGAACTCGATGAAGGTGCCGGGCGTGAACATCACGGTGACACCGCCCGCGAGCGCCAGCGAGCACTCGCCGTTGCGCAGCGCCTGCGCGGCCAGGTGCAGTGCGACCAGCGAGGACGAGCAGGCCGTGTCGACGGTGACGGCCGGGCCCTCAAGTCCGAAGGTGTAGGAGACACGGCCGGAGACGATGCTGCTGGAGCTTCCGGTGCCGAGGTAGCCCTCGACGCCGTCCGGCACCGCGTGCAGCCGGGCGCCGTAGTCGTGGTACATCACACCGGCGAAGACGCCGGTGCGGCTGCCGCGCACCGAGGAGGGGGCGATGCCGGCGCGCTCGAAGACCTCCCAGGTGGTCTCCAGCAGCAGCCGCTGCTGCGGGTCCATGGCGAGGGCCTCGCGCGGCGAGATGCCGAAGAAGTCCGCGTCGAACTCGGTGGCGTCGTGCAGGAATCCGCCGTCGCGGGCGTAGGAGGTGCCCTGGCTCTCCGGGTCCGGGTCGTACAGCGCCTCGGTGTCCCACCCACGGTTCTCGGGCCAGCGGGTGATGCCGTCGGCGCCCGCCGTCAGCATCCGCCACAGATCCTCGGGGGCGCGTACGCCGCCGGGGTAGCGGCAGCTCATCGCGACGATGGCGATGGGCTCGTCGTCGGCCGGCGCGGCGGTCGCGGGCGCGGCCGGGGTACCCTCGGCGGCGGTGCCGTCGCCGACGAGTTCGGTGCGCAGGTGCCGGGCGAGCGCGGCCGGTTCGGGGTGGTCGAAGACCAGGGTGGCGGGCAGCCTCAGCGCGGTCGCCGCGTTCATGCGGTTGCGCAGCTCGACGGCGGTCAGCGAGTCGAAGCCGAGTTCCTTGAAGGACCGGGAGGACTCGACGGACCCGGCACCCGTGTGGCCGAGCACGGCCGCGACCTGGGCCCGGATGAGGTCCAGGAGCACCCGCTCCTGCTCGGCGGCCGGCAGTGCGGCCAGTCGGCCGCGCAGCTCGGACTCGCCGCCCGCGGCCACGTCCACGGTGCGCCGGGCGACCCCGCGGACGAGTCCGCGGAGCAGGTGGGAGAGGGTGCCGGCGGAGGCCTGGGCGCGCAGCGCCTCGGCGTCGACGCGCATCAGGGCGACGGCCGGCTCGTCGAGGGCCACTGCCGTGTCGAACAGTTCCAGGCCGTCCTCGGCCGTCAGCGGCGGCAGTCCGGCGCGGCGCATCCGGTTGACGTCGGCGGCGTCCAGGGCGCCTGCCATGCCGTCCTCGACGGCCCACAGGCCCCAGGCGGTGGCGGTGGCCGGCAGCCCATGGGCGCGGCGGTGGGTGGCCAGGGCGTCCAGGTAGGCGTTGGCGGCGGCGTAGTTGGCCTGGCCCGGTCCGCCGAAGACGCCGGAGGTGGAGGAGAACAGCACGAACGCCGTCAGGTCCAGCTCGCGGGTCAGCTCGTGCAGGTTCCAGGCCGCGTCCACCTTGGGCCGCAGTACGGCGGAGAGCCGCTCGGGGGTGAGCGCGGTGACGACACCGTCGTCCAGCACACCGGCGGTGTGCACCACGGCGGTCAGCGGGTTCGCGGCGGGGATGCCGGCGAGCACCGCGGCCAGTGCGTCGCGGTCCGCGACGTCGCAGGCCGCCCACGTGGCGGTCGCCCCCGACTCGGCCAGTTCGGCGACGAGTTCGGCGGCGCCGGGGGCTTCGGCCCCTCGCCGGGCCACGAGCAGCAGCCGCGTCACGCCGTGGCGGGTCACCAGGTGCCGGGCCACCAGACCGCCGAGTGCGCCGGTTGCGCCGGTGACCAGGACGGTTCCGCCGGGCCCGAAGGCCGGTGTACGGGCGGGATCGGCCTGCTCGGGGTCGAGCGCGGCGACCCGGGCCAGGCGCGGCACGAGCACCTCGCCGACGCGCAGCGCGAACCGCTCCTCGTCGGTGCCGAGCGCCACCCGCAGGGCCTCGCCCGCGGCGGCGTCCGTGGCGTCCACGTCCACGAGGGCGATCCGGCCCGGGTTCTCGGTCTGCGCCGAGCGCAGCAGACCCCATACGGTGGCGGCGGACGGGTCGATGACCTCGGCGTCGGGCCCGGTCGCGACCGCGCCCCGGGTGACGACCACCAGCCGGGAGTCGGCGAACCGGTCCTCGGCCAGCCACTGCCGCACCAGGGCCAGGGCGGCGCGGGCGGCGGCGTGCACGGCGGCCGGGTCGGCCGAGCCCGGCGCGAGCCCGAACACGACCTCGTCCGGCAGGGGCTCGCCCGCGTCCACGGCGGCGGCCAGGGTCGCCAGGTCCGCGTGTCGCGGCGCGTCCGGCAGCGCGATTCCGTCCGAGCCGAGCAGCGCGAACCGGGCGGCCACGGGCTCGCCGAGGCCGGCGGGCGCGGTCCACTCCTGGCGGAAGACCGCCTCGTGGTGCGTGGTTCGGGCGACGCGCAACTGGTCGGCGGAGACCGGGCGCAGTCCGAGCGACTCGACCAGCGCGACCGGGGCACCGGCGGCGTCCGCGATCTCCAGGCGCACACCCTCGGCGCCGGCCGGGGTGAGCCGGACGCGCAGCGCCGCGGCGCCCGCGGCATGCAGGGACACCCCGCTCCAGGCGAACGGCAGCCGGCCCAGGCCGTCGTCGGCACCGACGCCGCTCAGCCCGATGGTGTGCAGGGCCGCGTCCAGCAGCGCCGGGTGCAGACCGAACCGGCCCGCCACCTCCTGCGCGCCCTCCGGCAGCCGCACCTCGGCGAAGACCTCGCCGTCGCGCTGCCAGGCGGTGCGCAGGCCCCGGAACGTCGGCCCGTACGCGAACCCGATCGAGTCCAGCTCGTCGTAACGCTCCTCCAGAGGCACCTCGGTGGCCCCGGCCGGCGGCCAGGCCGACAGGTCGAAGCCTGCCGGGCCGCGCGCGCCCTCGGCGAGCACACCGGAGGCGTGCCGGGTCCACGGCTCCTCGGCCGCGAGCCCCTCGGCGCGGGAGTGCAGTGCGACCGGGCGGCGCCCGGAGGCGTCGGCGGCACCGACCCACACCCGCAGCTGGACGCCGCCGCGCGCGGACAGCACCAGCGGGGCCTCCAGGGTCAGCTCCTCCAGGTGGTCGCAGCCCACCTGGTCACCGGCCCGCACCGCCAGCTCCACGAACGCCGTTCCCGGCAGCAGCACACTGCCGAGGATCTCGTGGTCGGCCAGCCACGGATGCGTGTCCAGGGCGAGCCGTCCGGCGAAGACCATGCCGTCGGACTCGGGCAGGGCCACGCCCGCGCTCAGCAGCGGGTGCCCGGTGTCCTCCAGACCGATCGCCTCGACGTCCCCGACGTGGTACGGGGACACGGCGGGCCAGTAGCGCTGCCGCTGGAAGGCGTACGTCGGGAGGTCCACGCGATGTGCGCCCGTACCGGCGAAGTACGCGGACCAGTCGACGCGCGTGCCGTTGACGTGGACCCGGCCGAGGGCGGTGGTGAGGGTGTCCGCCTCGTCGCGCCCGGCGCGGAGGACGGGGACGAACACGACGTCGGCGTTCTCGACGCAGCCCTGGGCCATGGCGGACAGGACGCCGTCGGGACCGAGTTCGAGGTACGTGGTGACGCCCGCGGTCTCCAGGGCTCGGATGCCGTCGGCGAAGCGGACCGCCTCACGAACATGACGCACCCAGAACTCGGGCCGCGTCAGCTCCTCCGAAGCGAGAGCACCGCTCACATTCGAGATCACCGATATCTTCGGCAGCTCGTACGTCAGGGACTCCGCCACGGCACGGAAGTCGTCCAACATGCCGTCCATGTGCGGCGAATGGAAAGCGTGACTGACCGTGAGCCGCTTGGACCTGCGGTCGCCGAACGATCCGGCGATCCGCTCGGCCTCGTCCGCGTCACCCGCGATGACCACCGAGCGTGGCCCGTTGATCGCCGCGATGCTCACCCGCTCGTTCAGAAGCGGCGAGACCTCGTCCTCGGTGGCCTGAAGCGCGATCATCACGCCACCTTCGGGCAGCGCCTGCATCAGCCGACCACGAGCGGACACCAGCTTGCAGGCGTCCTCCAGGCTCAGCACCCCGGCCACATGCGCGGCGGCGATCTCACCGATCGAGTGCCCGGACACGAAGTCCGGCTTCACACCCCACGACTCGAACAGCCGGAACAACGCCACCTCGACCGCGAACAACGCAGGCTGCGTACAGGCCGTACGGTTCAACAGTTCTGCGTCGTCCCCGAACACCACGTCCTTGAGCGGCACATCAACGTCGAGGTGCGCGCACACCGCGTCGAAGGCATCGGCGAACACCGGGTACCGGGCGTACAACTCCCGGCCCATGCCGAGCCGCTGACTGCCCTGCCCCGTGAACAGGAAGGCGGTCTTCCCCGACAGCGGCGAACCCGTCACCACACCCGGCGCACCGGAATCCTGCGCCAGACCGGCCAGACCGGCCAGCAGCCCCTCCCGGTCACCGGCCACCACCACCGCACGACGCTCGAAGACCGAACGCCCCGCCGCCAGCGAGAAACCCAGATCGTTCAGGTCGGCGTCCACCCGCTCACCGAGGTGGGCATGCAGCGCGGCCGCCTGACCACACAACGCCTCCGCACTCCTCGCCGACAGCAGGAACGGCACCGGCCCCACCGGTTGTACCGGCCGCACCGGCTGCACCGGCTGCACCGGCTGCACCGACGACTCGGCCTCGGCCACCGGCTCCGGCGCCTGCTCCACGATCGTGTGCGCGTTGGTCCCGCTGATACCGAACGAGGAGACACCCGCACGACGGGGCCGACCCGTCTCCGGCCACGCCACCGACTCCGTCAACAACGAGATGTCACCGGCCGACCAATCGACATGCGGGGTCGGCTCGTCCACGTGCAGGGTGGGCGGCAGCACGCCGTGCTGCATGGCGAGGACCATCTTCATCACGCCCGCGACGCCGGCGGCGGCCTGGGTGTGGCCGAGGTTGGACTTGATGGAGCCGAGGTGGAGGGGTTGACCCTCGGGCCGGTCCTGGCCGTACGTCGCCAGCAGCGCCTGGGCCTCGATCGGGTCGCCGAGCTTCGTGCCGGTGCCGTGCGCCTCGACGGCGTCCACGTCGGCAGGGGTGAGGCCGCCACTGGCGAGGGCGGCGCGGATGACGCGCTGTTGGGACGGACCGTTGGGCGCGGTCAGTCCGTTGGAGGCGCCGTCCTGGTTCACGGCGGAACCGCTGACGAGCGCGAGCACGGGGTGGCCGTTGCGCCGGGCGTCGGACAGCCGCTCCACGAGGAGCATGCCGACGCCCTCGCCCCAGCCCGTGCCGTCGGCGGAGGCGGCGAAGGCCTTGATGCGGCCGTCCTCGGCCAGCCCGCGCTGGCGGCTGAAGTCGATGAATGAGGCAGGGGTGGACATGACGGTCACACCGCCGGCGAGGGCCATGGAGCACTCGCCGTTGCGCAGCGCCTGGATCGCCCAGTGCAACGCGACCAGCGAGGAGGAGCAGGCCGTGTCGACGGTGACGGCCGGGCCCTCCAGGCCGAGCACGTAGGAGATGCGTCCGGAGACGACGCTGGCGGCGTTGCCGGTTCCGAGGAAGCCCTCGACGCCCTCGGGGGCGGCGAGGATGAGGTTGAGGTAGTCCTGGCCGTTGGTGCCGGTGAAGACGCCGATCTGCTCGCCGCGGACGGTGGCCGGGTCGATGCCGGCGCGCTCGAAGGCCTCCCAGGAGGTCTCCAGGAGCAGCCGCTGCTGCGGGTCCATGGCGAGGGTCTCGCGCGGCGAGATGCCGAAGAAGTCCGGGTCGAAGTCGGTGGCGCCGGCGAGGAAGCCGCCCTCGCGGACGTAGCTGGTGTTCTCGGTGGCGGATTCGGGGTCGTACAGCCCGTCGAGGTCCCAGCCGCGGTCGGCGGGGAAGCCGGAGATGGCGTCCCGGCCCTCGGCCAGGAGCCGCCACAGGCCCTCGGGGGTGTCCACGCCGCCGGGGAAGCGGCAGCTCATCGCAACGATGGCGATGGGATCGTCGGCGACGGCGACGGGGGCCTGCGCGACGGCGGATCCGCCGTTCGTGCCGAGGAGTTCGTCCTGGAGGAAGGCGGCCAGGGCGTAGGCGTTGGGGTAGTCGAAGATCAGTGTGGCGGGGAGCGGCAGTCCGGTGCGGGAGGACAGCAGGTTGCGCATCTCCACGGCGGTCAGCGAGTCGAAGCCGAGGTCGCGGAAGGCGCTGGCGGGGTCCACGGTCTGCGGTCCGGCGTGTCCGAGCACGGCGGCGACCTGCGCGCGGACGAACTCCAGGGCCAGCTCGTCGCGTTCGCCGGCCGGTGCCTCGGCGAGGCGGCGGGCGAGGGTGTCGGCGGTCTCGACGGCCGGGCCGGTCGCCTCGCCGGAGGCGAGGGCCCGCACGGCGTCGGGCAGGTCGGCGATGAGCGGGCAGGGACGCACCGCGGTGAGGCCCGGGGCGAGCAGCGACCAGTCGAAGTCGGCGACGACGCAGGCCGTTTCGTCCAGGGCGAGGCTGGTGCGCAGCGCGTTCAGGGCGAGTTCGGGGGCGAGGGCGGGCAGCCCGGCCTGGCGCAGACGCTCGGCGACGAGGCCGTCGGTGGCCATGCCGCCCTCGGCCCAGGCGCCCCAGGAGACGACAGTGGCGGGCAGGCCGTCGGCGCGGCGCTGCTCGGCGAGAGCGTCCAAGTAGGTGTTGGCTGCCGCGTAGTTGGCCTGTCCCGCAGCGCCGAGGACGCCGGCGACGGAGGAGAACAGCACGAAGGCGGACAGGTCCAGCTCGCGGGTCAGCTCGTGCAGGAGGTGGGCGGCATGCGTCTTGGGGCGCAGCACGCCGGCGAGGCGGTCGGGGGTCTGGGCGTCCAGGACGCCGTCGTCGAGGACGCCGGCGGCGTGCACGACGGTGGTGAGGGGATGCTCGGCGGGCACGTCGGCCAGCAGGGCGGCAACGGCGTCGCGGTCGGTGACGTCGCAGGCGACGAAGGTCACCTTGGTGCCCAACTCGGCCAGTTCCAGAGCGAGTTCTTCAGCACCTTCGGCCTCGGGGCCGCGTCGGCCGACCAGGAGCAGCCGGTCGGCACCCGCGCGGGCGAGCAGTCGGGCGACGTGCCGGCCGAGCGCTCCGGTGCCGCCGGTGACGAGGGCGGTGCCGCCGGTGGTCCACTCGGCGGGCTGCTCCTCGCGCGGGGCGCGGACCAGTCGGCGTACGAAGGTGCCGGTGGAGCGTACGGCGAGGTGGTCCTCGTCGCCGAGACCGCCGAGCGCGTCGGCGAGCCGGCCCGCGGCGCGCTCGTCGGGCTGCTCGGGCAGATCGATCAACCCGCCCCATCGGGTGGGCAGTTCGAGCGCCGCGGTGCGACCGAGACCCCAGACGAGCGCCTGGGCGGGGGCGGCGACGCGGTCGGCGCGGCCGGTGGAGACGGCGCCGCGGGTTGCGGCCCACAGCGGTGCCTCGACACCCGTGTCGCCGAGGGCCTGGACGAGGGCGGTGGTGGCGGCGAACCCTGCGGGCAGCGCGGCGTCCACGGGGTGCGGGCGCTCGTCGAGGGCGAGCAGCGACAGCACACCGGCGGGCGCCTCGGCGTCGGCGAGGAGCACGCGCAGCCGGGCGGCGA
Organism: Streptomyces sp. NPDC026500; assembly: GCF_055567635.1. Taxonomy (NCBI): domain Bacteria; kingdom Bacillati; phylum Actinomycetota; class Actinomycetes; order Kitasatosporales; family Streptomycetaceae; genus Streptomyces; species Streptomyces sp. NPDC026500. The sequence goes on along the minus strand of NZ_JBVHQB010000050.1, from coordinate 5,742 downwards.
GGTCGTCGCGGTCCTCGTCTGCGGCGTCCACGGCGAGGGTCGTCACCTGGGCGCCGCGCGCGGCCAGGGCGCGGGCCGCGGCGCCGGCCCACGGGTCGTCGGCCTGCCCGGCGGGCACGACCAGCAGCCAGTGCCCCGTGACGGGACCGGTGGCGGTGTCGGTGAGCGGCTTCCAGGTGACGCGGTAGCGCCAGCCGTCGACGGTGTCGCGGTCGCGGTTGCGGCGGTGCCAGGCGGAGAGCGCGGGCAGCACGCCGCTGAGCGGCTCGTCGCCGGCGACGCCGAGGGTGTCGGCGAAGCGCGCGAGGTCCGCGCTGTCCACGACCTCCCAGAACTTGGCGTCGGCGGCGGAGAGTTCGCCGCCCGCGACGGGGTCGGTGAAGTCGGTGAAGGGGTCGCGCGGCCAGTACAGCTCGCGCTGGAAGGCGTACGTGGGCAGTTCCACCCGGCGGGCCCCGGTGTCACGGAAGCGGGCGGCCCAGTCCCGGGAGAGGCCGCGCACATGGGCGCCGGCCACGGCGGCCGTGAGCGACCATGCCTCGGGCCGGCCGGTGCGCAGCGCGGGCAGGAAGGCGGCGGCGCGCGGGCCGGTGGCGGTCAGGCAGTCCCGGCCGAGCCCGGACAGCACACCGCCGGGGCCGAGTTCGAGGTAGGCGGTGACGCCGCGGCTCTCCATCCAGCGGATGCCGTCGAGGAGGCGGACGGCCTCGCGGACGTGGCGCACCCAGAAGTCGGCCGAGCCCATCTCGTCGGAGACCAGGGCGCCGGTGAGGTTCGAGACGACCGGGATGCACGGCGTTTCGTAGACCAGGCCCTCGGCGACGGTACGGAAGGCGCCGAGCATGCCGTCCATGTGCGGCGAGTGGAAGGCGTGGCTGACCGTGAGGCGTTTGGACTTGCGGTCCTTGAACGCTCCTACGATCCTCTCGGCCTCGGCGGCGTCACCGGAGAGGACCACGGACTGCGGGCCGTTGACGGCGGCGATGCCGACCCGCTCGGTCAGCAGCGGCGCGACCTCGTCCTCGGTCGCCTGCAGCGCGATCATGACCCCGCCCTCGGGCAGGGCCTGCATCAGCCGGCCGCGCGCCGAGACCAGCGTGCACGCGTCCTCCAGCGAGAACACCCCGGCCACATGGGCTGCGGCGATCTCGCCGATGGAGTGACCCGCGAGGAAGTCCGGGCGCACGCCCCACGACTCCACCAGCCGGTACAGCGCCACCTCGACGGCGAACAGCGCGGGCTGCGCGTACTCGGTGCGGTCGAGAAGGGCGGCGTCCGTACCGAAGAGCACGTCCTTGAGCGGGCGGGCGAGCTCCAGCCGGGCGCACACCGCGTCCAGCGCCTCGGCGAACACCGGGTATTCCTCGTACAGTTCACGGCCCATGCCCAGGCGCTGGCTGCCCTGGCCGGTGAAGAGGACGGCGAGTTTGCCCTCGGTGGCGCTGCCCTCGAAGACGTCGGCGCAGGCCCGGCCCTCGGCGAGCGCGGACAGCCCGGCGAGCAGACCGGTGCGGTCGTGGACGACGACGGCGGCGCGGTGGTCCAGGGCGGCGCGGGTGAGGGCCTGCGAGTACGCGAGGTCGGCGAGGGCGACGTCGGGGCGCTCGGTGAGGTGGGCTTGGAGGCGGGCGGCCTGGGCGCGCAGGGCGGCCTCGGTGCGGCCGGACAGCACCACGGGCAGCACACCCGCGCCGTCGGCCGCCGGGGCTTTCTGTGCGGTCTCCTCGTTCTCGGGAGCGCTCTCCAGGATGACGTGGGCGTTGGTGCCGCTCATGCCGAAGGAGGACACGCCGATGCGGCGCGGCCGGTCGTACGCGGGCCAGGGGCGGGCCTCGGTGAGCAGTTCGACGTTGCCCGCCGACCAGTCCACGTGCGGGGTGGGCTCGCTGACGTGGAGGGTGCGCGGCAGCATGCCGTTGCGCATGGCCATGACGCTCTTGATGACGCCGGCGACACCGGCGGCGGCCTGGGCGTGGCCGATGTTGGTCTTCAGCGAGCCCAGCCACAGCGGCCGGTCCTCGGGCCGGTCCTGGCCGTAGGTGGCGATCAGGGCCTGGGCCTCGATGGGGTCGCCCAGGCCGGTGCCGGTGCCGTGCGCCTCGACGGCGTCGACTTCGCCGGGGGTGAGGCGGGCGTTGGACAGCGCCTGGAGGATCACACGCTGCTGGGAGGGACCGTTGGGGGCGGTGAGGCCGTTGGAGGCGCCGTCCTGGTTGACGGCGGTGCCGCGCAGCACGGCGAGGACCGGGTGGCCCTTGCGGCGCGCGTCGGACAGCCGCTCCACCAGCAGGATGCCGACGCCCTCGGCGAGGCTGAAGCCGTCCGCGTCGGGCGAGAACGCCTTGCAGCGGCCGTCGGTCGCCAGGCCGCGCTGCTTGCTGTAGTCGATGAAGGTGCCGGGCGCGGCCATCAGCGTGGCGCCGCCGGCGAGGGCCATGGAGCACTCACCGTTGCGCAGCGCCTGCACCGCCAGGTGGAGCGCCACCAGCGAGGAGGAGCAGGCGGTGTCCACCGTGACCGCCGGGCCCTCGAGCCCGAAGGTGTACGACAGCCGGCCGGAGGCGACACTGGCGGCGTTGCCGGTGCCGAGGTAACCCTCGACGTTCTCCGAGGAGCTGAGCAGCGCGGTCAGGTAGTCGTGGCTGCTGGTGCCGACGAAGACGCCGACCTGCTTGCCGCGCATCGCCGTCGGGTCGACGCCCGCGCGCTCGAACGCCTCCCAGGAGGTCTCCAGGAGCAGCCGCTGCTGCGGGTCCATGGCGAGCGCCTCGCGCGGCGAGATGCCGAACAGCGAGGGGTCGAAGCGCGCGAAGTCCCGTACGAAACCGCCTTGGTCGGCGTAGCTGGTGCCGGGATGCTCGGGGTCCGGGTGGTAGACGGTCTCCATGTCCCAGCCACGGTCGGCGGGGAACCCGGTGATCGCGTCGGCCTCGGCCTCCACGAGGCGCCACAGCTCCTCGGGGGAGTCGATGCCGCCCGGGTACCGGCACGCCATTCCGACGACGGCAATGGGGTCCTGGTTCTTCGCCTCGACGTCGCGCAGCCGCTGACGCGTCTGGTGCAGGTCCGCCGTCACCAGCTTCAGGTAGTCCCGCAGCGTCTCTTCATTCGCCATTTGATGCAACCACCCATTTGCGGCAGACGGCATAGGAAACCGTTGTGCGAAAATCCAAGGAATTCAATGCGCGCCCGACCGGCCCGCCCCGCGGGCGAATCGACTGCGCACTGCGAGGCTATTGACCGCCCAATATCCCCCACAACCCCTAACTGCCCCCTATGCACCCCTGGGTGGAGGGGGATCAGGGGGCAGTCGCACTACGGGGAAATACCTGGTGGCTGACCATCGTGACCAATATCGAAGTCGCCGTCAACACGCTTTCCCATTCCGAGTCCGAGCAATTTCGCCCGCATTTTCCGACACGGTACGGGCCGGGTGGGCCGGCTCCCCCGGGAGGAGAGCGGGCCCACCCGATCAGGCGCGGCCCAGACCCTTGTTGATGAACGCGAACAGCTCCTCGTCGCTGGCGTCCTGGAGCCGGTCCACGTCGTCCAGCACGTCGACCGGGGCACTGCCGTCGGGGACCTCGTCACCGGACGCGGAGGCCGCCGGGTCCCCGGCGTCGTTCCACTTCGCGAGCAGCGACTGGAGCCGCATCGTCACCCGGGCCCGTACGACGTTGTCGGAGGTGCCGTGCTCCAGCACCGCCTCCAGTTTGTCCAGTTCCTCCAGCAGCGGGGCGCCGCCCGCCGCCGCGTCCGGCACGATCCCGGCCCGCACAAAGGCCGCGACGGCGGCCGGCGTCGGGTGGTCGAAGACGAGGCTCGCGGGCAGCTTCAGCCCGCTGACCGCGCCGAGGCGGTTGCGCAGGTCCACCGATGTGAGCGAGTCGAAGCCGAGCTCCTTGAAGGCCCGCCCCGCTTCGATCGACGACAGGTCGGAGTGGCCGAGGACGGCCGCGACGGCGGTGCGGACCAGTTCCAGGACGGTGCGCTCCTGCTCGGCCTCCGGCAGCCCGGCCAGCTGCTGGGCCAGCGGCATGCCACCGGCCAGCGCGTCGGCGGACTCCCGTTCGACGCTCTCGATCACCCGTCGCGCCTCCGGCAGTCCCAGCAGCAGCGTCCGGTCCCGGTCGGCGGTGAAGGCGAGCGTGAACCGCTTCCAGTCCATGTCCACGACCGTCAGCGTCGCCTCGTCCCGGTCCAGCGCGTGCTGGAGGGAGACCAGCGTCCGCTCCGGCGGCATCACCAGGATGCCGTGCCGGCGCATACGGTCGCCGACTGCCCCGCCGTCGCCCGCCGCGCTGTCCCACGGACCCCAGGCGATCGAGGTCGCGGGCAGCCCGGCCGCGCGCCGGTGCTCGGCGAAGGCGTCCAGGAAGGCATTGCCCGGCGCCTGGTTGCCCTGACCGGGCGCACCGAAGGTGGCGGAGAAGGAGGAGAACAGCACGAACGCCGACAGGTCGAGGTCGCGGGTCAGCTCGTGCAGGTGGCGCGTGGCGTCCACCTTGAGCCGCAGCACCTCCCGCATCCGCTCGGGCGTCAGCGCCTCGACCACGCCGTCGTCCAGGACGGCGGCGATGTGCACCACGGCGGTCAGCGGGTGCTCGGCGGGGATCCCCGCGATGAGCGCGGCCAGCGCCTCGCGGTCGGAGACGTCGCAGGCCGCCACGGTCACCTCGGCGCCGAGCGCGGTCAGTTCCTCGCGCAGCTCGGCCGCCCCGGGCGCCTCCGGCCCCCGCCGGCTCGCCAGCATCAGGTGCGCGGCGCCCTTGCCCGCCAGCCAGCGGGCGACGTGCGCGCCCAGGGCTCCCGTGCCGCCGGTGACGAGTGTGGTGCCCTGCGGCTTCCACTCTCGTACGGCCGGAACGTCGGCCAGCCGGGCCCGCACCAGCCGGCGGCCGTAGAGACCCGCCGGTCGCAGCGCCACCTGGTCCTCGGCGCCGTCGCCCGCGAGCAGGCCCACCAGCCGGGCGAGGGTGCGTTCGTCGGCTTGCTCGGGCAGGTCCAGCAGACCGCCCCAGCGCCCACCCTGCTCCATGGAGGCCACCCGGCCCATGCCCCACACCAGCGCCTGCTCGGGGTCGGCGAGACGCTCGGCGGAGTTCACCGCGACCGCGCCCCGGGTCAGGCACCACAGCGGCGCGTTCACGCCGGCGTCCCCGAGCGCCTGGAGCAGCGTCACCGCGTCGATCAGCCCGCCACCGGGCAGCAGTAGGGCCCCGGCCACCTCGTCCGAGGCCTCGCGGATGCGGGCGGCAAGTTCATCGCGGCTTTCGCCGACGACCGCGAGCGTACGGACCTCGGCGCCGTGCTCCAGGAGCGCACCCGTGATCGCGGTGGCGTCGGCACCTTCGGGTACGGCGACGAGCCAAGTGCCGGACAGGTGCGCGGTGGCCGGGTCGGGGATCCGCTTCCAGGTGACCCGGTAGCGCCAGCCGTCCACCGTGGACTGCTCGCGGCTCTGCCGACGCCAGGACGACAGGGACGGCAGGACAGCGGTCAGCGAGTCGTTGTCGGCCAGGTCCAGCTCGGCGGCCAGCGCCTCAAGGTCCTCGCGCTCCACCGCGTCCCAGAACCGTGCGTCCTCGATGCTCTCCGCCACCACCTGAGCCTCGACGGGCGCGGCCTCCGGCCAGAACCGCTGTCCCTGGAAGGCGTAGGTGGGCAGATCGAGGTGGCGTGCGGCCGTCCCCGCGAACACGGCGCCCCAGTCGACCGAGGCCCCCCGTACGTACGCCTCGC
>NZ_JBVHQB010000049.1:0-30166 GCF_055567635.1 Streptomyces sp. NPDC026500 | reverse complement strand
CAGCCCCAACGAATACGAACGCCGACACCACACCGCTAAACTCACGCTCGCCGCGTGATCAATAACCGCGTGCCCACCTTCACGGGGGAAGGCCCCACCGGGCATTTGTGGACGTCCGCCCCAAGAAGACGGATCCCGATGCCCAGGCGCGGGGTGAGGGATGGGTTCGCAGCGACGCTGAGCGCAGCTTCCACCTGGAGCACTGGGAGTACAACTGCGAACGCATCGACGGCTTCGACTACGACGTCGGAGCGTTCCTCGTCGGGTCCGCTGACGCCACGGACGAGCGCGAGCTGATCGCTGTGCTGAACGCATGGCGCGTCCGGCCTGGCCTCTTCGTCTATCCCTGGGAGAGTGAGGACCCCAAGTAGTTCGACGGATGAGCGGTCAGCTTGTGCAGTCGATCAGCTGGTGTTGCCCGGCCGAGCGTTTTGCGAGGGCGGTTGTTCAACTCGACTGCTACCGCATCCTGCGCCACCGCTCGCCGGTGCGTGTGCTGATGCCGACGGTCCTGGCAGCCTCGGCGAAGCTCATTCCTTGATCCATAAGTAGCAAGTATGTCTCCCGTTCTTGGACCAACGCTCTGTTGCCCTGTTGCCCTGTTGCCCTGGGCCTCCCGGTCCCACGGAATTCGACGTCCATTGCCACCTCTGAGCTGAGGTGTTGCAACGACCACTGGAACCAGAAGACCGGAAGTTGATGTGTCTGGTCGGGGTGCCGTGGCGGGGCTGCGGGTGGCTACGGCGAAGTCTGTTCGGACGTTCTTCGTCCGGCCTGTTGAAGGGGGTTTTGGGGACCTCGAGGTGGTGGTGGATCCGGCGCAACGGCCGGCAGGTATCAGCTGATCCCGGGGGCGGTGCTGCGTGGTCGGGGAGCGTCTGCATACTGCTGGTCATGAAGGTCTCGCCCGGCACTCGCATGCATGTGTTGCTCACCATGGTGATGGTGGTGTGTGTGGTGGCCGGCGGGGCCTGCTTCGGCTTCGTTTTCGGTGGCTGGGCGGGAGCCGCGGTGGGAGCGGGTACGACAGCCGTGGGCGTCGGGCTCGGGGGCTTCTTCCACAGCCAAATCGCGATGGATCCCTTTCCGAGCGTTCAGACCGGCGTGGCCGCGGAGGGCATCGCGGACGTGGTTGTCATGGGTGTCGCGCTGTACGAGGCCGCAGTCTTTCCGGTGATCCCTGGTGGGGTGAGCGAAAGGGAACAGAAGGCCCGCCGGACAGTGGCGTATCGGCTCGCCGCCTACGAGGGTCTTCCCCGCGCTGTTCGGATCTCGGCAGCCGGCGCGCTGGAGGTCATAGACGAGGGCCTGGACAAACAGCGCGCTCGGACGGCGTTGAAGGAATTGTCGCTCGCGGTCTACGACAGCCGCAGCGTTCATTGATCTGTCGTGCTGAGGGAGCGGATCCCTGAGTGCGCAATTCGTGCCGCACTGCGCAGTGCGGCACGACATCGTGTGCACGGGTTGGTGAGTGCACAGCATCGGGTACGCACCGCCGGTGGGGGAGTGGGGTGCACTGAGCTTCCGTCAACTTGAAATCGCAGGTCGAAGGGCTGGTATGACTGGTTCTCGGCGTGCTCACGCTGCTCGAGGGCGACAGTCTGCGGAGTAGATCATCTGGCGGAGCCGTCGATTCGCCGGTTCCTGCCCGCTGTGGCCAGACGGCCTTCTACCATCCGATGCATGCTGGATCCCGAGCGGTTGGCACGGATCACCGCGCGGCGCGCAGAACTGGACGAACTCGAAGAACAGCTGGCCAAGCAACTGGCGGAGGTGCGGGCCGAGCGGGACGAACTCGCCGCCGCCGAAAGGGTCCTTGAACGGGTGAGCGAACAACTCGCTGACGAACGCGCCTCGGCCGCGCCAATGCCCCGGAAGGTGGGCGGACGAGCGGTGATGATGATCCCGCACCGCACATCGGGCGTGGATGCCACGCTTCCGCCGGACTACCAGAGCATTCTCGCCGCCGTGCGGCAGGCCGCCGGACCGGTCATGGCCCGACAGGTCGGCGACGCGCTGGGAATCGATGTCAGCGTGCGGGCCAAACTGGAACCGCTGCGCGGGAAGCTGGTCAGACTCGTCGACCGTGGCTGGCCGCGGAAACTGCCCGACGGCCGGTTCACCACCCGTCGGTGACCAGGCGCGCCGCCATCCGAAGCAGTGCAGCGCAGGCGTAACCGGGGCGCCCCTGGCAGCCGTTGGAATTGTGTGACGAAAACCAACAAGCGCACCGAAGACACCTGCTCGCTTGTCTACCAGTGCCGTCTGCCGCTGTCCACGCGCACCGTCAACCACCTCTCTGACTTGCTGCGAGGCCATCTGAAGGCGATACGGTCAAGGTGGCGGGCCCTGCCGCCCGGGAAGATCGCGGTGATCGTCCTGGCCGTGCTGCGCCACGACCAGCGCCTGGCTGACATGGCCGGCGGCAACGACGTGTCCGAGTCCATCGTCCGTCGCTGGCGGGACGAACTGATCGGACTCTCCGCGCAGGCTCCGCGTCTGGACCGTGCCCTGAAGAAGGTCGCCAGGCAGGGCGGGGAGGTGGTGCTGATCGACGGCACCCTCATCCGCCCCCAGCGCCACGCCGGGAGGGCCGACCGGCGCACTACTCCGGCAAGCACCGCAGCCACGGCCTGCGCTTCCTCGCCCTGACCGACGAGAGGGGCCGCCTGATCTGGATATCCGCCGGCCGGCCCGGCCGCACCCACGACAACACCGCCGCCCGCCACGACCACATCCTGGCCCACCTACGCGCCGCCGGTCTCGGCGCTCTCGCGGACCTCGGCTTCCGCGGCCTGGACAACGACGCACGCGACCCCGTGATCGTCACGGGCTTCCATGCCGGCCGCACCCACAAGCTCACCGCCGGTCAGAAAGACGCCAACCGAGTCCTCGCCATCGGACGCGCCCCAGTCGAGCATGGCTTCGCCCACCTCAAGAACTGGCGGATCCTCGCCAAGCTCCGCACCGACCCCGCCCGCGCCACCCAGCTCCTGCGCGCCCTGCTTGTCCTGACGAACCTCGAAGTCAACCGCTGACGGGGGTGGGGCCGCACCGTCTGAACGTTCAAAGTCACTCAGCGGGGGTGAGTGAACGAAGGTCAGCGTCCAGCATGCGGATCAACTCACCAACCCGTCCGCCGCCACTCGGCGCCGCAGGGAAGCGTGTGAGAACGTCAACGACGGCCGGTGTCGCACGATGCACCGTCTGCTCGAGGTGTTCGGCACCAACGCTCCGATTGTCGTCGGCGGCGAGTTCGGCCGCTCTGGCCGCGTAAGCGCCAGCTCCGAGAATGTGCTTGACCTGGGTGTCCTTGGCGAGCGGATGGAGGTAGGCAGCGCCTGCCGCGGACATCGCTGCCCGAGCTGCCTCGCGCGCAGCCGCGGTGTCCGCGCTCTTGGCTGCCTTGAGTGCTGCCCACGCTCTGTCGCGCAGAGCCTTTCCTCGCTCACCACCTCGAGCGAACTCCCACGCGGCGCCGATAGCGTCTCGAGGCCTCAGGTCGTCCGGCTGATCGCCTTCGAATACCTCGAGCACCACTTCCGCGCACGCTGCAGCGAACGCGGTGACCTCACGAAGATCTTGCTTACTCAGAGCGATCTCGCTCACTTCCCCTGTCATGACTCCATCCTCGACCATTGCGCATGACAGCCAGGCGGTTGGGGCGGCTCCGGGTCGGCCCCATGCCGACTGGCTCCGAGCAGACCAGATGGTAGAAGGCCGCGTGGCCACAGCAGGCATGAACCGGCGAGCCGACCGCTCTGCCAGATGATCTACTCCGCAGACTGTCGCCCTCGACCAGCGTGAGCACGCCGAGAACCAGTCATACCAGCCCTTCGACCTGCGATTTCAAGCTGGCGGAAGCTCACTGCGAACAACGCAACGCGCACCGCGGCGAGGAAGGCGGTGCCGCTGCCCCACGGCTCCATCCGCGCCGCGTTCTTGGGTACCTGCCCGGCGTGTTTCAAGGACACGGCAAGGGCGACGTCATCACGAAGGTGACCGAGACCCGGGGACATGCTGGGTTTGGCCCCGGCAGATGCCGGCAGCCGAGGGGAAGTTCGCGCGGAACAAGGCCAGGATCGAGGGCGATGAGACGTTCCGCTTCCGTAAGCCGTCGGACCGGCGGCGCGGAGCCTCGGTGTCCACCAGGCCCGCGAGCGGCTGTTGGAAGCGATCGGCAACCCCGCTGGGACACCGCCGTCGCCCGCCGCCGCGCAGCTGCTCGGGAAGAGCAACGGCGCCGCGAGGCGCAGGAAGCCGTGGTACGGGAAGTCCGGCGCCCCTGTGTACGGACTGCGGGCACAATTTCACCGACGACCGGTGGGCGGCGGTCGACGTACCGGACTGGAGTCAGCCGCGCGAGCCGTACCTGTACCTCTGCGAGGACTGCCCGAGCCGGGCCGTCGCAGCCGAGCAGCAGGCCGAGGTTGACGAACGCGCGCGTCAGGAGCAGGAGCGCCTTTGCCAGGTGCAGGAAGTCGAGCAGCCACGCGGAAGGCTGGCGGCCGGCTCTCCCGCTTCCGCTTCCGCTTTCGCACCTGACCTGGGCAGGCCTTCCGGCGGCGACGCGGGCAAGCCCATGGCTGCCCTGGGTAAGCCCGCGTTGTCAGTGGCGGCTGGAAAGCTGGAACGATGAATGGAGATGAGCAACTGCTGCACGGCCGGGTCTACGGCCACGACCATGACGACCCCAACCCAGGCCCCCTCCCGCACCAGATTTACGCCGCGCTCATAGGCGGCCCACTGGACGGACTGCTGTTGGACATCACCGGCTGGCGCCCGGACGAAGTCGACGAGGGCGCCGCCCTGTCCACCGAGCTCGGACAGTTCCCCGGCGGGCGGTCGCTGTACGACCCGCGTCCCGGTGAACCGCGCATGCCCGGTCCCGGCGTGATGTGCCGCTTCTACTACTCCGGCGACAGCCCCTGACCGCCGCAGCGGGCTCGCCGGGCGGGTCGACCAAGGGCACGTTGGGAAGCGTGAGCCGCGCGCTGATCGTCGTACACGCGCCCTCCCGCACAGGCGGGCGGAGGGTCACCGTGCCCTCCCGGGGCCCGGGACGAGATTCTCGGCACCGCCTACAGCGATCACGATCTGATGGTGTTCCTCGAGGGCGTGGGCATCCACGAGCCCGACGGTTTCCGGGATGACGAGCCGTGGATCGAGTGGCGCGGCGGCCAGCCGCGCGCACCAGTGGAGTGCTGCCTGAGCTGTTCTCCGTCGCCCAGCGCTGCGTGGCCTGTTGTACGCCGACCGCGGCTGTGACCATTCGTGGCGGTCGGGCCCGCGCAGCCTCACATCCGGGATCTCAGCACGTCGACCTCACAGCCCGGCTCGAACGGGTCGAAGCCGTGCTCGCTCAGCCAGCGAACCACCAGCAGGCTTCGCAACGACCACCACGCGTGGATCACGTCGAGGTCGATGTCGGTGCCATAGCCGGCGACGACGTCGTCGAGGTGCTCCTCGTGTCCGAGCGTGAAGGTGGCCAGGTCGTACAGGGCATCACCCTGGCCCGCCTCGGACCAGTCGATGATGCCCGTGACCTCGTCGCCGTCGACGAAGACGTGCGCGATCTGCAGGTCGCCGTGCGTGAACGCCGGAGTCCACGGCCGGAGCGCGGCCTCGGCGACCTGGCGGTTGCGGGCGACCAGGTCAGCGGGCAGGAGACCGTTCGTCACGAGCAACTCGCACTCGTCGTCGAGTTCCGCCGCCAGCGCGACGATGCTCCGGCCGGCCCGGCCCAGCCGGGGCGGCAGCGGCGCGTCGTGCAGCTTCCGGATGGCGGCGCCCGCCGCGGCCCACGCCGCCGGCGACCCGGTCGACGGCCCGCCGAGGCGCCCAAGCGTCGTCCCCGGGAGTGCGGCGATCGCGAGCGCGGGCGGCTTGCGCCACAGGACCTCAGGGGTCGGGACCGGCGCGAGGGCCATCGCCTCGACCTCGACGTCGATGCGCGCCTGATCGGCGTCCACCTTCAGGAACACATCGCCGACGCGTAGAGTCGCGCGCTCGGAATGGGCGACCACGACTTTGACCTCATCCATGGGCGACCAGTATTCCGGGGACGACCGCCGACGTCGCCGCGTTTATCGCGTGCGATTACACGGCTGACTGCGCCCCAATACCCGGCGGCCTCGTGCGCGACACCGACCTCTGACCAGGTCAAGTCCACCACTTTTGTTAGGAGTCCGAAGTCCTGTCCCGCAATTGCTGGTCACGTCGATGGTCGGGGCGGAAACCCGGTAGCTGCTGAGTTCACGTTGCCGGTAGGGTCCGGTCTCCCGACCGGCCGCACCAACGATTCCCAGTTCAGAGAGCGATTCCCATGACCAGCCAGCAAGCAACAACGACCCTGTGGCGCCCCACCGGCCCCAAGGAGCTGGACCTGGTCCGCGATCTGAACTGGCGTGCGTGGCCACCCCGGCTCCCCGAGCAGCCGATCTTCTATCTGGTCCTCAACGAGGACTACGCGATCAGGATTGCGCGGGACTGGAACGTGAAGCACGACGGTGCCGGCTTCGTCACCCGATTCGAGGTCGAGTCGGAGTTCTTGAGCCGGTATCCCGTCCAGCAGGCCGGCGGGCGGACGATCCTCGAGCTCTGGGTTCCGGCTGAGGAGCTGGACGACTTCAACGCCCACATTGTCGGCGAGATCCGGGTGGTCCACGAGTTTCGCTGAGCTACGGAGGCTTACTGACGGGGCAGGAGATCCTGTACCGCCACCGCCACCGCCACCGCCACCGCCACCGCCACGTCCGGCCGGTGAACCTCACCCCCCAGGAGACCCCCAGGGGCGGCCCGCCCCCGCCACGCACAGTGGAACTGGCTGATCACGTAGATCACACACCAGACCTGGATCATGCCGATCACCAGGTTGCCCAGTACGCGCAGCACCGGAAGCGGTGTCCTGCGTAACACCGCTTCAAACCACGAGAAACGGGGACAGAGATGGCGATGCGGCCGTGCGTGAAGCGGAAGCCGGCCGCCCGGGGCGCGGGCCCTAGCGGGCGAGGGCGGCTTCGCTGGGCGCCTGGGTGCGGGGGTCGGAGGTGAGGGCGCGAAGGATCTCTTCGACGCTCTGCTTGGCATCGCCGAAGAGCATGCTGCTGTTCTCGCGGAAGAACAGCGGGTTCTGCACGCCCGCGTAGCCAGAAGCCATGGAGCGCTTGAAGACGACGACCTGCTCCGCCTCCCACACCCGCAGCACCGGCATGCCCGCGATCGGGCTGGTGGGATCATCCGTCGCGGCCGGGTTGACGGTGTCGTTGGCGCCGATGACCAGGACGACAGAAGTGTCGGCGAGGTCGTCGTTGATCTCGTCCATCTCCAGAACGATGTCGTACGGCACCTTGGCCTCGGCCAGCAGCACGTTCATGTGCCCGGGCAGACGGCCCGCCACGGGGTGGACGCCGAAGCGGACCTCCACGCCGCGCTCTCGCAACCGACGCGTGAGCTCTGCGACCGGGTGCTGCGCCTGTGCCACGGCCATGCCGTAGCCGGGTGTGATGACGACGGACCGAGCCTGCGTCAGAAGCTCGGCCACCTCTTGGGCATGGATCTCGCGGTGCTCGCCCTGTTCCTCGTCCCCCTGCGCGGGAGCCTCGATGCCGAATCCGCCCGCGATGACCGAGAGGAAGGACCGGTTCATCGCCTTGCACATGATGAAGGACAGGTAGGCACCCGAGGATCCGACCAGCGCGCCCGTGACGATCAGCAGGTTGTTGTCGAGCAGGAATCCCGCTGCCGCCGCGGCCCAGCCGGAATAGCTGTTGAGCATGGAGACGACGACGGGCATGTCGCCGCCGCCGATCGAGGCGACCAGATGCCAGCCCAGGACGAGCGCGAGTACCGTCACGGCGATCATCAGGCCGAGGCTCGGGCTGATCGTGAACCAGACCGTCAGCGCTGCGAACGCCACCAGCGCCGCGACGTTGAGCGCGTTCTTGCCCGGCAGAACCAGCGGACGGGAGTTGATGCGCGCTGACAGCTTGAGGAACGCGACGATCGAACCGGTGAAGGTGACCGCGCCGATGAAGATCCCGATGAACACCTCTGCGTGATGGATCTCCAGCAGGTCGGCCGTGACGTGCGTCTGCGCGGCTCCGTGCGCCTCGACCTCCAAGTAGCTGTTCCAGCCGACCAGCACCGCGGCGAGACCGACGAAGCTGTGCAGCACGGCAATGAGCTCGGGCATCTGCGTCATCTCGACCTGCCGCGCTCGCCAGATGCCGATCACAGCGCCAAGCACCATCGCGACCACGATCAGCGCGACCGCGCCTGCGGTGATGCTCTGTGCCGCGAGCACGACGGTGGCGACCAGGGCGAGGGCCATGCCGGCGATGCCGTACACGACACCGGCACGGGAGGTGCGGTGCTGGGACAACCCCGCCAGGCTGAGGATGAACAGCAGGGCGGCGACCAGGTCTGCAGCGTGGGAGGCTGTAGTTGAAGTCATTGCGGCTCAGCCCTTCGAGAACATGGACAGCATGCGGCGGGTGACGGCGAAGCCGCCAAAGATGTTCACGCTCGTCAGCAGGATCGCCACGAACGAGAGCGTGGTGACAACCGCACTCTCATGCCCGATCTGCAGCAGCGCTCCGATCACCACGATCCCGGAGATCGCGTTGGTGACTGACATCAACGGCGTGTGCAACGCGTGGTGCACCTTGCCGATCACGTAGTAGCCGATCACCACCGCCAGCGTGAAGACCGTGAAGTTCGCCGCGAGTTGCGCCGGTGCGAAGGCGACCAGGGCGAACATCGCCAGCATGCCGGCGCCGATCAGCCCGAACCGGGCCGCCGGGGTGAGCCGCGGCTCCTTCGGCTGTGCGGCCGCTGCCACAGGGGCAGGCTGCGCGGCGGTCGTGGCCGAGACGGCGACGGGCGGCGGAGGCCAGGTGATCTCGCCCTCGCGTACCACGGTCACCGCCCGCTGGACCACGTCGTCGAAGTCGATGACCAGCCGACCGTCCTTGCCGGGCGTCAGCAGCTTGAGCAGGTTCACCAGGTTGGTGCCGAACAGCTGTGAGGCTTGCGTGGGCAGCCGGGACGCGAGATCGGTGTAACCGATGATGGTGACGTCGTTGTCGGTGACCACGGTGCGGCCCGCAACGGTTCCCGCGACGTTGCCGCCCTGGGCCGCGGCCATGTCGACGATGACGCTGCCAGGCTTCATCGCCGCCACGTCCTCCGCCGTGAGGAGGCGCGGGGCGGGGCGCCCCGGGATCAGCGCGGTCGTGATGACGATGTCCACGTCCTTCGCCTGCCCGTGGTACAGCTCGGCCGCGGCGCGGTCGTAGTCGGCGGAGGTCGCCTTGGCGTAGCCGTCGGTGCTCTCCTCTTGCGCGACGTCCACCGGGAGGTATTCGCCGCCCAACGACCGCACCTGGTCGGCCACTTCCGGTCGTGGATCGGTCGCCCGAACGATCGCGCCGAGACTGGAGGCGGCGCCGATGGCAGCCAGCCCGGCCACACCCACGCCGGCCACCAGCACCTTCGCCGGCGGGACCTTGCCCGCGGCCGTCACCTGGCCGGTGAAGAAACGCCCGAACACGTGCGCCGCCTCGATCACGGCTCGGTAGCCGGCGATGTTGGCCATGGAACTGAGCACGTCCATCGACTGCGCCCGCGAGATCCGCGGCACCGCGTCCAGGGCCAGTACGGTAATTGGCCGACTCGCGAGCTCCGCAAGGAGGTCTGACCGCTGGGCCGGGCTGATCAGCCCGATCAGCGTCGCGCCGTCGGGCACGCGCGCGATCTCGCCGGGCGAAGGGGAGTTGACCTTGAGTACGATGTCCGCCTGCCAGGCGTCGCCTATTTGTGCCCCTGCGTCACAGTATGTGTCGTCCGCGAAGCCTGACGCCGTGCCGGCGTCCGACTCGACGACGACGTCGTAGCCCAGCCCCACCAACTGGCGCACTGTGGCAGGCGTCGCCGCGACACGGGTCTCCCCGGGAGTGGACTCGGCCACCACTCCGATGCACTGGGGCGGGTGGTGGGCCGATTCTTGTGCGGGCATGGCAATGTCTCCCTCAGGGGCGTGCAGTTGCGGCGGCGCGAATGTGTGATCAGGGGGAGTCCGCACCCCTTGGACGCAGGAACTTACATGGTGGAGCAGGCTGTTTGGCACAGAGAGCAACCGTGACTTGTTTCACGCAAGGGTCTCCCAGCGAACCGTTGAGCGCGCCGTGGCCCAGCCACCCTCGACGCCGCGACCACCGAGCGCACGCTGCTGCTCGCCGAGATCTACCGGCCCGGCCCGCTATGGCGCGTCCGCGCGGTCGGCCAGGAATAGAACCACCGACTGGCTGACTTCGCCCGCGGCTTCGGCGTCGACATCACGGACTGACATCGCATCCGCGCCCTGCGCCAGGCCTGGAGCAGGACATCGCCATGGAGCATCAGCTGCCGCGCACGATGCGCCCGCAGCGTCGGTGGCTACAGCGACCGGCGCCGGCAATGCTCGTGCATGGTTCGGCTGACACGACGGCACCGGCGACCGGGCGGCCCCCGAAACGCGAAACACCCCACGGCGGCCGGCCCAAGGCCGCCCGCTCGGTGGGGTGTCCGGCGCCTCCGCTCCGAGCAGCCCGAACTCTGCGGCCTTCGCCCCTACGCCTTGTTGATCTCCCATCGGATGGTGCGGAGGTCGCCTCGAAATCGATCCTCGTGTGGGTGGTGCGGCTGACAGGCCGTGGCCGTGAACGAGGTGTTGTACCGCCCCCGGGGATCCGGTTGTTGTCGCGACCGGGCCTCGGCATGGTGGATGCCACCTGCCGTGCATCGACGCTGATCCATCGCCTCTCCGTGAAGGGGCCGGCCGGGATTCATGTCGCGATATAGCGTTAGTCTTCTTCTCGCGCCGCTGCCTGCGTCGCGCGGAAACGTTCGACAGGACCAGGACGGAAGCATGTCGGGAGAGATTTCGCCTACCGGGAGGCATTCCGGCCCCGGCTCGTCGCCCGAGCTGCGAGCCTCGCATGCGGACCGGGACCGGGTGGTGGATGTGCTGCGTATCGCGGCGGGGGACGGCCTGCTGACCGCGGACGAGTTGGACGAGCGCCTGGAAGCTGCCCTGTCGGCGCGGACTTTGAGCGAGTTGACCACACTCACCGCTGACCTGCCGCCGGTACCGGCTACGGTTGGCGGAATTGGAGTAGAGGCCAAGGACATAGTTCGGATCGAACAGGTCCACAGCGGCCCGGTCGAGCGCGTGGGGCGCTGGGTGGTGCCGCGGAGGCTGGAGCTCGCGGTGACGTTCTGCGATGTGAGGCTTGACTTCACCGACGCGGTGATCACGTACGACACCTTGCGGATCGACGTGGGCATGACCGGGAAGACCCTGACGCTGGTCACGAGGCCAGGCATCGTGGTCGATACGGATGGTCTGCAGCTGGTGCACAGCGGGGTCAAGTACCGTCAGGCTTCGGCGAATCCTGATATGCCGGTCACGCTGCGAGTGGAGCTGGTCGGTCAGAAGGTCCACGGCCGCGTGGTGGTGCGGCCCCGGCGTCGGACGTTCGTGCAGTGGCTGCTGCGCAGGCCCACGCCCCCTTCTGCATGCGATTGACTCCAGCGCTGCGGAACTGTCGGCGGGGCGGTCGCCGAGGTCTCTTCAACTCGGCATCGCTCGGGTGTCGCGGGTGCGGCCGCTGCCGAAGTGAGCCTTGGTCGGCTCGACTTGCGTGTCAGGAGACCCGGGTTCGGCCCGACCGTCAACTCACCACGGCAGCTTGATGTCGTTCTACGGCGCAGACACCGTCACCGGCTGAGGGCGACCGCGAACAGGGCGAAGGCGAGCACGATCACGCCCACCCGGACGTAGTGGTAGCGGTCCCAGCGACCCGCCTGCTGCCTCCAGTCGGCGGGCCTGCCCTCCGCGGTCCAGGTCTTGGCCCGGTTGTTGATCGGCACCAGCAGCAGCACCGACATCACCACGCTCACCGCCAACAGCGCGGTGGCCGCCGTGACCAGCGAGGCGCCCGAGTCTCCCCAGGCCACGGCGGCCCAGATCGCGCCCAGCACCATCGAGCCGATGTACCAGACCGGCATGACCCGGCCGAGCACCCGGGCCCCGTCGCTGCGGGCGGCGATGCAGTTGTCGTCGGGGAGCCGGTCCAGGATCGGGTTGACGAACACCGCCACCGCGAACTCCACGCCCACCATCATTCCGACCACGACGACCGTGACGACTGCCAATGAGTTCACCATGACCCCTCCCCAGGGCTTTTTCTAGCAGCGCTAGATTCTGACGCAATACTAGACAGGTCACTGCTCACTTGTCTAGCGGTGCTAGAATCGGGGCATGTCTGTGCAGGAACGCAAAGAACGAGAGCGGGCCAACCGCCATCAGCTGATCGTCTCCACGGCCCGCGAGCTCGCCGAGGCCCAGGGCTGGGACGCGGTCACCACGCGCAAGCTCGCCGAGCGGATCGAGTACAGCCAGCCTGTCCTCTACAGCCACTTCCGGGGCAAGCGCGAGATCCTCGGGGCGGTCGCGCTGGAGGGCATGACCGAACTGACCGCTGCCCTGCGCGCGGCGGTGGTCGGGCAGCCCGCCGGGCGGCCGGCTGTGGCCGCGCTGGCCCGCGGCTACACCGACTTCGCCACCGGAAATCCAGCTCTGTACGACGCGATGTTCAGTCTCGACAACGGCCTCCCCTTCGCGGTCGAGGCCACCCCCGCACCTCTGCGCGAGGCCTTCCAGGCCCTGGTGGACCCGCTGGTGGCCCACGCGGGCCCTGACGAGGAGCCCGGCCTCTTCGTCGAGACGTTCTGGGCCGCGCTGCACGGTCTGATCACCCTCACCCGCGCCGGCCGGCTTCCCGCCGACCGGATCCCCAGCCGTATCACGCTCCTGGTCAACCGCTTCGTTGACGCCGAGGAGCAGCCCTCCGTCCGGTGGCCCCCTGTGCGTTAGCCCCTGGGGGCTGCTGAGCGAGCTCCTGGCGGACCTGGGCAGCCGCCGGTTTGCCCCGGCCCGCACGGTGGAGCGGTTCGCCGATCGCTGGACCGGGCGACGGCTGCACCCGATCGCGTCCACTATGGCGATGCGGCGGGCCAGGAGTTCGTCTACCGCCAGCCCGAGAACGCTGTCGAAGTCGATCGCCCGAGAAGGGCTTGCGGTCGTTAGTACGATTTCGTAATATACGAAATCGTGAAGTCTGAATTCGTATCCCCCGAACGGTCCGCGCTGCTGACCCTGCAGCGCGCAACCCACGCCACCTTGCACCTGATCACCAGCGAACTCGTCGATCTCGACCTGACCGCCTCCGAGATCAACGCACTGGCCAACCTCGCCGACGGCACGGGCCGCACCGTGTCCCAACTGGGCGCAGCCGTCGGTGCCCGTCCCACGACTCTGACGAGCGTGCTCGATCGCTTGGAGCGCCGCGGGCACATCACCCGTGGCACGCGCGCCGGTGACCGCCGCTCGGTGCTCATCGAACTCACCGAATCCGGGCACGCGACGGCAGCGCTGATCAAGCAGACGCTGAACGATCTCGAGAGGCGTGCGCTGGACGGCCTGCCCAGCGAGGCCGTCGCCGGCTTCTATGCCGTCCTGGATGCGCTGATAGGGGAGGGACGATGATGGCGCGCGACGACGGCGCGAACGAGAACCCCACGCCGTTCACCGAGTTGATGGGGGAGGTGATGGCCCTCGCTGAACGCTTTGGGCATCGCCAGCACATTCACCTCACGTGGTTGGCCGTCCGGCGCTACGGAACGGCCGAGGCCGTGGACCTGGTCAGCAGCGGCATCCAGCGCACCGCCCGCTACGCAGGCGTTCCGCAGAAGTACAACTCCACCGTCAGCCGGGCCTGGGTCGAGCTGGTGGGCCACCACGCGGACGAGTCGGAGGCAGCGGACTTCGACGCCTTCGCGGATCAGCATCCCGCGCTGCTCGACAAGAAGCTGCTGACTCGTTTCTACCGGCCCGCAACGCTGGCGGGCGCGGCGGCCAGGACCGGTTGGGTCGAGCCCGACCTCGCCCCCTTCCCTTGGCGGACAGGGTCGGCAGTCGGCGCGTGAGAACTGGAACCCGACGACCGGGTCGACTTGGTGGAGAGAGTGTCGCGCCAGTGGCCGGTGGCGTTACCGGCAACGGGGCCGGTCAGGCTGATGCCGCCCTCCGGTGAGGCCGAGCCGTGCTCTGGTGGGGCCGAGACCAGGCGTGGGCCGTCGAGGCAACCCGCGTTCAGCAGGCGCTCGCCTGGCAGCCGGTCCTTGGCGGCCTCGCGCAGTGAAGTTGAGCGTTCTCACTGAACCTTGGTCGACGGGCCTCTTTCTCACCGGAGTTGAGCGCACTGGCCAGAGCCGGGTCCTCGGACGGGCGCGGTGGCCGGCCCGCGGAGTGGGACTGCACTGTCGGTGGGCACTGCCAGGATGGCAGGCATGATGATCAAAGAAGTGACGCGTCACGCGGTCGCAGAAAAGCGGATCGAGCAGGCCCTTGAGGACATGTGGGGTCGGGCCTTTGGCCGGTGGCACGAAATGCGCCACGGCGACATGCCGCTGCGACGAGGGCTCAGGGAACTCGGCGAGGAGCTGGCCGACCACGTCGGCGCGCGCACCGTGCCCGACCCAGCCCTGCGTACGCCCGACTCACGCACCGCTCTGATCACAGCTGCGGAGTGCGCCCTGGGCGTGCTGAGCCTCGCGTGCTTCCCCGACGGCGACTTCTCGGTCCCCCTCCCGCTCGTGACGGAGACCTGCAGCAGCGAGGAGCTTCACTACGAGGAGGAGTGGGAGCCAGCCGGCCCGGTGACCACGGCACGGACCTGGACCGACGCGTTCGCGTGGGCCGTGATCAGCGGCCTGATATGGGAGCGGGACCGGGTGATTGGCCCTCTGTTGCGCGAGGACTATGCGCCCGCCATCCGTGACGGCGTTCCGTACTCGAAGCGGGAGTCGGTGTCGGACCCGGCCGACCTCGCCGAGATGGACGCCCTGTGTGGCTACCTGAATGTCGTCCAGGGGCGCCGTCCCGGCGCGCTTCCGGGGCCGGTGCCACTGGGCAAGCCGGATGCTGCCGAGCGGGCGCGTACGGCCGAACAGCTCGATGCGGCCGGGACACTGACTCCGGACCAGCGGCTGCTGCGCGTCCTGGTCGACGACGACCGTGCCGCGTTCGAGCGGGCCCTTGAGGAACGACTCGTGGCGCACCGCGAGAGCGTCGGAGCCGACCCGGCTGCCCGGAGCCTGCTTCCGGTGGGGACCGTCACGCTGGCCGCCCTCGCCTGTCTCGCGCACGGCTGGCAGTTGGGCATCCGGTCCGCCTATCTGCCCGAAGCGCTGGTGAGTGCCCCGCAGCAGTAAGCCGCTGGCGGGCCACGCCGGACACGGCCTGGCGCTGCCCGCATTCACGAACGTCTCGCCCGCCTTGGCCTACGTGCCGCGCGAGTCCTCGGAGTCCTGTGAGGCACGTACGGGAAATGGCCTGTTGCCTCACATGCCTGACCGGCCGTCACGACCCTAGGTAGCCGAGGCGCCCGCCCCCCTGCACGGGCAACGCTCAACCATTGGTGACAACGCTCGACCTTCGCTGCGACAGGTCGGCGGAGACGGGTCATGACCGCAGGTCGGCCGGCGACCGGCTCGGGGCGCAAGGCAGGGGCGACCGCTCGGTCCGCCCCTGCCTGCCGTGGATCACGACGCGTGCGTGTCCCGGCCGAACAGCCGGCCGGCGAGGTCGACGCCTGTGACCGTGCCGCCGGCGTCGCGGGAGAAGTAGCCGCGCTGCCCCTTGAGGCCGCCTTCGGTGATCACGTAGTCGTCACCGTCGCCAGGAAGGAAGCCGATGCTCGCGGCCGGGTAGTCCGGAGGCATGTCCTCGTCCGATGCCTCGCGGATCTCCGGCTTGATCCCGACCTCCAAGGTGAGACAGGTGCCGTCGGTGGCGTCGAGTTCGGCTTCGCCGCTGCTCCAGACAGTGACCTGCATGACCCGGCTCCCGGCCTCGACGGTCAGCCAAGTGCTGTTCTTCAGACGGCCGTCCGCTGGGGAGTGCCCCAGTTCGGCAGTGACCCCACGTGAGCGGAAGCCTGCCTCGTTCTCGGCGAACCATGTTGTGAGCGCGGTCGGGAGGTTCGGCGGTCGTCCGCCGCCCCCGTCTGCGGGGTAGGACATCTGAAAGGTGAGGCGTGCGTCGGCTTGGTCGCCGATGAGAGTGAGGACGCTGTCCAGGTCGAGGAACTCCTCCCAGGCCGGCCTTCCGCTCGCCACCGCCAGTCCGGCGACGACAAGGTCTTCGAGTTCGGGGACCCGTTTGTTCTTCCAGATCTTGTCGGCGAGGCTGACCAGGAGGTCTTCCATCCCGGCCTCGTTGGTGCTCCAGGCGGCGTGTGTTGCGGCGAAGCGTGCCATGCCGGAATCGACGCCTCGGTTCATGAGCAGCTCACGGCCGGCTTCCTCGTGCTGTGCGCCGGGAGAGGACAATTCGGCGGGGTGCAGGGTCTTGCCAATGTCGTGGGTGGCGGCTCCGAAGAGAACGGCTTCCGCGTTGATTCCCAGGTCGAGGTTGCGGGCGGCGATCCATTCGAGGAGCTGTCCTGCAACGTCGTGGACGGCCCGCAGATGTGCGACCAGGCGCGGCGGAGCGTCAACGCCGTGAAGCAGTTCGGCAGCTTCGATCGGCAGCGGACGGAGCGGGGGCTGGTCGGTGTCCTGGAGGGCGATCGACAGTACTCGCGAGGTCGTCACCGCGACAGGGTAGCCCTGGTCGGTCGGGGTGGGTCTTTGGTTGAGTGGTTGTGTGGGCGAGACAGTGGTGTGGGCCGACCGCCGTGTTGTGGACGGCGGTGCGGTTGTGCGGGGGTTTCATTTACGCCGGGAAGCCGACGTGGTTCCGGGGGTGCTCTGGCTGTCGCCTTCGCCCATCTCGGTGCCCCCTCCTCTGGTGCTGTTGGGGCATGGGGGCAGCGGGCACAAGAAGAGTGAACGGATCTGTGGCCTGGCTCGGTGGTTCGCGTCCCGCGCCGGTGTTGCCGTGCTCGCGATCGACGGGCCCTACCACGGCGAACGGGTACCCAGCCCGCTGTCGGCTGCGGAGTACCAGGCCCGTATGGCCGAGGACGGGATCGATGTCGTCCTCGACCGGATGACGGACGACTGGCGGGCGGCTGTGGACGCAATTGGTTCCTTGGGTGTCGCGGACACTGGCAACCTCGCCTACCTGGGGATGTCCATGGGAACCCGGTTCGGCATCCCGTTGGCGGCCGCCTTGGGCGGCCGGCTCCGTTGCGTGGTCCTCGGCAAGTTCGGCCTTCGGCAAGGACCAGGCCTGCACAAGGGCCTGGGAGCGCCGGAGCGCATCGCGGCGGACGCCCGGCGGATCACAGCCCCCGCTCTGTTCCACGTCCAGTGGCACGACGAGATCTTCCCCAGGGAGGGCCAGTTGGCTCTCTTCGATGGACTGGGGTCACAGGACAAGCAGTTGGCCGGCTACCCAGGTCCCCACGGCGAAACAAGGCCCGTCGCCGTAGACCTCTGGCGCGAATTCGCTTTCCGCCACGTTGACAGGGACAGAAGACAGGGGGCAGCGGTCAGGGGTGACTGGGTGTCAATGAGGAGGCTTCCCAGGCGAAGCCGTCCGGGTCGGTGAACGCCCCGGTGGAGCTGGTGACGGCGAGCCGGTGTGATCCGCTGCCGTCGTTGGGGACGCCGAGGTCTTTGGCCAGCCCGGGGCGCTTGTAGAGTGCGAGTTTGACCTGGTTCGGCTCGGCTGTGGCGAATTCCGCGTATTTGCCGCCGAAGCTCTTTGCGACGGTCAAGCCCTGCTCGACGTAGAACCGCTTGCTTGCTTTCACGTCCTCGACGCCGAGCAGGAGCACCGTCTCGTCGATGGTTCCCGTGGCCGGGCCGGTGTCCTTCTTCGCCGAGGTCGCGATCTTCCAGATCGTTCCGTCCGGCGCCTGTACGACGCCGCCGTACCCCCACAGGGATTTCGACACGGGCTTCAGTGATGTGGCGCCGGCCGCGAGGGCGGTCTCGATGAGGCTGGTGACGTCGCCCGGCTGGGACACGGTGAGAGCCATCGTGAATCCGCGGAAGCCGGCCGTGGGTGCCTCGGCGGCCCGCAGGCGCAGCTGGGAGCCGAGTTTGAAGGCGGTGTCGTAGAAGTTCTGGGCGGCGGCGGTGTCGTCCACCTCGAGGGTGACGGATGCGATGGAAGTCATGCAGATCACGCTAGCCGCGGCCCGGTCACGGTGGCTTCTTCAATCCTGCTCGATCCGGTCGCCGGTCGCCGGGTGATGCTGTGGAGGCGGGCGGCTGTTGCCCGCCGGGCGGCATGCTCGGCCGGCGGGCTCGACTCGACCGTTTCGTCCATGGCATCCCGCCCGCTTGGCCTGAGGGTGCTGGGCGTGGTGCCCGCACGATGTCAGGTGGCACCGCCGGGCGCGGAGATGGCGAGCAGTGCGGCGCGTACGGCGGTGCACAGTGCGTCGTCCTCCGGGACGGAGCGCCACGTTCCGTGCCTGACGGGCCGTTCGTCGGCGTCGAGCAACGCTCTCAGGACGGGCTCCGCGGGGGCGGCGTCCGCGCCGATCGCGGCCAGCAGCTTCACCGTCTCGACGACCGCCGGGTAGGCACCACCCCGTTCCACGAACGGGGTGATCGCCCGGACGAGGGCCGGGACCACCTCGTCGGTCCGGCCGGTGATCCGCCACAGTGCTTCGCCGACGCGCAGCGGCAGCCAGCCCTCCGTGTGCAGGGGGAGGAGCTCGCGCAGCCGCCCGGCGTGCGGCGCGGCTGCCGGCCCCAGCTCCGCCAGCAGTGTGGCGGCGTTGTCCTGGCCGTACGGCTCGCCCAGCTGGGGAAGGAGCAGTTTCAGCGCGGGCTCCCGGTCGCCGGTCAGCCGCCCGTAGGCGAGTGCCAGGCTGCGCGGTGCGAACGGCTGGTCCGCGGGCGGGGCGTCGAGGAGGGCGCGCAGTCGTTCGCGGGGTACGGTCTCGGCCGCGGCCGACCCGATCGCGGCGAGGGCGTCCAGTGCCCATACCGCGGCGTCGGTGTCCAGGAGGGCGATCAGGTCCGGGATCGCGGGGGCGGCCGCTCCGCCCCACGCCTGCAGCAGCCGGCAGAGCGCGCGGCGTTCGTCGAGGGTGGAGGCGGCGGTGAGCCGGGCCCGCAGCGGGGGCAGCAGCACGTCGGCGTGGGTGCCGAGCCCCGCGGCGACCTCGTTCAGGCTCAGCTCGTACGTCCACCAGCCGTCGGCGTGGACCGAGTGGTACGCGAACCCGGGCCGCGCTGTGGCCAGGCGTCGGGCCAGGGGCGGCACGCATCGCACGTCTCCGATTCGCGACAGCGCCCAGAGCGCGTGGGACCGGGTGGGCAGATCCGGTTCGCCCTCTTCCATGGCCATGGCCGACAGCGCGTCGGCCCAGGGGCGGGCGGCGTGCCCGCACATGCCAAGAACCCGGGCGGCGAAGAGCCTGTTGCCGGGCTCGGGGTCGGACAGCGAACGGGCCACGGCCGGCAGCAGCTCGGCGGCGGCTGAGCGCCGGCGGCTGAGCGCCTCGGCGGCCACCTGAAGTGCTCCCGCGCGCACGGCGGCGTCCGGGTGTCCGAGCAGTCCGCGAGTAGCCTCGGCCAGGCTGGTCCGGTCCGCTCCCAGCAGGCCGACAGCCCAGACGACCGTCGGCGCGGACGCACCGCCTCCCGGCCGCCGCCATGTGCTCGGTTCGCTGCCGCACAGGACGTCGGCCACGGTCCGCGTGTACGCGCTGTCGTCCTGCCCCGGCAGCGCGCGGCGCAGGGCCTGCACGGCGACGAGCCGTACGGAGGGCTCGGCGCCGTCCATGAGTTGCCGCAGCCAGTGAAGGGATGCGCTCCGCTGTTCACCGGCGTGAGCGGTCAGTGAGCCGGCCGAGTCGATGAGGTGGAGCCGCGCCTGTGGTTCGGGCTCCACGTCCCACCGTGCCCGCAGCGCGGCGATCACCTCGTCGGCCCGGTGGTGAGCTTCGGCGAGGGTGTCCGCGACGGCCATGCGGTTCGCCGCCACCGGATCGTCGAGCAGCGGCAGCAGGTCGGTGATCGCCCGGTCCCATGCGGCGGGCCAGCCGGAGGTGACGAAGCGGGGTTGTGCGGTGTTTCCCGCGTCGGCAAGAGAGCCGACGAGGTGGAGGAGTTCGCCGCGCACGTCCGCGGCGACGGCCGGGTCCGCGGCGGCCGCGATGATGTGGGGGAGAGCGGCCGGAGCGCAGGAGTAGACCCCGCCGCCCTGATGGTGGACGTGGGTCAGCAGATCGTCGGCAGCGGCGGCGGCCTTCGTGGGCCGGTGGAGGTCCCGAAGCATGGCGGGCACGTCCTCGGCCGTCCCGTAGGCGTGCCTGAGGGCTGTCCAGTCCACTGCTTCGAGCGGCGTGGGAGTGTCGCTCACCGGTGGCTCGCCTCGACCTGATCCGAGACCGCGAAGACGTCGTCGCAGGCCGGGCATGTGGCGTGACCGAAGAGATACGTGACCCCGCGCGACTCCCTCGTGACCCGCCTGGGTCGCTGTGTGATGCAGGCGCGCGGGCAAGGGGGCGAGGGCGGCCGGATCGGCAGGCAGCAGTGCTGCCTTGACCGGTTCGGCGGTCGCGTAGTCGCCGTCCGAGGCGAAGGTGCCATGGTCACCGAAGGCGATGAACAGCGTCGATCCGCACTGCGGGCAGTCGATCTCGTACTCCTGCTCATACAAGCCTTCAAGCAGTCCCGTGCTCCATATGCGCTCGCCCTCGAAGGCCAGGACGCATTGCAGTAGGTACACGAAGGCCACGGCGTCGTCGCCCGCCGCATCGAGGTGACGCCGGGCCACCGGGAGCAGGACAGTGATCTCCCCGGCGTAGCGTGCGCAGCGCTCGTCGTCTGCCGCCGAGGCGATGAGGCCCGCCATCAGGACGGCTTCCTGCGGTGCGCCGGGGGCGCGGCCGTCTGCGATGGCCGCCAGGTGGGGGAGGGCGAGGAAGCTGTCGTCGTAGACGCACCCCTGGTGGCACAAGTCGTTCCACAGATCGCTCCAGACCTGCCCGTCCTCCTCACCACCCAGGCGTGCGAAGGCGGCGGCGAGGTCGTCGGAGGGTTTCGCGATCACGACACCGGATCCTTCCAGGAACGGTCCCGTGCGGGAGGACATCCTCGGCAATGTGCGGGTTCCGGACCGGAGGGCATCCGGGGCCGACGTATCGGATTCCGGAGCAAATGCCCGCGTCCCCGGCGGCGGCCATGACTCCAGGGGCGCGGGCATGGCCGCCACCCGGTGCCCGAGTGTTCCGTCACAGCGGTGCGCAGCGGGCGAGCCTCGACTTGAGCCGTAATTCGAACACGTGAACTAATAGAGGTATGGAGTCCGAGCCCTTCCCTCACGATCTGGTCCAACTGCAGGTGGCCTGGTACCGCACCTACGACGCCCTCGCCGCGTCCCGCCCGGCGGCGAACACGGCGCTGCGCCGTCGTCTACTGGTGCTGTCAGCCCGGCTGTGGTGGCATCCGTTCTGGTCGGGCCCCGGCCGGATGCCGGCGGCCCGCATAGAACTGCGCAGCCGAGCCCGCGCCGTGGATGCCCAGCGGTGAACCGGCGTCCTCCCGCACCTGAACGTGCGTCCTGGTGGCTGGCACGGGACCGGCCACGTGCGGCCCGGCGCTGCCTGGCCAGCGGCGAGCCCTACCGGGCGTCCGGCCGTCGGGGTCGGCCAGTACCCTCCCGTCCCTGGATGCCCTTGTTCCGGTCCTCATCTTGTTCGGCGGCCTCGCCGCGGTCCTGGGCTTCTTGACCTGGCTGGCTGTCCGCATACGCCGCCGGGGGCTCGCCGGCGGAGCAGTGAGTGCAGCCCTGGCCTCCTACGAAGAGGCGTTCCAGGTCACCGCTCATGCCTCCCGCATGGAGATCCGGGCCCAGGCGGAACGCAAGGCGCCCCTGCTGTCGCCTGACGATCACTGGGAGCGGAGCCCGGCCGAAGCGGGTCGGGTCGGCGCGCGGGCTCGCCGGCCCGTTCATTCCCGGCCTCGCCGCTCACGGTGGGGGCTCCGCCGCTGGGCCGATCACTTCCTGCCCGGCCGCTGAGCCGCAGACCCGGAAGCCGGAGGCGCCCTACCCAGCGGGAGGCCATCGGTATCGCCTGGCCCGGCCAAGGAGTGGGCGGGCGATCCGGGTGGCGCCGACAGTGGCCGGCCGCAGCCCCGGGACCGGCGTGCGGTGAAGCCCCCCACCGTCCGGCCGGAGCACAGGGTCACTCGCCCGTTCGTGATTGACGACCGGGTTTGGGGACACATGGACGTGGTGCTGAAGATACGTCTGGTCGTTCTGCTCGGTTTGCTGGCAGCGGGTGGTCTGGTGGCCGCCGTCCTGGTCTCTCCCTGGTACTGGGGCGTGGCCGTCCTCTTGCTCCTGGCCGAGCTGGTGGCCGTCCACGACCTCGTTCAACGGCGGCATTCGGTGCTGCGCAACTACCCGTTGCTCGGGCATCTGCGCTTCGCGCTGGAGGCGCTTCGGCCGGAACTCCAGCAGTACTTCATCGAGCGCAACTTCGACGGGCGCCCTTTTGACCGCGATACCCGCAGCATCGTCTACGAACGGGCCAAGGGAACAGCCGCCGAGGAACCCTTCGGCACGGAACTCGACCTCTACCGGGCCGGCAGTGAGTACCTCACCCCGTCCATGGCCCCGCGACCGGTGCTCGACGACCCGCCCCGGGTCCGGATCGGCGGCCCCGACTGCAGGCAGCCGTACGACATGGCCCTGCTCAACGTCTCGGCGATGAGCTTCGGCTCCCTGTCGGCCAACGCGGTGCTGGCTCTCAACACAGGAGCTCGGCTGGGCGGCTTCGCCCACGACACCGGCGAGGGTGGCCTGTCCGAGTACCACCTGCGGCCCGGCGGCGATCTCGTCTGGGAGATCGGTACCGGCTACTTCGGCTGCCGGACGGACGACGGGGGCTTCGACGAGGGGCAGTTCGCCGACAAGGCGGCGCACGAGCAGGTCAAGTGTGTGTCATTGAAGATCAGCCAAGGAGCCAAGCCGGGCATCGGCGGAGTCCTGCCGGGTGCCAAGGTGAACGCGGAGATCGCGCGGGTCCGCGGCGTTCCGCAGGGGCAGACGGTCGTCTCTCCCCCCTTCCACCGTGTGTACTCCACTCCGCGTGAACTGGTCCGTTTCCTGGGCCGGATGCGCGAACTGGCCGATGGCAAACCCGTCGGGTTCAAGCTGTGCGTCGGCTCACGCCGTGAGTTCCTCGCCGTGTGCAAGGCCATGCTGGCCGAAGGCACCACGCCGGACTTCATCATCGTCGACGGCGCCGAGGGCGGAACGGGCGCGGCTCCCCTCGAGTTCGCCGACAACGTCGGACTGCCGCTCGGCGAAGGACTGATGACCGTGCACAACGCCCTCGTCGGCGTCGGTCTGCGGAACCAGATCCGCATCGCTGCCAGCGGTAAGGTCGCCACCGGCAGTGACCTGGTGAAGCGTCTGCTCCAGGGCGCTGATTACACCAACGCCGCCCGCGCCATGATGTTCGCGATCGGATGCATCCAGGCGCAGCGTTGTCACACCAACACGTGCCCGGTCGGGGTCGCCACCCAGGACGGACGACGCGGTCGTGCCGTCGACGTCGAAGACAAGTCCCGGCGTGTTCACCGCTATCAGCAGGCGACGGTGAAGAGTGCCCTCCAGATCATGGCGTCGATGGGTGTCGACGATCCGCAGGGCCTGCGCCCCCACATGCTGCTTCAGCGGGTGGACGCGCACACCGTCCTTTCCTACGCCGAACTCCATGAATGGCTCACGCCCGGACAACTGCTCGCTTCAGTCCCCGACAGTTGGGCAACCGACTGGCAGACGGCCGACCCGGACCGCTTCACCCACTGACCCGTCGCCTCGTACCAAGGGGCCTCACCGGACCGAAGGGCATTCCTGTGGCACGCACTGTCGCCCATGTGATCGTCGACGCACTCAAGGAACTGGGCGTCAGGCACGTCTTCGGAGTCGTCGGAGACGCCCTGAACCCGCTGACCGATGCCATCCGCACCACGGAGGAGCTGAGTTGGGTGGGGTGCCGGCACGAAGAGGCCGCGGCCTTCGCCGCAGGGGCCCAGTCGCAACTCTCGGGCACCCTCGGAGTGTGCATGGGAACCGTGGGACCGGGCTCGGTCCACCTCCTCAACGGTCTCTACGACGCGGCCAAGAGCCGGACGCCGGTCCTTGCGATCTGCGGTCAGGTGCCCCTCGCGGAGATCGGCAGCGAGTACTTCCAGGAAGTGGACAACGACCTGCTCTTCCGGGACGTGGCCGTCTACCGTGCCACCGTCACCTCTCCGGACCAGATGCCGCGCATGCTGGAATCGGCCGTACGCGCGGCCGTCAGCCAGGGCGGAGTGGCCGTGCTGACGGTCCCCGGTGACCTGGGGGACCAGGAACTCGGTGAGGACCGGCCGACGCGCTTCGCACTGCACCGTGCCGTCACGCGGCCCGATGACCCCGCGCTGGCCGAGGCTGCCGACCTCCTGAACAGCGCCTCCCGCGTCACCCTGCTCGTCGGCCGCGGGGCGCGTGACGCCCGCGCCGAAGTGCTCCGCACCGCCGAGCTGCTCGCCGCGCCCATGGTGCTCACCCTCAAAGCGAAGGAAGGCTTCGAGGAGGACAACGTCTTCCAGGTCGGCCAGACCGGACTCATCGGCAATCCCGCCGCCTCCCACGCGCTCGACAACGGCGATGTGCTTCTCATGCTGGGCACCGACTTCCCTTACCGCGAGTGGTATCCGAAGGACTGCAAAGTCGTGCAGATCGACGCCCGTGAGGAGCACCTGGGCCGCCGGGTCCCGGTGACCGTGGGCCTCGCCGGCGATGTCGGAGCAACGCTGCGTGGCCTGCTTCCGCTGCTGCAAGCGGCACCCGACCGTGCCCACCTGGACGACGCCCGCGAACGGTTCGCCCAGTGGCAGGAAGGACAGCGGCGGCTGGCTCGCCCCGACCACGATCGCCGCTTGACCGGGAAACTGCGCGCCGCCCTGGACAACCGCGACCATGAGATCCGTCCCGAAGCGCTGGCGGCCGCTGTGGACACGTTCGCGGACCAGGACGCCGTCTTCACCTCCGACACCGGCATGGCCACCGTCTGGCTCTCCCGCTTCGTCACCATGACCGGCACCAGGCGCCTGATCGGCTCCTACAATCTCGGCTCCATGGCCAATGCCATGCCGCAGGCCCTCGGAGCCCAGCTCTGGGCGCCGGAGCGCCAGATCGTCGCCTTCTGCGGCGACGGAGGGCTGAGCATGCTGCTGGGAGACCTCATGACGATCAGGACGTACAGGCTGCCGGTGAAACTCGTCGTCTTCGACAACCGCCGCCTCGGCATGGTCAAGCTGGAACAGGAGCAGGCGGGCCTGCCCGAGTTCGGCACGGAACTCGACAACCCCGACTTCGCCGCGGTGGCCACGGCCCTCGGCCTCACCGGAATCCGGGTCACCGACCCGGCCGAACTGCACGACAGTGTGCGTCGGGCGTTCGACACACCGGGACCGGTCGTGCTGGACGTACTGACCAACCCTGAGGAGGTGGCCGTGCCGGGCAAGCCGACCGTCGCACAGGGCTGGGGCTTCGCCCTCGCCAAGGTCAAGGAGGTCCTGTCGAGCCGAGAAAGGTGACTCACCCGGACGTCGGTCGTCCGTCCCAGTGGCGGGATGCGTCCCTGCCTCCGCATCGGCCAACTCGCCTGCTCCGGAACCCCGTTCCACCCCGAACGGCCACACGAACAAATGGCGAACAGTCAATCGAGCGATGAGTTTCCATGCGCAAGAGGGTCTTCTTTGGACGACCGCACCTGATGTGAGGTGACAGTAGGGCCTGCCCCGCCGTCAGCCCCGAAAGGTCAGCGTGCGTTCGACGAAGAAGCCTGATGACGAGTAGGAGACCCATCGTGGGCGACATCGTGGTCCAGAAGATCGTTCGGCCCCGGCGCATGATTTCAGGCCCATGGTTGGACGTGATCGCGTCGAACCTGGAGTACCACCGAGTGACCTTCTTGTGGAAGTGCGAGGGACTTTCGGACGCGGAACTGCGGCAACGGCCTTTGAAGTCTTCGGCATTGACCCTGCTCGGGCTCATGCGTCATCTGCAGGGGGTCGAGCGTGCCTGGTTCCAGCGGACGCTGGCCGGCGCAACGCCTCAGTTCTTCCCCTACCGGACCTACATCACCGCCGGCGGTGACGAGTGGTACGACGAGTCGGACCCTACGTCGGCCAGGGACGTGTACGAGGACTACTTGAAGGCATGCGAGGAATCGCGGCAGGTCTTCGCGCAGGTGACCGCCGACCCTGCGCGGATCGTGCCGAACCCGGAGTTCGGGAACACCGATGTGCGGTTCGTGCTCGAGCACGTGATCGAGGAGTACGCCCGCCACGTCGGCCACGCGGACCTCCTGCGCGAAGCCGTCGACGGTGCCACGGGGGAGTAGCACCCCGCGATTCTGAGGGGGCCGCCGGGTTGTCCGCGGCGTACTGCCGTACGTTCACCCCATGACGTACGCCATGGAACCCTTCCCGGGGCCCCGATGAGCGGCTGGTGGGGCCACCTGGAGGAGGAGACCCGCCGGGAGGTCGACGCGAATGTGCTGCGTGATCGCCGGATTATGGCGATCAAGGCCGTGTTGGAGGCCCTGCGCCCGCTCGGGCTGGGCCTGCGCGACGCTGAGCAGGTGGTGCTCGCGCGGTACGAGGCTCTCAGTGATCGTGTGCGGTACAGGCCGCCCGATCCGCTCGACGTCGCCTCACTCGCAGCGCGTGCCGCGGCGTTTCCGGGCCAGGTGGCCGCGGTGGAGGCGCTGTGGGACGGCGATACCGTCCATGACTGGTTCGTGGTGCTGGTCGCGGTCCTGGACGCCCCGGCCGGGGAACGCGGCCTGGCGATCGTTCACCATCTCCCTGGGCGTCCGCCGCCGGGCATCGCCGCCGCGGAGGCGGGCCAGGCGCTGGCCGACTCCCTCGGGGTGCCCTTCCACTTTCCTTCCCCCGATGTCCCCGACGACGAGGCCCCGCGTTGGCGCGCGGTCCGGCTTCCGCCCGGACCTCGGTGATCGCACCTGTAGTGGATCAGTGCGGCACGCAGGAACGGCGGTGCCGTCGACCAGCACTGGGGTGGTCCGGCCGGGATCCCCTTCCCGCGGTTCCCGGCCGGCTTCCCGCAGGGTGAGTAGGGGCGCAGGGGCGGCCCGGTGGGCTTGCCGACCGGTCGGCGATGGGCAAGGCCTCTTCGGCGATCATGCTGCTGAGGGCGCCGCAGCAGCCCCCGGCCGCGGGCGCGGCGCGGGGGAGTGGCGCCCGGGGTGTGCCCGCCTCGGCACGCGGAAGCCGAACACTCGGGCACCTACACTGGGCGGCGCATGCGTGAGTGCTGTGAAGTGGGCGGGAGATGGCTGTGACGCGGAGCGTCGGTGGTTTCGAGGATCCGTCCGCCGAAGTTCTTGCCGAGGCGGCCGCCACGTTCGGGTTGCTCGCCTCCTCGGCCCGGCTGCACCTGATGTGGGCGCTGTCGCAGGGCGAAAGCGATGTCACGCATCTCGCCGACCGGGTCGGCGGCGCGCTGCCTGCGGTCAGCCAGCACCTGGCCAAGCTGAAGCTCGCCGGACTCGTGAGTTCCCGCCGTGAGGGCCGACGGCAGGTCTACTACGTCGATGACCCTGACATCGTCACCGTGGTGCGGGTGATGGTCGGACAGCTGACGGCGCGTTCCCAGCCCGACCTCGCCTCCCTGCGCGAACTGCACGGGACCGGTGGCTGAGGCCACCGCCGCCTTGCGGCAGGGGCACCGCGACACCTGGTCCACCGCCCGTACGCGAACCCCTAGACGAAGTCTCACCCGGACTCTCCGCGCCCGCGCCCACTGTGCTGGAGGTGCTGCGCAGGCCGAACAGTCGACCGTGGGGCCCGACCGAGGCGCAGGCCGTGGGAGGCACCGGAGACGAGGCATCCGAAGGCCAAAGGTTCACGCGGACGCATCTTTGTTCGGGAAGGTTCCATGAGATGCCTCACCTGTGAATTGCGCGGGGATCCCTACTGTTCGGGCCATCGATTTGGTTAGATTGCGCAACTACGCAACCGAGGTAGACGCGCGCTTCGTCCACCCGTACGCCCCTGCGCACGCCCGGCCGCATCCCTGAGGGCCCGGGCCTGCCGGGCCCGACTGTTCATGGGAGTGGGAGATGAGCGACCCGTGGGACGGCTCGGGTGGCCGGGCCACGCGAAGCCGATCGTCCCAGGTGCCCGGACAGCGCACGGTGGAGTCGGACGGAGATCGTCCTCCGGGCAGCCGGGCCGCGTCCAGGGCGGCCTCCCGTTCGCGCGGCAGCGGGCGAGCGCGTCGGGCCCGTCCGGTACAGCGCGGCAGGCGGGTGCTCAGGATCGCCGGTATCTGTCTGGCACTCTTGGTGCTGGGCACGGCAGGTGTCGGCTGGTGGTTCTACCAGCACCTGAACGGCAACATCCAGAGCGTCCCCCTGGACGGCAAGGGCGGCACGGAGAAGGCGGACGCCTTCGGCCGCACCCCGATCAACCTCCTGGTGATGGGCTCGGACGGCCGCACGAGCAAGGCGGACTGCAAACTCGGCGGAGGCTGCTCTCGGACCGGCGTGCAGACCGGCAGCAACGCCGACGTGCAAATGGTGGTGCACATATCCGCCGACCGCTCCAACGCCACCGTGATGAGCATCCCCCGTGACACCATGACCCAGGTGCCGGCCTGCAAGGACAAGGAAACCGGCCAGTCAACGGCTGGCTACTACGGCCAGATCAACGGCGCGCTGCAGTACGGCCCGGCCTGCCAGGTGGCGACCGTTCACCAGCTCACCGGAATCCCCATCGACCACTTCGTCAAACTCGACTTCTCCGGCGTGGTCAAGATGTCCGACGCGGTCGGCGGTGTCTCCGTCTGTGTCAACGACAACGTGTACGACACCTACTCGCACCTGAAGCTGTCCCATGGCAGTCACACCCTCAAGGGCGTTGCCGCGCTGGAGTTCGTCCGTTCGCGGCACGGGTTCGGCGACGGCAGCGACCTGGGCCGTACCGTCTCCCAGCACATCTTCCTCAGCGCGATGATCCGTAAGTTCAAGAGCGCGGGCACGCTCACCGACCCCACGGCGGTCTACGACCTCGCTGACGCCGCCACCAAGGCGCTGACCGTGGACGACGGCCTGGGGACCGTGAAGAAGCTGATCGGGCTCGCATCCGACCTGAACAAGGTGCCGACCAAGCGCATGACTTTCACGACGATGCAGACGGCCCCCGACTCGGCCGACAGCAACCGTGTGGTGGTCGGTGCGGGCGCCAAGAGCCTGTTTGCGACGATCACCGACGACCAGTCACTGACCACCGGGTCGGGCAAGAAGTCCACGGCGGCATCCGCGACCAAGAAACCCACGGCCACCGCCTCGGCCGTACCTGCTTCCGAGGTCGCTGTGACGGTGGAGAACGGTACGGGGATCACCGGCCGCGCCTCGGCCGTCGCGACCGCACTCATCGACAAGGGCTTCAGCTCCGGCACGACCACGGCCAACGCCCCGAACCCCGCTGCCACCACGACCCTCACCTACGGCAGCGGACAGAAAGGCGAGGCCCTGACGGCCGCCAAGGTCCTGGGTCTGTCCGCCTCGCATCTGAAGCAGGGCCCAAGCAGGGGTCTGATCCTGGTGGTCGGCAGCGACTGGCCCAGCGGCACCAGCTACCCCGGTGGCTCGTCGTCGTCCGCACCGGCCGACACGAAGACCGCGGTCTCCAACGCCCACGCCTCCACCGCGGACCAGGCCAAGAAATGCGCCGAGGTCAGCCCCTACAAGACGGTCAGCCTCAATGGGGTCCCCATGACACCGGCCCAGGCGTACGCGGCGGCGCGGAACCAGCCGGACTCCGACGAGTGAAGCGGTTGACCGCCGTCGCCCAGGGCTCGTAGCCCACCGCTCGTACGGAATACCGGAGGAAGCTCGGCTCTCCCGGCGGCCGCCAGCCGAGGCATGACAAGTTGACCACCGCGAGCGGCACGCGGTCGCGGATCTCCTGACGGCGCATGCTCAGACGATCAAACGGTCCGGCACCGTCAGGTCCTCGTGGGTTTGAAGTGCTCTCCCGGCTGAAGCCGGGAGATTCCTGCTTACCTCGCGGCAGCGGGCTTGACGCGCTTCGCGCGCCTGACGACTGCCCTCCCGGC